>JAICIH010000071.1 GCA_025924475.1 Bryobacteraceae bacterium
CGGATTCGCTCCAACGGCGTTCGCGACATTCGGCATAGGAATGTAATTCAGCAAGGCCAGCGCCTGCGGCGACAACTGGGCCGTGGGGATTCTGCGGCCTGCGAATGGCTGCAGCCGCTGAGCAGGTGTCAGGCAAGTTGTCCCAACACAGCCGGGATCGAAAAAGTCCGTGCTGAGATCACTCAGGTCGCCGCCGCGTTCCGCGGCCGTAGGAACGCGAGTCAACAAGGAGCCGCTGTTCTTTTGCCGCGTTCCCTGATAGTCCATGAAATAGAATGTCTTGTCCTTTTGAATCTTTCCGCCGAGCGAACCGCCGAACTGGTTCCAGACAGTCGGCGGGATGTACACGCCAGTCGTGCCGGCAATCGGAGTGCTCTGCGAGAACGGATCGCGCGCCTGGCCGCGTTGATCGCGCCGGTACCAAAATGCCGAACCGTGAAGATCGTTGCTGCCCGATTTAGTTGTGGCCGAAATCACAGCCTGACTCGCTTGTCCGAACTCGGCGTCATAAGCGGTAGTGGAGATCTTCAGTTCCGATGTCGCGTCGAGGTTGGGTGTGATGACCGGCTCGCCTAAGACGGACTCGCGGTTGTCCGTGCCGTCCAATTGAAAAGAGATACCGCCCCAAGGCTGTCCTCCAATGGACGGCCGATAGATGTCTTGCGGTTGCTCGCTCGCGGCGGTGGTGCCGGTTGCTTGCACGCCGGGTACCAGGAAATATAAGCGGCTCATATCCCGCCCGAGCACTGGCAACTCTGCCACCGCTTTCGTGCTCAACGTATCGGAAACTTCGCCCTTCTCCGTTTTCAGCAGAGGCGCCTCGCCAGTAACGTTCACGACCTCGCCCACAGTTCCAACCGCAAGCTGAGCGTTCACCTGCGTCGTGGAATCGACCTCGACTTTGACATTTCTTTGCACAAACGCCTGAAAGCCGGCGGCCGCGACGCGAACCTCGTAAACACCGGCGATCAGGTGCGTCTGGCTGTAGTTGCCGGAGTCATTGGTTGTGGTGGTATAGCTGACGCCTTTCCCGGTGTCGGCAATCGTGACATTCACCTTGGGCACGGCGGCGCCCGATGAATCGGTTACGGTTCCTACAATGCTTCCATAAACCGCTTGCGCCCTGACATTCGCTGCCGGCAACAGGACCAGCAACAGCAGCGTTCCTACATAGAACAATGCCTTCTTCATAACTCCCTCTCTATCTACGCGTCTGGCGAGACTTTTCAGAATCGCGTTAGATGTGTGTTAGACAGTATATAAGAATTCTAGTGGCAATCAAGTAGTGCGTTAGGCAACTCACGGCACCGGCGATTTGGCGCTTATAATTACGATGATTGCCGGCCGTCTGTACTTCCCTGTTGCTTCTTGCGCTGAGCTTCCAAGCCGATAGTCCGGCTCAATTGGCTAATAAAGCAGAGCAGCTCATTCGAAGCGGGAATTCGCAAGAGGCATTCGCAACCCTCGCGAGAGCGGCGGAGTTGCCGGGCGCGTCGGCGGAATCGGAAGACCGGATCGGATTCTTGTTTGCCGTTCTGGGCCGCCAGTCTGAGGCCGTAGATCACTTCCAGAAATCCATCGCGCTCAATCGTGATTTCGCGCCGGCGCACTATCATCTCGGCGTGGCGCGCTGGCTCGCCAAGGATGCTGACGGAGGCCTGCCCGAACTGCAAGAAGCCGTAAAGCTCTCACCGGCTGTATTCGACTATCGCTATCGCTTGGGTTCCGCCTACTTGGAATTGGGTCGCTACGAAGAGGCTTCCTCCGAGCTAAAGGCGGCGGTTTCGATCGACCAGTCGCAGGCTCCCGCATGGAGCGCGCTTGGGCAGGCATTGCGGCGTAAGCAAGATCTCGACGGTGCAGTGAACGCCTATAAACGCGCGGTCGAGCTGAATCCCAAAGATGATGCAACCCGCAATGGTTACGCGGCTCTGCTGATTGAAACAGTACAGCCGAAGCGGGCGATCGAGGAATCCCAAAAGGTCCTGGCGCACAATCCGGCCAACGCTACGGCCCAAATGAATATTGGATACGCCTGCTTAAAAATGGGCGAGTTTGATAAGGCGGAGAAAGCCTATCGTGCGGCCATCGTGAGCGACTCGAAATCGCCGGCCGCCCACTACGATCTGGCGATCGCACTTAAGATGCAAGATCGATTAGAAGCCGCGCAGAAAGAACTCGGCGAGGCTATCCGGCTCGATCCTTCACTCGCGGAAGCACATTACACGCTGGGTATTACGCACTGGCAAGCGGGAGATTTTCCGGCCACGATACGAGAGATGAAGGCAGCCATCGCCATTCGCCCCGAATACGCGGAAGCTCACTACATGCTCGGCATTGCGCTGAAACAAAGTGGCGACCTGGATGGCGCGCTATCGGAATTGCGAGACGCCATTCGCCTCGATCCGAGCACTCCAGGACCGTTTAACACGCTTGGCCAGATTCTACGGATCAAAGGCGACAAACAGGGGAGCGAAGAAGCCTTCGCGACAGGCGCACGATTGAAGCGCGAGAAAGAAGGCCAACTGGCAAACACGCTCGATCAAGGCATGCGCGGCGGAAGCTTTCCGAAACCTCTCCCCGGCCCGTCGCGTTAGATATCGCTCAAGGCGATGAGAAACGCGATACGCCACATGATGCGCACATTATCCGGACCGAGCCGCGACCGCGAGGGAGCGGTTTCAAGAGAGCGATTGTGACGAACTTAGCTAATGCCCGGCGGCCAATCTCGCCCGCACCTTTTGCAAATTCGCACGGGCCGCCTCCTGGTTCGGATCTATCCGCAAAGCCCGTTCAAAGGCCTCCGCGGCGGCAGGCAAATCACCGGTAATTGCGAGTAGCGTACCGAGATTTGCTTGAATCTCAGCGCTTCGCGGATTCAGCCGTGCGGCGTCCCGAAAATGCGCCAGCGCGCTCCCATATTTTCGCTGTTTGTATTCGATCGTGCCAAGGCCGGCATGGGCGTCCGCGTCCTCGGGTTGTTTTTCGAGCACAATTGCATATTCTTTTGCGGCGCCGTCCAGGTCGTCGGTTGCCGCGAGCGCTTTGGCCAGATTGTAATGCGCATTCAGATATCCCGGATCAAGGCGCAGACACTCGCGAAGTTGGCCGATGGCATCGGTCACGCGACCTTGCATCAGGAGAGCGGCGGCGAGGCTGTTGTGCGCGACTGGATTGCGCGGCGAAGCCTGCAATGCTCCACGATAGGCCGCGATCGCTCCGCTCAATTCCCCCTTGGATTGCAACAGCGCCGCCAGATTGTATTGAGCCAGGAAATCGCCTGGATACTTCTCCAGCCGCCGGCGCATCACCGCTTCCTGGAGCGGTAGACGCAGCTCCTTGTTCTTCGGCAGCACTTGAAGCCAGACGTGTCCCATCTCGTCTTCGCTACGATCGCCTGTTTTGACGCGCTTCGGGGGACGGTTCGGATTGCGTGGGTTGGCGCTCGAATTGTCGTATGTGATTCGCATGCTGATCCTGCTGCCTTTCGGAAGCGCAATGGGATGTTTGTACTCATAGACCGCTTGCCAATTTATGTCCCAATCCTGAATCCGAATCAGCCAACGGCGCGCGCCGCCAGGTAAAACGGCCCAAGCTTCCACCGATTTCCCCAGATAGTGCGCGTGAGGGTAAATGGCGAGGACATCCACATCCACCGGCAGAACTAAATCGTCCGTGATGGTGAATTCCCGATCGCCGGGCGGAATATCGATCGCTCCATCATGCTCCAGTTGAATCAGCATGGGGAATCGCGTAGGTGGATGTGCTGCGAAATAGATTCCCACTTCCGCTTGAATTGTTTCTGGCTTTCCGGTTGGTTGCAGGTGAAGGTTCAGTATTAGATCGGTGCCCGGATCGAGGCCCCAAGATAGGTCATCAGGCTCCAGGCGCAACACACTGGCCGGTTTCCAGAACAGGAAATGGGAATCCGGATCAAAATTTCCCGGAGCTGCTTCTGTCACTATGTCCATACCTCTAAACCCAGGCTGTCCGTCTTCGCCATTCCGCTTGCGTAAGCGCTGCGTGCGGTCGAGAACGACGTTCGCGTGATGCACCACGCGCGGGTTATCGAGCCGGAGTTCGAGCCCCCGGACGTACTTGGTTTCGTTCACGCCGCTCGGAATCACGAAATTGCGAAAGATGTCGCTGCCGTTAGCCGGCAGCCGGAACGGTTGCGCCATGCGCAGGATCAAATCGGGTGTGCCCATCTGCCACTGATTTGTGAAGTGTGGTGGAGACGGAAGATCCGCGGGTTCGCCGCGCGGTTTGCCTTGCGCTACCCATTCCGCAAACAAGCGGATTTGGTCCTTCGTGAGGCTTCGCTCGCCGGCAAAGTCGCCAAACCTAGGCTCAGGCGGCCAAGGCGGCATATAACGGCTCTGCGTCACCGTCACAATTTGCGTCGCGTGCCGCGAGACATCTTCAAAAGCAGTGAGTGGAAACGGAGCGCTCCCGCCGTCATGATGGCAAGGCGCGCAGTGCGTAAAAACCACTGGCGCTATATCTTTGCTGAATGTAACCGGCAGCAAAAGCAACCCGGCTAAGATCCACATCGCCGCTTTACTTCTTAGCGCAATGGTGAGGGTGCGTCAACGTCAGGATATCCGATGTCAGTTCTAACAGCTAAAGAGAAGTGGCGCAGCCGCCTAATATATTAGGCAATCAACCGCCGAATAGGCTAAATGCCTATTATAATAGGCAATATGCTGGATCTTGTCTCTATAGGCACCCAGATCGCTGAGCAGCGTAAAAGGCTCAAGCTTAGCCAAACCGAACTATCGCGCAAAGCGGGTATCAGCCGCGCCACGCTCGACGCGCTTGAAAACGGACGCGCCGGAGAGCTAGGCTTTTCGAAAATTGGCAAATTGCTTGCCGCAGTTGGGTTAGAGCTGGCGCTTCAGCAGGCAAGCTCGCAACGCCCTACCCTCGACGACCTGATGCAAGAGAATCGCGATGATCAAAGTCTGGACCGACGCCGCTGAGGCAGGACTGCTCGACCGCTACGGCGAGCGTGGAAGCACGTTCGCCTACCTGCCTGATACGCCTGCGGCGCGGGCGGTATCCGTCACGATGCCCGTGCGTCTTCCCTCCTGGAGCGTTCCTTTTGGCCTGCTTCCTATTTTTGAGATGAATTTGCCCGAAGGCGTCTTGCGGGAGCGTCTGCGTCTTGCTTTCGCGAAAGCCACCGGCGCCTTTGATGAATTCGACCTGCTGTCGGTCGTGGGTCGCTCGCAGGTCGGCCGCCTACGCTATACCGGCGACAAAGAGCAGTTGCATGAAGACGTGCCGTTTCAGTCAGTCGATGAGATTCTCGAACACAGGCGCGGCGGAGGTCTCTTTCGCTATTTGTTAGAGAAGTTCGCGTCTTTCTCCGGAATTAGCGGCGTGCAGCCCAAGATCCTTGTGCGTGATGAAAACGCCTTCGCTGAAATGGAGAATACAGGCCACCGGCTCTCGCAGAGTTATAAAGGCGCGACGCACATCGTAAAGCTGTGGGAGGCGAACGAATATCCGCAGTTGGCCGCTAATGAATATTTCTGCCTTACGGTTGCGCGCAAATGCGGACTCGACGTACCCCCTTTCCGTCTGGCGGAAGACGGCATGGCGCTGGTCATCGATCGTTTCGATCTGCGCATGGATGGGACTTATCGGGGATTCGAGGATTTCTGCGCTCTGAACGCCCGCCGGACCGACGAGAAATATCGCGGCAGCTATGAGACTTCGGTGATGAAGCGATTTGCTCAATTTGCGAATTCCACGCATGTTAATGAGGATCTCGACAGGCTCTTCATCCTAATAGCGCTTAACTGTGCGTTGCGCAACGGCGATGCGCACCTGAAGAATTTTGGGATCGTCTATGACGATGTACAAGGCGAAGGAAGGCTTGCGCCCATCTACGATCTCGTGACAACGTCCGTCTACCTCGCCAAAGACAGCCTGGCCCTGACGCTCAACGGCTCGACGAAATGGCCGATGGCAAAGGAACTAAAGAAACTCGGCGAAACACGCGCCGGGGGCACACCCGCCAAAATCAGACAGACCTTGGAGCGCATCGATGAAGCCATTCAGGCGACCACAAAAGAAGTCCGCTCGTATATGAAGGAGCATCAGGAGTTTGCCGGGATCGGACGGCGGATGCTTCAGGAATGGGAGATCGGCGTCCGTACCTCACTGCGCGGCTGAAGTTGTTCCCGCGTCATTGGGGATTTACGCAAATCCGGTTAGTTGCGGGGGCCTGCAACGCTCCGAATTTGCTGGTGGTACCGTTTAGCAGGCCATTAATCGCGATGAGCGCCTGAGCCCCGCGTTCATTGCGCGTCGGCTATTCCGGCCACCGATTTCAGTAAACGAAACATCGCCGGATCCGTTGGAGCACCTTAGCTCTGTCTTAGCATTGCATTTGGCTTTGCGTCTCGCTCGAACCTCCAACAGAGAAGGATAACCGGGTGAATGTCAGCAATTTGGTATCGGGGCGACCCGGAGCGAAGGGGCCGCTCTCAAGGCAAGCGAGACCCTTTTTCGGAGGGCTCCCGGCCAGATTGTTTGTGGTGTTTTCAAAAGGCGCAGCCGGCAATCTGGATGGGAAACCGAAACCCGTCAGGGCTCGAACTGTGGAGCGCAGCTGCCGGAGCGCGGGAATTACCCTGAAGCCAAGCCCGGTGGAGAAGTGCTGAAAGGCAGACACAGCTGCAAGGGTCGTCACCAACCAACGTTTTTGCGTGCAATGTTGCATTGACGCTCCACCGCTCGCCAGTCGGGACCTTCTTTCCCAGAGCAGAAGTGGAGAAATGGTAAGCCCTGAGCGCAGCTTCGAACTGGTCAACGGTATGGTGAAACGCTTGCCTAATTACGTGCGTTCCCTTTAACGTCGCATTACCTGCAGCGCTTGGCACTATACGTCGCCGTTAGCGACGGCCATAGTCGGAAGGCCACTTCTCATGTGCCTCGTGGACGAGTTCCTCAACCTGTCTGTCGCCATCGTTCCATACTCACTTCTTCAATGCCGCCTGCCAATTCATCACCACGGTGAAAGCCGTTTTCGCCTGGGCCGGCAATGTAGGAATCAGGAACTTCTGGCCATCCGCGCTGACGTCCCAGCGATGCACTTCGCCGTCGACACCGCCGGCCCAAATAGGCGGCGCAAACAGCACGTGAGGTTGACCCAGTTTGAGAGTGGCGCCGGCGACGACGTCAACGGCCATCAATTTGCCGTCGCCGGTAAAGTAATACAACTCCTTTCCGTCGTTTCGACGCCAGCGTGGCTGATAACCGCCCTCACTCGAAACCATGACGTTGGCTCCACCGCCGGAGCCGGGAGAAAACGGCTGAACGTGAATCTCACTTCCGCCGGATTCGTCCGATTGATAGGCAACCCAGCGCATGTCCGGCGAGAACTGGCCTTGGCTCTCATCAAACTGCGTATTCGCAAAGACCCAGGGTTTGCGTTCGCCCGTCATAGGGAGCACCCAGAGGTCGGCGTTGCCTTTCGTATTCCGCACCCCATAAAGCAGGTATCGTCCATCGCTGGACCAATCAAATGGCAATTTTCTAAGGGATGACTGGAGAAGGGGTTCCTCCCTTCCGCTGGTAATCGACCTCTGATATAGGTCAGACGGCCCATCGCGGCTGGAGGCCCACACAATACGTTTGCCATCCGGTGACCACACTGGCGCGAAATCGTCCGCCGGATGGAACGTGAAGCGCGTGCCCAGGCCGCCGCGCGTCAGGTCGAGTATCCAAATATCGCCGGCACGAAGGGTTTCCAGGCGCTGAACGGCTGCGCGGGTATCGTTCGGAGAAAGGGCCAGGAAGTTGTATGGAGCCGGCGGCGCCGCGGCGGCGAGAACGTTTCCTTGACGATTGAACCAGGTGAGCTCACGGTCTTGACGGCCCGCCCGGTAGACCAGAACACCATTGGTGGATACTCCGAATGCTCCCAAGGATGCAATCGATTGAGCGATCGGGGTGGGTTCGCCGCTCAATTCTGCGCGCGCTGCATTGAACGGTTGCGCCATCAGCGTAGAGGACCGGACAAACAGGACATTGCCGTCATCCCTCGATGCTCCGGGCTCCGGACTGCGCGCAAAAGCAATCTCCGCATCATCCGGCAGCAACTGCTTTCCGCGAGATGTGGGCGAGGCGGCGCTTAGAAGGCCCACATAGATGCCAGTGTACTCGGGTTTGGCGCTGCTCGATATACGGTAAAGGAAGTGGCGCTTGTCCGGTAGAAGCACGGGGAAAGCGTGATTGCGTTCCTGACGGGCCACATCGAGCGTGGTTACCGGAGACGGGGACCCACCCGCTGCTGGAACCTGCAGCAGTCCGGTCCCGGAGGTGCCGAAAACGATCTGGCCGTTGCGGTTCCAAAATCCGCCCATCATGATATACCAGGCAACGTCGCATATGGTCTGCGGTGCGCCGCCCGGCACCTCGACCCTCTTCAGTTTTCCGGCGGAGCCGAACCCGCCCGTCTGAAAAACGACGAATCGACTATCCCAGGACCAGAATGGGTAACCATTGAGCAGCGCTCCCTCCGTCCCGATCAGCGGGGAGAAATCGAGGGAGTCGAATGAGTGGATCCAGAGTCGCGGGACACCGTCTGCAGCCAGAGCAGCGAACGTCACCCTCTTTCCGTCGGGCGACACTGCCAGGTTCTGCGCGGACCTAACCTTCTCCGGGATAGTGAACTCAAACCGCACAACATCGCGGCCGGTTCTCTGCTCAAGAAAATGGATGAAAGCCAGGATGCCGAACGCGGCCAGCAGCGCAACAGCGGCAACCAATGCAGCCACCCCAAGACGCGCCGGCCAGCCACTGTGAACCGCCACTTCAGGTGCGACGGCCGGATTCGCGAGACATTTCTGGATCGCAATACGCGCCTCGCCGATGTCGCGCAGCCGGGTCTTCACGTCACGATCGAGACATCTGCGCAAGAGATCGCGAATCGCGGCCGGCGTGCTGGCAGGCAGCTTGTCGAAATTAATTTCGGCCTGCAGTACTTCGGCTATTGTGTGCGAGACCGTCTCGCCTTCGAATAACCGCTTGCCCGTAAGCATCTCCCACAGGACGACCCCGAAAGACCAAATGTCCGACCGCTTGTCCACCGGCTTGCCGGCGGCTTGTTCCGGACTCATATACGATGCTGTGCCAAGGATGATTCCGGGACGCGTCGCGGATACAGTTAGAGTCGGTGAGTCGGCGGGCGTCGCGGGTTCCTCGGCGGCCTTCGCTAACCCGAAATCCAGCAATTTGACGACGCCTTCTGGAGTGATCTTGATATTGGCCGGCTTCAAGTCGCGATGGATTCTCCCTTTTTCGTGTGCGGCCTCGAGCCCCTCGGCGATCTGTCGTGCGATCGGCAGCGCGTCGTCCGCCGGAATCGGTCCTTGCGCAATCCGATCCGCGAGCGTCGGTCCCTCGACCAGTTCCAGCACCAGTGCCTGCACACCGTTCGATTCTTCCAAGCCGTAAATCGCACCGATGTTCGGATGATTGAGCGAGGCCAGAACCTGCGCTTCGCGTTTGAAGCGTGCCAGCCGATCCGGATCGAGAGCGAGTGTCCCCGGGAGAAGCTTGAGCGCGACATCGCGTTTCAGGTTGGTATCACGCGCGCGATACACCTCGCCCATGCCGCCACGGCCCAGAACAGAAACGATGTGGAAATGACCGGCGAAGACAGCACCACTCGGGAAACGCTCAGTAGCATCCAACAGCGAATTGCGTTCCGCGTCGGCAGCCAGCATCCGTTGCACTTCGTCGATCAGCAGTACGTTCCCATCACACGCCTGTTCGACGAAGGGCACGCGTTCCGCCGCCGAACGTCCTAGGGCCGCTTCGAAGACCTCGCGGATCCGGAGGAAGTCTTCTGGAGTAACCGTGCCGACCGATGGCGGCTTATTCATGCGTGACCTCGCTGGGCTTCGGCTATAGGAACGCCCCTCGAAGTCCAGATGTGAAGAGTACCGTCTATGATAGCGAAACTGATGGCGCCCGGATATCATTTCGCAGCGCCGGTGGGACGGAGTGGCGGCGGACCTCGGGGCCTCCGCACTCACCATGAAGTGGGACTGGGAAGCGGCTCGGGCTGGTTGGCCGGCCGGCTTCACTCACCGAGCTCGCCACACTCGCGTTCGGGTTCGAATCCTGCTTCGCCACGCCCGTGATACTCGCCCCGCATTTCTCCCGCTATCACCAGTAGAAAGAACCGGCAACTGCCGGAAAGAGAGGTGAAAACGATGAAACGCTTAATCTATGGAACCGGACTGTTGATTGCCATGGCATGTCCGCATCTCTATGCGCAGACGCTCTACGCTGTCGCAAATGTCCCCTTCGATTTTCAGATGGATAACACCCGAATGCCGGCTGGGAAATATGTGGTGAAGGAATCCGGAGGCTTGCTTCTTGTTCGGGGGGCAAGTGGGCCAAAAACGGCTGCCGCGCATTTGACATTCCCGGTATCCCGTTCGGCTCGCTCGTCCCATGCTAAGTTGCAATTCAACCGGTACGGCGACGAGTATTTTCTGGCTGCTATATGGGATGCGAATTCTCATGGCGGTCACGCTCTGACCAAAGGCCAACATGAAAAAGAGCTTGCGAGTCGTCACGTATTCGTCCAAACAGCCAGCATCTCTTTGCAAGAGAAATAGGCCCGGTAGTTGTTGGCTTGCGTGCGGCTTGCATGGCCTGGTTGTCATCACTGAGACCGGTCCATGACGAGAATCGGGTTTAAAGCACCTGGCTTGATATGGACCGGTCGGCCGCCGAGCGCGTGTCGGCGTTGCACATTACTGCGCCGGTTTGACCCGCGCTTTGAGTTCCTCGAACCAGTTGAGAACCACGCGTATCTCGAACGCTGCGTTTTCTGGCGGTTCGGAGGCGTCCATCAGGCCAATGAACCGGCCGTCGGGCAATATGTCGTAGGCTCTCGGTTGAGTGCTAATTCTTGCGCCTGTGACCCTGGCTGGCGAGGTTACGGGCGCGCCAAATGTCAAGCCCGTCTCTGTCGTGACTTTGACTGTGGCCAATTGGCCCGAGGCGGCCGACGGGATATAGATCAACTCCTTTCCATCCCGCGACCAAACGGGATGGAAGTCGATTTGTATCTTTGGCGCCTGATAGATCGCGCCCGTCGCTGGAAATGGCTGTACGAATACGCCATTGTCGGGCGATATCAGGCCAAGTCCTCCCCCTCGGGAGTAAGCAATCCACCGGCCGTCAGGAGAAAACACGGCACTGGTCGGTTGCTGCGATATCAAGCCGAACGGCGTAAGCGCGCCGTCCGCCACCGAGAACGTCCACAGTGAGAAGTCGGAGCCCTTTGCTACCGAGACTAGGATGTAGCGCCCATCCGGCGACCACGATTCTGGCATCTGCGACTCTCCATTACCGGCTTTGGTGAGACGCTCGGCCCGGCCCCTCCCATCGACGCGCTGGACATAGATCGCATGATCACCGCCGCGATCGGATTGAAACGCCACGCGCGCGCCGTCTGGTGACCAGATGGGAAACCGGTTCCTCCCCTCCAGCGTGAGCCGCTGCAGCGCGCCTGTTCCGTCCAGTCGGCAGATCCAGACCGCCGCGTCCTTTCCATCGTCGCTTCCGACGGCGAGGCGTGTACCGTCAGGGGAGACGCGCGCATGGACGTACGGACCAGGAGAGACCGTCAATCGGCTTACCACTCCCGCACGATCCGCCAGCGCGATGATGCGCTCCGAGGTATTGACAACGGTCGGACCCGGGATGTAAAACAGGTGACCGGTATTCGATACCGCGAACTGGGCTCCGCCGGTGGTTAAGCCAGCCGTTCGTCTTACACCCTCGATGACCGCCACCGGTCGCCCGGTAACTCTCCGCTGGTCGACGGCGAAGGGGACAGCGAACACCACGCCGCCGCGCGCGTAGACGAGGTGGCCGCTTGGGAGATAGCGCGCGGCGCTGCCCCCTTCCACAACCGTCCTCCGCTCGTGGGACTTCAAAGATTCCACGACAATCCGCGCGCTGTCCCATCGCGCCAATCCATCGGCTATCCTAGCCACACTGAAGAGCAGGGTGTCTCCATCGGGCAGTACCTGAGGCCCATCCGCCTCTTCTCCCTCCGCGACGCTCGCGATCTGTTCCGGCGTGCTCCCGTCGAGCCGGCACCGGAGAATCCCTTTGGCGCCTTGACCGATGATGATTCCGCTCCTGTCCCAAGTCATGCCGAATACATTGGCGGAGCGGCAGACGGTCTCAGGGAGACTGCCGCCAAGACCCATGCGCTTGATGGTACTGTCGTCAGGCAACCAAAAGGCGAGGGAGAGGCCGTCCGGGGAAAACGCGGTTTGCCCGACGAAAGTACCCGGCGCATGAATGGATCGCGCGCCGAACTCGGACAAGTCGCGAATGAAGGTCCGGCCGTTGCTGTAGTAGACCAGCCGTGATCCATCCGGTGAAACGGCGATCTGAGGCCGGGAGAGGATAGCCAACTGCCCGTCAAACGTCGAGAGAGCAAAGCGAGTGATGACCGGCGACGGCCGCGCGGGCCTGCGAGTCCAGAGAGCGACACCGGCGACCAGCATCGCCACCAGCGCAGTCAAGAAGACGGGAAGCAGCCAGCGTCGGATTCCCACGGTCCGGGTGCTGGCAGGTGCGATCGCGCCCGTATCGGCGACCGGCGAGAGCGCCTCCTCGAGTACGTAAGCGATCGTGCCGGCATCCGTCACACGGCGCCCCCGGTCCTTATTGAGGCACCGCTGGACGAGTGTGCGGATCCGCGGGGGGATAGACGGCGGCAGCACACGCCAGTCCGGCTCGTTCTTCAGTACGTTCACCAGGGTGTCAGAGACATTCTCGCCCTCGATGGCTCGCCTCCCAGCAAGCATTTCGAAGAGCACGCACCCGAACGCCCAAATGTCCGTACGCTTGTCGATCGGATTGCCGCGAGCTTGCTCCGGCGACATGTACGCTGGCGTGCCGAGCACGATGCCGGTCTCGGTGGCCTGCAGCGACGGCGTGGCCGGGTCGAGCGCCTTCGCGAGCCCAAAATCCAGAACCTTCACCACTCCATCGGACCGCAGTTTGATGTTGGCGGGCTTCAGATCACGATGAATGACGCCCTGCTCATGAGCCGCTTCGAGCGCCTCGGCGATCTGCTTCGCGATCGGCAGCGCCTCGTTGACCGGAATCGGTCCTTGCTTAATCCGATCGGCAAGCGTCGGTCCTTCGGCCAGTTCCAGCACGAGCGCCTGCATGCCGCTTGATTCTTCCAAGCCATAAATCGCGCCAATATTCGGATGATTCAGCGAGGCCAAAACGTGGGCTTCGCGCTTGAAGCGTGCCAGCCGATCGCGATCGAGCGCGAAAGCTCCCGGCAGAATTTTGAGTGCGACATCGCGCTTCAGATTGGCATCGCGTCCGCGATAAACCTCGCCCATGCCGCCGCGGCCCAGGACAGAAATGATGTGGAAATGGCCAGCGAAAATGGCGCCGGCACGGAAGCGGTCACCAGCGAGCGCATTGCCATCCAATAGCAGGTTGCTTTCCGCATCACCCACGAGCATCCGTCCCACTTCGGTGATGAGCAGCGTGTTCCCACCGCAGGCCTGCTCGACGAACGGCATCCGTTCGGCCGGTGAACGTTCCAGGGCCGACTCGAAGACCTCGCGGATCCGGCGGAAGTCTTCCGGTGTAAGCGTTCCGCGCGATGACGGCTGGTCCATACCTTGGCCTTGCTGGGCTTCGCTCTGTGATGCTCCTCGCCAGATTGTTGCACGTTTCTTGTCTCTTTGCCCGTGCTGTGATACTCACGGCGCGTTTCTTCCGCTTTCAAGTTCAAGATGCGGCGCAGTTGCTCGCGGAAGGCAAAGCCGGTTTGAGACATCGCAAGGACGTTCGATGTACACGAAGCAGCCGCAGAGGTGCTTGTATGATTCAGTAACCGTCCGCTGTCGGGAGGGAAGGATGAAAGCAGATATGTCTCGATTCATGGAGCGGCGTCGTTTCCTGGCGCTTGCTGCGGCCGGTCTCGTCCGCGCCGAGGATCAAGTCACGCGTCCGGCAGTATCCGAAGATGCTTGCCCCCTCGCGCGTGTCACGCCTGTGGCGCAGGATGGCCATCGCGGGCTCGCATTCGTGCGCAAACCGCCCGGCGCAGGCCCGTTTCCCGTTATTGTGATCATCCACGGCGGACTGACCACCTGGCCTGAGGAGCAGCTCAGGCAGTATGCCCTCACTACGCCTCTTCCGTCGCGATTCCTGGCCGCAGGTTATCTAGTCGCCACCATCACATATCGCAGCCGGGATGAGGACCCGCAATTAAAGGTCTCGCTCGACGACTGTCTGGCCGCGGTAGACTGTGTGCGGCGGCTTTCCTCCGTCGATCCCAAGAGTATCGTCGCGTATGGATGTAGCGGCGGTGGCGATTTGGCATTGGAGATCGCGGCGGCAACGGACGTTTGCGCGATCGTGCCCGAAGAACCAGCCAGTATGTTGCTAACCGGCATTTACAACACCAGCATCCCAAAACAGGGTGCACGCTACACCCCCGGGGACGGAGCGTCGATTTCGGAGAATCCAAAGCGTTATTACACGCCTGAATTTCAGAAGCTAACGCGTACCAAACTCGCCCGAATTAAATGTCCGATCCTCATCATTCAGGGAGACGTGCAACGAGTCAACCACTTCAACGCGGAAGTACTGATCCCCGAGTTGCGCGCCGCAGGCAAGAAGCTGGAGGTGCTGACATATCCCGGAGAACCGCATTGCTTTTGCTTCTATGGCGCAGGGCCCCGGACGCCACACCCGCAGACCGCCTTAAAGGCATACGACGATATCGCAGCGTTTTGCCGGCGTCACGTTCCTACGCAGCCGAAAGCCCTGGATTTGAGCGTCGTCAAGTTGGTCCCTGTAGCGCCTGCATAGGCGTTACTAGATACGGGAACCCACGCCTGTGGACGGCCGAAGAGTAGACTCGACGGTAGCATCTTTATGCCGGCCCCGCAGCAGATCACGGTTTGGCTCGCGCAATGGCGGCACGGAGATGAGCACGCGCGCGACCACCTATTCGGCGTCGTGCATCCACAACTACGCCAGATCGCTGCCCATCTCCTGCAGCGCGAACGCGCTGATCATACCCTCGAACCAAACGCGCTCGTCAATGAGCTGTGCCTGCGTCTCTTCGGAAATCAGCCGATCTCATTCCAGGACCGGGTTCACTTCTTCGCGATCGCTGCGCAGACAATGCGGCGGATTCTGATCGATCACGCGCGTGCGGGAATCGCCGGGAAACGCGGCGGCGAGCAGCAGCGCGTGACCCTCTCCGGGGTTGACGGCTGGATGCCAGTCTCGGACAGCGAGGACATACTGGCATTGGATGTGATGCTGTCGAAGCTCGCGTCCCTGGACCCTCGGGCTGCGCGCGTCGTCGAGCTGCGATTCTTTGGAGGCCTGCAGGAAGACGAAGTGGCTGAGGTCCTGGGCGTGTCGGTGATCACCGTCAAGCGTGACTGGAAAGCGGCCCGAGCCTGGCTGGCGGGCCGGCTGCAGTCATGATACTCGCCGTGCGTTTCTCCCGCTATCACCAGTAGGAACTGAAAGCGGAGGAAACAATGACGAAACTTTACGGCTTAATTGCCGCCACGGCACTGTTGTGCAGTGCGCCCGTGCAGGGTCAGACCGCTGTCACAAAAGCACAATCTGTGAGCGACCGCTTCTATCAGGCGATTCGCAATGATGATCTCGCGGCTCTCAAAGAGCTCGCAGCGAATGGCGACATAAACGCCAGGGATCAGCGCGGAGCGACACCGCTTATGTACGCGGCAGCTTTTGGCAACGCCGGGCAGGTGAAACTGCTCCTCGATGCCGGCGCCGATGTGAACGCGCGCAATACATTCAACGCCAGCGCGCTGATTTGGGCGGGAGGCGACGCTGTCAAATCGGTGATGCTGATCGAGCACGGCGCGGACGTGAACGTACGTACTCAGCAGGGGCGGACGCCTCTTATGGTGGCCGCCAAGAGGCAGGGCAACCTGGATCTGGTCCGGTTGCTGTTGGCGAAAGGTGCCGACCCGCACATCCCCGGCGATACGACACTTCTCGCCGCCGCACAATCCGGAGACCTCGAGATCATGCGGTTACTAATCGAAAAAGGCTCCAGCGTGAATGCTATTGGTGCCCGAGCGGGGGAAACGCCCCTCCACCATGCGGCGGCTTCCGGCAGCATAGAAGCGGCGCGCTTGTTACTGACAAAGGGCGCCAACGTCAATGCCGCACTTAGGACCGTCACGGCTGTACGAGGCGGCTCAAGCCTCGAAATGGGGGTCGGAAAGCAGACCGCGTTAATGTGGGCCGCGCCATCAGGGTCGCCTGAAATGATCCGCGTGTTGCTTGAGGCTGGCGCGAACGTGAACAGCCAGGATATTCGAGGGATGTCCCCGCTGATGCTAGCCGTGGCCTCCGAGACCCAGGATAGGGAGGTCGTAAAACTATTTCTTCGGGCAGGCGCGGATGTGAACGCACACAGCATGCGCGGCGAGACGGCGCTGGACTGGGCGAAGAAATTTGGCAGCCGGCCCGTCGTTTCGGTATTGCAGGATGCCGGGGCGAGGGAGGGTGTATCATACCGGCCGCCGCCCGCGCCTGAGCCTAACGCAACGCGCGATCCGGCAAGAGCGGTACAGCAGAGCATCGCATTACTTGAGCGTTCGAGCGCGGAGTTCTTCAAGCAAAGCGGATGCGTCAGCTGCCACCACCAAGACATGACTGCCTTCGCAGTACGAGCAGCCCGAAGCGCAGGTATAGCCGTGGATGAAACCGCCGCGCGCGAACGACTCAACGTGATGCGATCCATGCTGGGAACCGCGCAGGAACTCGAACTGCAGGGAGTCGTCGAAGCCACCAACATCCAGGCCAGCCATTTGCGAGGTCTGTGGGCGGCCGGGTATCCGCCCGGCATTATCACTGACAGTGCTGTGGCTAGTTTGGTCTCCGCACAACGTTCGGATGGACACTGGCCGCGGTCGAACGGCTTCGTGCGGTCTCCGACCTCCGAAGGCCCGATTGGCTCGACCTCGGAGGCTATCCTCGCGCTACAGGCCTACACCATCCCCGCACGCCAGATTGAATTCCGGGAACGCATCACGCGAGCCAGTGTCTGGCTGCTGAAAGCTAAGCCGCGTAGCACCGATGAACATGCGATGTTGCTGCTGGCTGTTTCGGCGGCTGGCGTGCAAAAAGAGAAGGTCAGGGCAATCGCGGATTCGCTGCTAACGCAGCAACGCGCGGATGGCGGATGGGCGGGTAACCCGAACCTAGGAAGCGACGCACATTCAACTGGCAAGGTGCTCTACGCACTTCGCGAGACCGGCTTCATAAGCGCCTCTGACCCGGTGCATCGGCGCGGTGTGCAGTATCTGCTGAACACACAGTACCCGGATGGCTCATGGTATGTGCGCAGCCGCGCGGTAGGATTCCAGCCGTACTTCCAGAGCGCCTTTCCTTTCGAACACGATCAGTGGATTTCGGCTGCAGGTACAGCATGGGCGGCGGAAACAATCGCGCGCAGCATTGAGTTGTCGAGGGCCACGTCTGCTGCGCGTTAGTAGGACTTGCGAAGGCAGAGTGCTAACTATCGGGGCCAGTGCGGAACTCATCCGAGCGCAAACACTGATCTCGGGTCAAGCAGATTTGCGGCAGCAAGCTGTTGGTTATGTCGGTCTTGCAGCTTGGCGGGCCTTTTGGCCAGGAATGGCGTTGGCGACTTATCGTGGGAGCCAAACATGTCATGCTTGCATTCGGCAGCTTGGTGGCGTCGGCATTGGGAACGAACGGAAATTCTAAATGTTGATCTCGCCGATTCGATGCCCGAAGGCAGGCAGTTCTGGATTCAATGGCAAGAAGCAGTGGCACCAGATAATCTCGTTGAGATGAATGCAGTCAAAGCTGATCGAGGCGACTATCTCGGATACGTGCGCGCAATTGGACGTCGCCGCCCAGACGTGAAGCTGAATGACCCAATCACGTCAATTTCTGTACCTCCGAATTACGTTTCGCAGCCGCTCCTTCGACACAATCAGTAGCCGTCCCGCCTAGGCGTTACGCATCCTCTTTGATCTTCGAGGCTGGTGTCCGAACCTCGACCGCAAGATCCGCCCTAACGGCGCATCTCTAACAACCACCACATTTGTCAAGCGCCTTCACACAATTCTGCTCGCTGCACGCTGATGAGTACGTTGCCCGATGCTAATTGGCGATTTGAACTGACACGCCATACGATCCAAAGGCTCGTCGATAATCTTTCGGGGCGGACCTTAGTCCGACCCAAGCATCTCTCCCGTCATAACATCGACCATGATTACTATTTCGAATTCCCCCGTGGGGGAGCGGGAGACTCGATCAGCATTGCGGTGATCGACTTCACACCATACACGGTTGTCAGCTATCCCGCGTACGAACCGATTCCACGACCTGCTCAAAATTCCGCTGCTTCCGCCACATCCAATACAGATTAACTGCGAGCTTGCGGGCTATGGCCACTTTGGCGATGCGGCGTTCACGGCGCCGTATTTACAAATCCATGTTGACGGTTTGTCGGCTATGCTGAGACTGGCCAAAGCAGCGTTGGAGGAAATTATCTCTGGTCGCCAAAAATTTACCGATGTCTGAGCGAACGCCCACCTAACTGCAGCATGTGCCATCCGAGCGAATCAGCGGAGCGCAACTATTGAGGCAATTGCCGCAAATTTGGAGCATTGCGAGGCATTCGTAGACTGCTGAAAATGTAAGGGTTTTTATTGCGGGGGCAAGATTTGAACTTGCGACCTTTGGGTTATGAGCCCAACGAGCTACCTGACTGCTCCACCCCGCACTATGATCGTAACATTCGAGGTTTAGAGTAAGAAGAGGTCCACTCGACCACAATCCCCCATGTCCACCGCAACGCCTGAACCACCGAAAAAATCGACGGCCGGCGCGCGGGCTGGCGGAGTGCGGCTGGACGCTCCCGAGCTCTATCTCAATCCGCATTTGAGCCTGTTGGCGTTTCAGCGGCGCGTGCTCGAAGAGGCGCAGGATCGGTCCAATCCGCTGCTGGAGCGGGTCAAATTCATTTCGATACTCGGGTCGAATATCGATGAATTTTTTATGGTGCGTGTGGCGGGCCTGTGGCAGCAGATCGAGACGCGCACCACTGAGATCAGCATTGACGGGCGATCTCCTCTCGAACAATTGGAGATGATCCGGCACGAGATTACCGGACTCATGAGTGAGATCTACCGCTTATGGCGTGAGGAATTGAAACCCGAGTTAAGCCGGGCGGGAATCCACATCGTCAACATGGAGGATCTCGACGCGCAGCAAAAGACATTTGTCGATGAATATTTCCGGCGCGAAATCTATCCGGTACTCACGCCGCTTGC
>JAICIH010000072.1 GCA_025924475.1 Bryobacteraceae bacterium
AGGGCAACGTGGAGAGAATCGTAATCGGATGAATCAAACTTTCATAGAGCACGCCCAGCACGATATAGACGGCAGCGAGCGCGGTGGCGATTAAGAGCGGCTCGTTGGCGAGCGAGCTTTGAAACGCCTGGGCTGTCCCCGTGAAGTTTGTGTTAATGGTGGTTGGCACGCCGATGTCGCGGCTGGTTTGGTTGATCGCATCCACAGCCTGTCCAAGCGCGACATCCGGCGCCAGGTTGAAAGAGATAGTGACGGATGGGAACACGCCTGAGTGATTTACCGTCAGTGCCGCTGTCGAAGGTTGAAAGTGCGTGAAAGCCGCCAGCGGAATCGGGGCGCCGCTGGTAGAAGCCGCGTAGACTTGCTTCAGGCCGTCCGGATTCTGCCAGAAAACCGGATTCACCTCCATAATCACGTAGTATTGGTTCATGGAGGTGAACGTGCGCGCGATTTCCCGCTCTCCGAAAGCGTCATATAGCACGTTATCGAGCGCCTTCGGTGTGACACCCATTCGCGCGGCCGTTGGCCGGTCGATCGCTAGGTTGGCTTCTAATCCATTGTTCTGCTGATCGCTGTTGACTTCGGTCAACTGAGGCATTTTTCGCAGCGCATTCAGAATGATGGGCGACCAATGCGTCAGCTCGTCCAGGTTATCGCTCTGGATTGTGTACTGGTATTGAGCGGCGCTGCTTCGGCCGCCCACGCGCAGGTCCTGCGACGCTTGCAGGTAAAGCGATATGCCAGGAATCGAGTTGAGTTTCGGGCGCAGGCGGGCGATGATTTGATCGGCCGAGGCGTTACGCTCCGCGAGAGGCTTGAGTGCTACGAAACAGCGGCCGGTATTTGTGGTGGTGCCGCCTCCGCCGCCGCTGAAAGCCTGCACTGTTTCTACCCCGGGATCTTTCTGGACGATGGCTGCCAGGCGAGTAATCTTGTCCTGCATCGCCTGAAATGAGATACTCTGGTCGCCCATAAAATTGCCGGTGAGGCGGCCCCCGTCCTGCTGCGGAAAAAATCCTTTGGGAACGATGACGAAAAGGTAGATGTTGAAGCACAACGTGGCGATCGCAATTACCAGCACGATTGCCGAATGTTCCATCACCCAGTGCAAACTTCGCTCGTAGCCTTTCAGAATGGATTGGAAAATTCTTTCGCTGGCCAGATAGAGCCGGCCATGCTCCCTCTCGTGGGTTAACAGCCGCGAGCACATAGTAGGTGTGGTCGTGAGGGAGACCATCATCGAGACCATGATGGTAACTGAAAGTGTGACCGCAAATTCACGGAAAAGCCGGCCGACTATGCCTCCCATCATCAGGATCGGAATGAAGACCGATACCAGCGAAATGCTGATGGAAAGCACCGTGGGTCCGATTTCGGCAGCTCCAGCCCGCGCTGCGTTCATGGCGCTCATGCCGCTTTCGCGGTAGCGCGTGATGTTTTCCAGCACTACGATGGCGTCATCTACCACGAATCCGGTGGATATGGTCAGCGCCATCAACGACAGGTTGTCGATGCTGAACCCAAACAGGTACATCGCGCCGCAAGTGCCGATGATGGAGACCGGCACAGCGATGGCCGGTATGAGAGTGGCGCGCCAGTTCCGCAAAAAGACAAACACCACCAGAATCACAAGGAACACGGAGATAGCCAGTGTGCGCTCCACTGTAGTCACCGAAGCGCGGATGGTGACGGTCTGATCCAGTGTGATAACGAGATTGATGGAAGGATCGATAGAGGCATGCAACTGCGGAAGCGCCGCTTTGATGCCGTCCACCGTGTCGATAATATTGGCGCCCGGCTGCCGGAAAATGATCAACAGCGCCGCGCGTTTGCCGTTGGCCAGTCCGAGCGAGCGCACAGTCTGCACGGAATCGGTTACGTTCGCCACGTCGCGCAGTTTCACTGCGGCGCCATCTTTATACCGGATCAACAGCGGTTCATAGTCCGCGGCCTGGAACAGTTGATCGTTCGCCCCAATCATCCAGGTCCTTTTTTGATCGGAGAAACTGCCTTTCGCGAGGTTGGCGGTTTGCGCGGCAATGGCCGCTCGCACGTTCTCTAGGCTTAGGCCGAAATGATTAATTTGCGTCGGGTTGACATCAATACGCACGGCCGGCGCGGAACTGCCGCCTGCCATGACCTGACCCACGCCACGGATTTGGGAAATCCGCTGCATCAACACTGTGGAGGCGGCGTCATACAGAGCCGGCGGCGGCAACTTGTTGGAAGTGAGCGCCAAAATCATAATGGGCGCGTCTGCCGGATTTACTTTGCGATAGGTGGGATTACCCGGCAGATCCGTGGGCAAATAGCCGCGTGCGACATTGATGGCGGCCTCCACATCACGCGCTGCCGCGTCCACGTTGCGGTTCAAATCGAATTGCAATGTGACGCGTGTTTGCCCGAGCGAGCTTTGCGAGGTCATCTCGGTGACCGCGGCGATTCGCCCGAATTGCCGTTCGAGCGGCGTCGCTACCGACGACGCCATGATCTCCGGGCTCGCGCCGGGCAGGGAAGCCTGCACGGAAATCGTCGGAAAATCCACTTGCGGCAGGGGCGATACAGGCAATTGCGTGAACGCCACTGCCCCGGCAAGTCCTACCGCGGCGGTGAGCAGCGCCGTCGCGACCGGGCGATTAATGAAGGGTGACGATAGACCCATCCGCTAGTCTCCCGTCGCGGGCGCATGTTCGGCGGGCTGCTGTTTCTTGCCATTGCTGAATTTCGCCGCCAGACTGTCGAAGAAAAGATAAATGACGGGCGTGGTGTAAAGCGTCAGAAGCTGGCTTAGCAGCAATCCGCCAATGATCGTAATCCCGAGCGGACGCCGCAGCTCCGATCCCGTGCCCTGGCCAAATGCCAGCGGCACAGCGCCCAGCAGAGCCGCCATGGTCGTCATCATGATGGGGCGGAAACGCAGCAAGCATGCCTGGAAAATCGCATCGTACGGACTCTTGCCTTCCTCCCGTTCGGCTTCAAGCGCGAAGTCGATCATCATGATCGCGTTTTTCTTCACGATGCCGATCAACAGCACGATTCCGATGATCGCCACGACCGTCAGTTCGGAACCGCACACCATCAGCGCCAGCAGCGCTCCCACACCGGCCGAGGGCAGCGTGGACAAAATCGTGATCGGATGGATATAGCTTTCGTAGAGCACGCCCAAAACGATATAGACAGTGACCAGGGCAGCCAGAATCAGAAGCGGCTCGTTGGTGAGGGATGCCACGAACGCCTCGGCCGTGCCTTGGAAGGAGGTCTGCATTGCCGCGGGTATGGGCATTTCCTTCTCGACTTTCCGGATTGCGGTCACTGCTTCTCCGAGAGCCGCGCCAGGCGCCAGATTAAAGGAAACCGTGGCGGCAGGGAACTGGCCGAGATGGCTGATCAGAATCGGCATGGAAGAATCCGAATAGCTCGTGAATGCGCTCAGCGGAACTGGCGTGCCATTTGCGGACTTCAAGTAAATATCGCGCAGATTTTTAGGATGGGTCTGAAACTGAGGCTGGACTTCCAGAATGACGTGATATTGATTGAGCTGCGTGAACAGCGTCGAGACCTGGCGCTGCCCGAAGGCGTTGTAGAGCGCGGTATCGATATCCTGCGTGCTGATGCCAAGCCGGCTGGCGGTCTGCCGGTCTATGGTAAGCGAGGCCTGCAAACCGCGCGTCTGCAGATCGCTCGCGACATCAGCGAGTTCCGGCAGCTCCTTCAAGCGGGTCACGAAGCGGCCGGCATAGTTCGACAATTCTTCCGGATTCGGATCCTCGATGCTGTATTGATACTGCGTGCGGCTGACGATATCCTCTACGCTCAAATCCTGCACCGGCTGCATATAAAGCGTGATGCCATCGATCTTGGCTAGCTGCGGCTGGAGGCGCCGGATGATGTCCGAAGCGCTGCCGTCCCGTTGTGCGATGGGCTTGAGATTGATCTGTATGCGGCCGGCGTTCAAGGTCGTATTCGTGCCATCCACTCCGATGAAAGAAGAGAGACTCTGGACGGCGGGGTCTTTTAATATGGCGTCGGCCAGCCGCTGCTGCAGGCGGAACATCTGGCTGAACGAGACACTTTGATCGGCTTCCGAAACGCCTTGAATTTGACCGGTGTCCTGGACCGGAAAAAATCCTTTGGGAATTGCAATGTATAGAAGAATCGTCACGACCAGAGTTCCGGCGGCAACGAGTAGCGTGGCGGTGCGGTATCGCAATACCCAGGTGAGAGTTTTCCCATAAAAGGCTATGGTCTTCTCAAATACTTTTTCTGACGCCTTGTAAAAGCGCCCCTCCTCGGCGTCTTTCTTATGACGCAGGAGCTTGGCGCATAACATCGGCGTCAGTGTCAAAGATACGATCGCCGAGATGAGAATCGTGACCGCCAATGTAACGGCGAATTCTCGGAATAGCCGGCCCGTGATATCGCCCATAAACAGCAGCGGAATGAGAACGGCGATTAACGAAACCGTCAATGAAACGATTGTGAAGCCGATCTGTTCGGCGCCCTTCAACGCGGCTTGTAGAGGCCGCTCGCCCTGTTCCACGTACCGCATGATGTTTTCGATCATGACGATGGCGTCGTCCACGACAAAGCCGGTCGAGATCGTCAAGGCCATCAACGTCAGGTTGTTCAGGCTGTAGCCCAGCAGATACATGGCGGCGAACGTGCCGACAAGCGAGAGCGGGACCGCGACGCTCGGTATGAAGGTGGCGGCCAGATTTCGCAGAAAAAGAAAGATGACCATCACAACCAGGCCGATGCAAACCATCAGCTCGAATTCGACATCCTCTACGGACGCTCGTACCGTAATGGTGCGGTCGGCCAGCGTTGTGAGCGCGATGGAAGAAGGAATCGTGGCCCGCAGTTTCGGTAGTAATGCGGTAACGCGGTCGACCACCTGAATGATATTCGCGCCGGGTTGGCGCTGAATATTGACGATCACTGCCGGAGTCCTGTTCATCCAGGCGGCGAGCTTACTGTTTTCGATGCCGTCCACAACGTTGGCAACTTGGCTGAGCATCACGGGGGCGCCGTTTTTGTACGCAACGACGACCTGGTTGTAATCCTTTGCGGTCAGCAACTGATCGTTGGCATTGATTTGATATCCCTGGTGTGGGCCGTCGAAACTGCCCTTGGCCGAATCCAGGCTGGTGGACGTCAAGGCAGTGTGCAGATCCTCCAGGTTGAGTCCGTAAGAGGCAAGCTGAGTAGGATTCGCCTGTATCCGAACGGCGGGCTTACGGCCGCCGCTGATAGTCACGGCTCCGACGCCGGAAAGCTGCGAAATTTTCTGCGCCAGCCGGGTATCGGCGTAATCTTCCACCTGCTGGAGCGGCATACTCTTCGAAGTCAGCGCCAGAGTCAGAATAGGCGCATCGGCGGGGTTGGTTTTGCTGTAAATCGGCGGCAGAGGCAAGTTGGCGGGCAAGAATGTCTGCGCGGCGTTGATGGCGGCCTGCACTTCCTGCTCCGCCACATCGATGTTCAAACTCAGCACGAACTGCAGCGTGATGACGGAAGCGCCTTCAGAGCTGGTCGATAGCATCTGATTCAAGCCAGGAACTTCTCCGAGCTGCCGCTCGAGAGGCGCGGTGATCGCCGAGGCAGTGACAGCCGGGCTGGCGCCTGGATAGAATGTCACCACCTGCATGGTAGGATAGTCGACTTCCGGCAGAGCCGAGACCGGCAATTGTTTATACGCGACAATGCCGATCAGCAGAATCGCCGCCATCAACAGCGACGTTGCGATCGGCCGCAGGATAAATGGCCGCGATGGATTCATGGATTTGCAGTCTCCGGCGGCGGCTCTTTCCGCGGCACGACTTTCACGTTGTCCTGCAGCTTGTCAAAGCCGTCGGTCACGACCGTCTCGTCCGGCGTAACGCCAGTGACTGCCGCCAGAAGTCCATCGGTGGTTGTTACGGTAATGTTTCGCGAGAGCACCGTGCTCTTGGACGGGTCGATGACGTAGACAAAAGAAACATCATTGTTCCGCTGGATGGCCGCGGTCGGTATGATGTTCACGCCAGTTAACGTTTTCACTAGCAGGCGCGCGTTTACGAATTCGTTCGGAAACAGCCGCCAGTCGCCGTTGGAGAACGAAGCTCGCACACGCACTGTTCCGGTGCCGGTGTCGATCTGGTTGTCCAGAGTCAGCAGAGTGCCTTGCGCCAGGTGAGTTTGGTTGTCGCGATCGTAAGCGTCCACCCGCAATGTGTGGCCGGCGCGCATTTGGGTTATGACGTCGTGGATGTAGTCTTCCGCCATCGTGAAAATCACCGTAATGGGCTGGATCTGTGTGATCGTCAACAGCGGAGCCGTGCCGTTGGCTTGCACGATGTTGCCCGGATCGAGAGAGCGCAAGCCCACGCGCCCGTCAATCGGAGCGGTGATGCGGGTGTAGTCCAGATTTACTTTGGCGGCGTCGGCATTACCTTGGTCCAGCCGCGTTGTGCCCTCATATTGATTCACGGCAGATTGTTGAGTAGCCATCGTCTGCTCCGGAATCGCGTGTTGTGCGTACGCTGAGCGGTAGCGCTCCAAGTCGATACGGGCGTTGTGCAGCAGCGCCTGGTCACGCTGAAGCTGTCCTTGCGCCTGTTCGTACGCCGCCTGATAGGGCCGTGGATCGATAACCGCCAGCAAATCTCCTTTGTGAACCATTTGGCCTTCGCGGTAGTGAACCTCGATGAGCTGTCCGGCCACGCGGCTTGTAATGGCCGCAGTGTAAACCGGCGTGACGGTTCCAAGGGCGCTGATGTAAACGCCCATGTTCCCTTTGCGGACTTTTGCAATGGATACCGGTATCGCGCCGCCGCCACGTGCATTTCTCCCGCGTGCCTTCGCGCCTTTCGCAGCACCTTTCGGCGCCATGGAGCGTTGCGACAGCAGATAGCTGCCGCCAAGAAGAATCAGAAGTGCGGCGGCCCAGATTGGCCAGCGCCTTTTGCGTGGCCTCTCCGGCTGGGGATCGACAGAGGACATTCCCCACGACTATGGCCGCTTAGGCGGTCCGGCCGCGACTGCCGAATGGCTTGCTTTTTCCCTGCCATTCGGCATAGTATGCGTGCGCTAAGCGAAAGCCGCCGTATTTGCGGTAGCTTCATAATGTGAGTAGATTTCGAAGTGCGCTGCCCGGGCTGGCTTTGCTGCTCTGTCTGCCTGCGCACGCGCTCGATCCAAACAAGACGCTCACGCAATACGCTCACCGCATTTGGGGAGAAGAAGAAGGTCTCCTTCAGCCAACCATTTACTCCATTCTCCAGACGCACGACGGTTTCTTGTGGCTGGGCACGCAAGACAGTTTGGTTCGCTTCGACGGGATTCATTTTCGCGAGATTGACAATGCGCCTGCCGCCGGCCTGGAGCGCAGTCTGGTGCGGGCGCTTCTCGAGGATTCGGCGGGAAATCTATGGGCCGCCAGCGTTGGCTCGGGCGTTGTGCGCATCCAGCCGGATGGTTCCTTTCGCCGCTTCACCGCGCCTGACCGGTTACCCAGCAACGATGCGTTTTGTCTCGCTTCCGGTGCGCCTGGCGAAATCTGGATTTGTACCACGCGCGGCCTGGTGCGTTTAGATGCGGCCGGCCGGACGCGCGTCTTCACAACTGCTGACGGCCTGCCGAGCAACGCTGTCCGGCAAACCTGCGAATCGTCCGCTGGCGTGCGCTGGGTCGCCGGTCTCGATTTCGGACTTAGCTCGTGGAATGGCACTCGATTCGAACACTACTCGGATCCGAATCTCGGTCCGCGGGAGATCGTGACCGCTCTGGCCTGCGCTAAGGATGGCACGGTATGGGCCGGTACCTCCTCCGGCCTGGTGCAGATTACTCCTGCTTCTTCCCGCCGCTGGACCGTTCGCGATGGATTGCCCGATAGCGAAATTTCTTCGCTTGAAGCTGGCCCGGACGGCAGCATTTGGATCGGCAGTAATGATGGCATCAGCCGCTATCGTAATGGAGAAATCAGCGTCTATCGCACGAGCGACGGCCTTTCGCACAGCTTGGTTCTATCGCTGTTCACAGATCGTGAAGGAAGCTTGTGGGCCGGCACCAAGGATGGTCTGGACCAATTCACGGATGGCAAAGTAACTCCCTACACGACGAACGAGGGGATGCTGAGCAACGATATCGGCCCAGTTCTTGAGGATACACGCGGCCAATTGTGGATCGGCACTCTGGGACAAGGATTGAATTCGTTCGATGGCCGCCATTTCCGCGCGCTGACAAAGAAAGACGGCCTGCTCGAGAATACGATTCTCGCACTACAGTTGGATGGCGCCGGGGATCTGTGGGTGGGTTCCGCTCGCGGATTGAATCGCTTGAGAAACGGCAAGGTGGTCGCCGCCTACACGGAACGTGAAGGGCTTTCGTCGTCCGCTGTGCGCGCGCTGGCGGTAGATGCCGAGGGCGTGCTGTGGGCCGGAACCGATGGCGGTTTGGATCGCTTTGACGGAACGCGTTTCGTGAAATCGAATTTTCACCCAAAGTCGCCGATTGTGGCTCTAACCGGCGGACGGGCGGTGCGGTTGTTCATCAGCGGCATCGATTCCGGATTCACTTATGTAAAAGGCAATCAGGCGAAAACGTATTCGCTCGACGTCACTCACGTGGTCGATTGCTATTACGTCGAGCCGGAGAAGCACCAGGCTTGGATGGGTACTCTCGGCTCAGGGCTTTTGCTTTGGAAAAACGGAGTCGTCACGCACATTCGCGTGCGGGACGGACTCTACGACAATCGTATTTACAGCATTCTGCGTGATGACCGCGCCAATTTTTGGCTGGCTTCGAGTAAAGGAATCTTTCGAGTCAGCGAAAAAGAGCTGCAGGATTTTGTGGACGGTAAGGCGCGTTATCTCACGAGTATTCCGTTCACCACCGGCCAGCTTCGTTTCGAGTGTACTTCCGGCGTGCAGCCGGCGGCCTGGCGCACCGGTGATGGCCGCCTATGGTTTTCGACCACCAACGGATTGGTTGTGGTCGATCCAAATCATCTGATCAACAATTCCGTTCCCCCGCCGGTGCAAATCACATCGGTAGTGGTAAACGGCACTCGTGTTCCGCCGCGCCGGGGCCTTCGCCTCAATCCACAGGAGCGCAATCTCGAAGTGCGGTATGCCGGGCTTAGCTTTATTTCTCCGGAGAAGATGACGTTCCGCTACATGCTGGATGGCTACGACAAGAATTGGACCGACGCCGGCAGCCGCCGCGAAGCGATTTTCACGAATTTACCGCCCGGCAATTTCCGGTTCCGCGTAATGGCGCGCAACGCCGACGGCGTCTGGAGCCCCGAAAACGATTTTCTACGTTTCGGCGTGGAACCACGCTTATACCAGCGCCACTGGTTTTTCCCGCTGTTGGCGTTGCTGGCGGCCGGGCTGATCGCGGTCGGATTCCGTATGCGCATACGCCGCCTGCAGCACGGCTTCGATCTCGTGTTGGCGGAGAGAAACCGTATCGCGCGCGAGCTGCACGATACGTTGCTGCAAGGCTTCGCCGGTATTACCATGCAGTTGCAAGCGCTATGGACGCGGCTGCCGTCTTCAAAAGAAAAAACGCTTCTGTCCGAGATCATAAAGGATGCGGCGCACTGTTCGAGCGAAGCGCGTCGATCGCTCTGGGGTCTCAGAGCCAAGACGAGCGCTTCGCCGGATTTTTCGGGAAAACTGGCCAAGCTGGCTCGCGAAACGATGGCGCAGAGTCCCGTCCAGCTATCTTTGCAGTTGGATCCGGTATCGCTCGAAACTCGTCCGGAGGCCGAATATCAGCTTCTGCGTATTGCCCAGGAGGCGATTTCGAATAGCCTGCGCCACGCGCGCGCCGAAAAGATCGATGTGCTCCTTACTGCGTCCGGGAAACGAGCGGAATTGTCGATTCGTGATGACGGCGAAGGATTCGACGCAACCCTGCAGCAGTTCGGTCATTTCGGTCTCGCCGCTATGCGCGAGCGTGCGGGAGAAATTGGCGCTCGTCTCACCATACATAGCGCACCCGGGCGGGGGAGCAGCGTTTGTGTATCGTTTGCTTTGCCGCAACAGGAAAGAATTTTAGAACGTCAAACCGGATAGAGTAACTGTATTGGACCCAGAACACCGCATTCGCATTCTTTCGGTCGACGATCACGACTTGGTGCGTAAAGGCATTGCGGCCATTTTGTCGACAGAAGCCGATCTCGAACTGGTGGCCGAAGCCAGCACATCGGAAGAAGCGGTTCGCCTCCATCGACAGTATCATCCCGACGTGACGTTGATGGATCTACGCTTACCCGATAAAAGTGGAATCGAAACTACGCGTCTGATCCAGGAGCATTCTCCTGACGCGAAAATCATCGCGTTGACTTCCTACGATGGCGATCAGGATATTTACCGCGCGCTCGAAGCGGGAGTGCGTGGCTACCTGCTGAAAGAGATGGTCCATACCGAAGTCATTCGCGCCATCCGTACGGTCCACGCCGGCAAGCGATTTATCCCGCTCGAAGTCACGCAACAATTGCATGGATTCTTTCCGGAAGTCGCGCTGACGCCGCGCGAGGTCGAAGTATTGACTCTGGTGGCGCGCGGCTTGGGTAACCGCGAAGTGGGACATATGCTCGGCACAGCGCCCGGTACGGTGAAGGCGCATGTGCAAAGCATTCTCAGCAAGCTCGACGCGAAGGATCGAACCCACGCCGTGACAATTGCTCTGCGGCGTGGGATCATTCACCTGCATTCGTCCGATGTAGCGTCCTCAATCGTGGACTAATCCGATCAAGCTGCTCTAGGCGCCGACCATTGCTTCTTCCGGCACGCCGGCTTCCTTGCGCTTCTTGAGAAACGGCATCATGGCGCGCAGCTCGGCGCCCACTTTCTCGATCGGTTGATCTTTCGCTGCTTCGCGCAGGGCCAGAAAGTTCTTACGACCATCGCGATTCTCTTTGAGCCAGGTGCGCGCGAATTCGCCGGATTGAATTTCGCTCAGAATCTTCTTCATCTCAGCGCGTGTTTCTTTCGTGACAATGCGCGGCCCGCGCGTGTAGTCGCCGTATTCCGCCGTGTCCGAAATCGAATAGCGCATATATCCCAAGCCGCCTTCGTAAATCAAATCGACGATCAGCTTCAACTCGTGCAAGCACTCGAAGTAGGCGATCTCGGGCGCATATCCGGCTTCGGTCAGCGTTTCAAATCCGGCGCGAATCAGTTCGCTGACCCCACCGCACAACACCGACTGCTCGCCGAAGAGATCGCTCTCGGTTTCTTCCTTAAAGGTCGTCTCGATCACGCCAGCCTTAAGACATCCAAGCCCGTACGCGTACGCGAGCGCATTTTCGAGCGCCTTGCCCGAAGCATCCTGTGCGATCGCCACCAGCGCCGGCACTCCCACACCCTCGACGAACAATTCGCGCACTCGATGTCCCGGCGCTTTGGGCGCAATCATCGATACATCCACATCGGCGGGCGGTTTAATCTCATTGAAGTGAATATTGAAGCCGTGCGCAAACATGAGCGTCTTGCCTTTCGTCATGTGCGGCGCGATGTCGTTGCGATAGTTATCGCCTTGCACGTGATCCGGCGTCAAGATCATGATGACATCGGCCGCTTTGGCGGCATCCGAGATACTCAGGACCTTCAAACCCGCGGCTTTCGCTTTCGCCGCGCTCTTGCTGGTGGCAGGCAAACCGACTACGACATTCAATCCTGAATCGCGTAGATTCAGCGCATGCGCATGTCCCTGGCTGCCGTATCCAATGATGGCAATCGTCTTTCCTTGAAGCGCACTGAGGCTTCCGTCCTTCTCATAAAATCGTCTTGGCATAGATGTCCTTGTTTATTATTCCGCGTTCTGTAATTCCAGCGCTTCTTCCGGGGCCGCCCCGCGCGGAATCGGCGGCGATAAGCGAAGTTTCTTATTGTCCAGCGAGACGGAAACGATACCAGAGCGCGTCGCTTCGATCTCTCCATAACTGCGCATGACGTCGATGAATTCATCCAGCTTTTCCGGATCGCCAGTAGCTTCCAGACAGAAACCCTCGGTTGTCGAATCCACCACCCGCGCGCCAAAAATCTCGGCTTCTTTCAGCACCGCCGTACGCGTCTGCTGATTCATCCGAATCCTCACCAGCACCAGTTCGCGGTTCACTGCCGGACCGTCGGTCACGTCGGCGGCCTGCAGGACATTGATCAGCTTATTCATCTGCTTGATGACCTGCCCCCGAACGCTCTGCTCTACGTCTACCGTGATCGTCATGCGCGACAGCGTCGGATCCAGCGTTCGCGCCACCGTCAAGCTTTCAATGTTGTATCCGCGCTGGCTGAACAATCCCGTGACACGCATCAGTGCACCGGGCTTGTTTTCCACTAAGAGAGACACAATTTGCTGCATCGGATTCGTCCTTTATACTTCCACCGGCTGCGGGGGCCGCAGTACCATTTCGTTGATCGCGCCGCCCGCCGGAACCATCGGATAAACATTTTCAAAGGGCGCGACTTTTACATTGAGCAGATAGGGTCCCGGTTCGTTCACCGCATCGCGCAACGCGCTGGGCATCTCTTGCACGGAATCAACCGTGCGCCCCTTGAAGCCATACGCCGCCGCTAACTTTTCGACATCCGGGAACGAGCTGAGCGCCACTTCGCTCAGCCGGTTGTTGTAGAACAATTCCTGCCACTGGCGAACCATTCCGAGGTAGCCGTTATTCATGACGACGATTTTGATCGGCAGCGAATGATTGACAATTGTCGCCAGCTCCGGAATCGACATCTGAAACCCGCCATCGCCCACGATCGCAAATACCAGCTTGTCCGGACGCGCAAATTGTGCACCGATCGCCGCCGGTAATCCAAAGCCCATGGAACCGAGCCCGCCCGAATTGATCCACAAACGCGGCTCATTGAAGCGAATCAATTGCGCCGCCCACATCTGATGCTGGCCGACATCGCTCGCCACAATCGCCCGGCCGCCCGATAACCGGTCGATCTCCGCCATCAGATGCTGTGGCTTGATCTCAGTCGCGGAAGTCTCGGCCGTGAGCGGATGTTGTTCCTTCCAATCTCGAATCTGCTTCCACCAAGCCGCGCGCGCGGCGGTGTTCTTCGCCTTCATCGTGGGCGCGAGCGCTTCCAATTCCGCGACCAGCTTCGGTAACACGCGCTTTACGTTGCCCACAATCGGCAAGTCCGCCTGCCGGTTCTTACCCACTTCGGCCGGGTCGATATCGACGTGAATCACTTTGGCATGCGGCGCAAACGCGCTCAGCCGCCCGGTCACGCGGTCGTCGAAACGTACGCCCAGGGCAATCAGAAGATCGGCGTGCGACATGCCCATGTTCGCTGCATAGCTGCCGTGCATTCCCGGCATGCTCACGAAATTCCGATGCTCGGCCGCCAGCCCGCCCAAACCCATCAGCGTGCAAACCACCGGAACGTCCAGGGCTTCCGCTAAAGCTTTCAGTTCCGCACTCGCGTTGGCCGCGATGATTCCGCCGCCTGCGTAAATGTATGGCCGCTCGGCCTCCCACATCATTTGCGCCGCGCGCCGGATCTGCCCGCCATGGCCTTCGCTGAAAACGCGATAGCCCGGCAGATGAATTTCTTTCACTGGCGTATAGTGCGCCTGTCCCTGAAACGCATCTTTTGTTACATCCACCAGTACCGGCCCCGGCCGGCCCGAAGCGGCTATGTAGAAAGCTTCATGAATGACCTGCGGCAGATCGGCGATATTCTTCACCAGAAAATTATGCTTAGTCGCCGAGCGCGTGATCCCGAACGTGTCAGCTTCCTGAAACGCATCGCTTCCCATGAGCTTGCTTGATACCTGCCCGGTCAGCGCGACAATCGGGATCGAGTCCATCATCGCGTCCACCAAGCCGGTTACCAAGTTGGTCGCTCCCGGCCCGGATGTCGCGCAACAGACGCCCACCTTGCCCGTTGCCCGCGCATAGCCTTGCGCGGCAAACGCGGCGTTCTGCTCGTGCCGCACTAGCACATGTTTCACCGGATCGTCGTACATCGCGTCATATAGAGGAAGCGTGACGCCGCCCGGATAACCGAATATGCAATCGACGTTCTCGGCTGCCAGGCAATTCAAGAGGATTTTCGCGCCAGATAATAAGTTCGACATAGCTTCTTTCAACTAAATGAAAAGGGCCACTTGGCTGATTCGGTCATCCGCCAAGTGGCCCTCGATTTTGTACTCGTGAGGCGCCTAGACGGTGCTGGTAACAACCAGTCCGACGAGCGCGACGACCAGGAAAAGCCGATTCATATCACGGTTGGGGAAGCGGCCTTTCATCCGGTGAGACTTTGGCCGACAACCTTGTACCAGACCAGCGTAGCCTAGAAGGAATTTTTATGCAAGCGAATACAATTATAAAAAAAATAAATACAAGTTGCCTATCTTTTGGTTCGTTCCGGCTCTAACAAATCCTCTGCTACCAAGGGCATACCCGGCTCCATCGCAGCCCGCGAATTAACGTTATAGCGCGCCCGCGCCGCAAACAGTTTCTCCACCTCTTCCCGTGGCAACGCGCGCGCCCCGCCCATCAGTTCAGCCACCAGGGTAATCCTCGCGAAATGTTCGACCATCTCCATGCGGAAAAACGCCTGCCAGACGTCGCTTCCGAAAGACGTGCAGCCATGGTTCTCCAGCAGCAGCGCGTCGTAGTTTGGAATGAACGGCAGCATGCCATCGCTCAGCGCCGGCGTGCCAGGCAATCCATAAGCGGCGAGCGGCACGGCGCCAAGGTGAATGACGACTTCCGGCAGCAGAGCCTTGTCGAGGGCGCGTCCTGCGGCGGCGAATCCCGTCGCCACCGGAGGGTGAGCGTGGACGACGGCCCGCACATCGGGGCGCAGTCCATAGATCGTCATATGCATGGCGATTTCGCTTGTGCATTCACGTTTGCCGGCTAGCTTGGTTCCCGTCAGGTCGCACAGAATGACATCATCGAGCTCGACCATTCCCTTGCTGATCGCCGTCGGGGTGCAAAGAACGCGGTCGTCGTCCAACTTGATACTGACGTTGCCATCGTTCATGGCAACCCAGCCTTTTTCATACACCATCCGGCAAACGTGCACGAGATCTTCGCGATGTTGTTGCTCGGTCTTGCTCATGCGAATTCGATTTTAGCAAGGGAACGTGCAGGCGGCGGCTACAATTAAGACTTGGAAAAAAGGCGGATGTGCCCGAACTGCCGGGCTTTTGTCACTATTACCGATCGTGTTTGCCCGTACTGCGACGTGCAACTGGGGCCGCGCGCCGTCGATATGCGCGCCACCCAGTTCGCCGCGTCCTTTCTTCCACGCGCCAATCTCAGCAGCATCATCGTTTTGGTGATCAATGTCGGGTTCTTTTTAGCGCAGCTCGCGCTGAACTACCATTTGACTCACCGTCTTGAGCTGGATACGCGCGTGCTCGTTATGTCGGGCGCCGAATACGCTCCCTTCGTTGCGCATGGCCAATGGTGGCGCCTGATCACCGCCGGCTTCTTGCATGGCGGTTTTCTGCACATCGCCTTGAACTCGTGGTCGCTGTTTATTCTGGTCACCGAAGTAGAGCAATTTTACGGCACCCCTCGCTTGATCGTGGCGTATGTGCTCTCGACCTTCACGGGCTTCTACTGCGCCGCCATTTTTTCACCGGCGGCGCCCGCCATTGGCGCTTCGGCCGCCGCGTTCGGTCTCATGGGCATTATGCTCGCGATGGGATTGCGCGATCGCGCCGATCCTCTCAGCCAGGCGGTCCGCTCGCATTACGGACAATGGCTGATCTTCGGGCTGGTAATGAGCCTGGGAGGCGGCATCAGCATGAGCGCGCATATCGGCGGTTTGATCGGCGGCTTCCTGGTGGGCCTCGTCGCCGGCAGACCGGGCTTAGCCAATACGCCGCGCGAGACGTTCTGGAAAGTGGCGGCAGGCGTCGCGATCCTGATTACTCTTTACGCCTGGGCCAAAAATTTTTGGTATCTTTCCGCGCTCCTCAACAGCCGCGGCGCGCTCTAAGGTCGCTGGTACGGGCTCAAGCTGTCCAGAAACGCATAGCGTTTTTGATGCTTGTCCGGCGCCGCCTTCGAATCGGCCGCAAAGTGCATCACTGCAAATGGCCCGCTGCTGTTATAGGCGGGCCACGGAGGAAGCCCCGGCCCGTTCGGATCGCCCGTTTTGGCGAAGTTCGCCCAATACGTGGACATCAGCTCCGCGATCTTGTGATCTTCCGGCGGCCAGGGTTCCGCTCGCTTCGGGAGCATGTTAAACACATACTCGATCTCGGCGGAATGGTAAGCTCGCGGCCCCGGATCCGGTCCCGTGCTACCCGGCGGTCGTGGCCTGTCCCGATCGAATTGATAGCGATAGGTAGTGACATGCGCTGTGTCTCTCTGCAGCGCCAGCCATTTCCACATGGCGTAGCCGACGCCGCGATCCCTGGAAAGCTCTTCCGCGGCGTGTTTAGCTTCTTCGTTCCTTTTCGCCGGATAGAGCCGCAGGGCTTCATCGGCGCCCTCTGGAAATAATTTGTGAATGGCGGCGGCCAGATTCTCGGGCGTTGCTTCCGCTTCTCCGAAAATGGCCCGAGCGCTGCCTTCATCCTCATTCCATCCGGCGAGCAGCGGCACATGCGATTGCTTGCCTGCCGAATAAATCGCGAATGGATTCTCGGGTAGAAAATATCCGTCGACGATCATCGAAAAACGAGTGTCTTTTCGCTTCAAAGCGGCCTCCAGCACGTCGGCGGCGGATTTTCCGCGAAGCGCCGCCAGTGAGGACGTTCCAAACGCATCCTGCGCGAAATGCAGATTCACTTCTTCCGATTTGGCGAGCGTTCGAACTTCGCGGCTCAAATTGAACACCGATCCGCTCTCGCCGATCGCTTTTTGAAACAGACCTTTTGCCAAAGGTGAGGCAACCAGAGCGCTGACCGAGGACGCGCCCGCCGACTCGCCAAAGATCGTGACGTTATTCGGATCGCCTCCGAACGCCGCAATGTTGTCGTGTACCCAGCGAAGCGCCGCAACCTGATCGAGCAAGCCGTAGTTGCCGGATGCATTGTGTCCGGATTCCTTCGTCAGCTCGGGATGCGAGAAGAATCCAAAAATTCCCAGCCGGTAATTCATGCTGACGACCATCACGCCCTGCTTCGACAGGTTGCCGCCATCCTGGCGCGGCTCGGATGTGGAACCGGCCGCAAAACCACCGCCATAAATCCAAACCATCACGGGTAGCCGCATGGTGGCAGGATGAGCGGGCATCCAAAGATTCAGATACAGGCAGTCTTCGCTGGGTCCGTTATCCCGAAAGATCATGTCCGAATAAATCCGCCCCTGCATACAGCGTGCGCCATACTCGGAGGCCCGCCGCACGCCTTCCCAGGACGGAGCAGGCTGCGGTTCCTTCCAGCGCAATGCTCCGACCGGAGGAGCGGCAAATGGAATTCCCTTGAATGTGCGAACTGTATCGTCCGCGCTGATGACGCCTTCAAGAACTCCGTTGGCGATCCGCACTTGCGAAGTCTTAAGCGGCGAACTGGCAAGTCCGTGCAGGCCGAAAAGCAAAACTCCGATAACGGCGGCTTTCATGATAGTCTCCTAGCTCTTGAGTTCCACGGCCAAGACTTCGAATGGCCGATCGCTTAAATTCTTTTCGGTGTGCGTAACGGGCGTCCCCCACACTGCATCGCCTGCCTTGTGTTTGGAAACGGCCGTTTTCCCGGTCGAGTCCTGAACGCTGAAATCCTGATCCGTCAAAAACACCGTTACGCGATTCACCGAATGTTGGTGCATCGGGGCAATTCCATGCGGCTCGATCTTCACTCGCAGCACGCGAACATCATTATTCTCGAATTCGACTTTGTAGTGCTTAGGATCCACCTTCACCGGATCGAGCTTGCTTGTGATCGCCTTTCCCGTTCCAGGTTTCTTCAATTCCACTTCGATGATGTTGAAAGGTTGATCGGTAAGGACTTCCGGTGAATGCATGCCGTCGGGCGCGCTCCACTCGACTTGGCCGGCCTTCCAATTGAACACCGCCGGCTTTCTCTTGTCCTGATATTCGAATCGCTGGCGGCCCGATTGAAGATAAATCATCACTCGATTCACCTTGTGTTCATGGAACTTTCCTTTGACGTGGGCCTTTTCGAGCGCGCGCACTACTTTGACCTGATCGTTCTCGAAGAGCGTCCCGGACGGCTCGACAGCGATGGCCCCAGAACCAGCCCAACAAAGACTAGCGCAACAAATAAGCAACGCGGCGAGCGCCTGGATTTTCATAACTCCAGATGATATCGCGCCGCAGCCGCAAGCGCCGTTTACGCACTCAGTGTGCGTTATTCGTTTCGGCGTTTGGCAATCAATTCTCTGACTTGGGGCACGAGTTCGTACGGAATATTCATGACAGTTGCGGAGGATTCTATACCCGCTTCATCTTCACCGATGATCTCCTCTTCCGTCTGCGATTCGTACGACGTCAGCAGGTTCTTTACTCTGTTTTCATTCCATCCTTTTGGAAATTTGGTTTGTTTCATATTTGCTTTCTCCTCCGAGGTTTGCGATACGCCAGGAGGGTTTACCCGTCATCTCGTATGCCGTAATAACGAATATGCTATCGGGCCCCGGACCCGCCACATAGATTGCGCGCAGATACCTTACACTTTCCAGAGCCTATCGCAAGACATCGCGAGTCCCCCAAATTCCCGTCGCAGCAGTCGCCCGCGCATACTCGGCGAAATCCCGCGGCTCCCACCCCAACGCGCGCCGCACGCCGTCACTCAAATGGGCATTACGCCCGTCGAGAACGGTGGTAATGAGCTGGATAAGCGGGTTGGCAAAATCTTCCGGTACACCATACTCCCGCAGCGCCGATGCATATTCCTCTCCCGAGACAGGCACGTAGCGAATCTCGCGGCCGGTTACCTTAGCAATCTCCTCGATCGCGTCCCCAAACGTCAGAAGCCGCGGCCCGGTTACTTCATAAACCTGACCAGTGTGTCTGTCGTCTATCAACGCCGCAGCCGCCACATCGGCGACATCCTCGGCGTCGATAAATGGTTCCGCGACCTGGGCCGCCGGAAACGCGACTTCGCCCGCGAGCACCGGCTCCAGCAAAAAATGCTCGCTGAAATTCTGAGAGAACCAGCTTGCCCGCACAATGCTCCAATTCACACCCGAATTTTGCACTGCTTGTTCGCCGCGCATTGCGCCCTCCTCGCCGCGTCCCGACAATAGAACCAGCTTTCTGACGCCGCTGCGAACCGCCAATTCGACAAACGCTTCGATCGCGTCGGCCGCTCCCGGAAAGGCGAGGTCCGGATAGTAA
>JAICIH010000073.1 GCA_025924475.1 Bryobacteraceae bacterium
CCAGGTTATCCGTGTGCCGATGGCATCGCGGTTGGCAGTGGTTCCTTCGAGCCGGACGCCGAGCCAGTTGCGCCCTTTAGCCACGTTGTTCCGCAGCAGTACCGGAGCGCCGCCGTTATTGGCGATTAACACATCTAGCGCGCCGTCATTGTCATAGTCGCCGATGGCAAGCCCGCGCGCCGCATACATCTTACGAAAAGCCGGCCCGGCGCTCGCGCTTACATCGACGAGTTTCCCGTTGACTCCCTGGTGAAACAGCAGCAGCGGCTCCCGATAGTGAACCTGCTGGGAGTAGCTGTCGATCATGTCGTCCGGATGCCCGTTGGCGAGGAACAAGTCGATAGCGCCGTCGTTATCGTAATCGAAATAGCGCAGCCCCCAGCCGCTCAGTTGACGTGTCGCCTGCGCAACGCCGTTGGCATGCGCGACATCCCGAAAGCTTTCGTTTTTTGTGTTCTGGTAGACCGAATACATCTCCTGATCAACATTCGCGACAAACAGGTCCTGCCAGCCATCGTTGTTCAGGTCGGCGGCGTCTACACCCATGCCGGATCGCGGCTGGCCGTTTTCGCTGAAGCCGACTTCCGCAGCCAGCGCCATCTCTTCGAACTGCCATTTGCCGTTTTTGTCTGGACCGCGATTCACGAATAAAAAATTCTGGACGGTATCGTTGGCGACAAACAGGTCCATGCGACCGTCGTTGTTAATGTCGGTTGCCACCACGCCGAGCGCTTTGCCGAGCGATTTCGCGATGTCCGTCCCTTTACTCACTTCGGTGAATGTGCCGTCGCCGTTGTTGTGATATAGAAAGCTAGCCGTGCCTTTGAAGAGCCTGGGAATGCAGTAGTAGTGTTTGCCGAGCTTGTTATCGCCACATTCGAATTTGTGCGTGGCGCCGTAATCGACAAAGCTGCACAAGAACAGATCGAGTTTGCCGTCGTTATCGTAGTCGAACCAGACGGCGCTGGTGGTCCAGCCGGGCGTAGCGAGCCCGGCCTTTTCGGTTACATCGCGAAACGTGCCGTCGCGATTGTTCCGGTAGAGAATGCATTTGCCGTATGCCGTGACGAAAATGTCGGGCCAGCCGTCGTTATCGTAATCGCCGACGGCGACGCCCATGCCGAATGTGCCGCCGATCACGCCGGCTTTTTCCGTAACGTCGGTAAACGTGCCGTCGCGATTGTTCTTATAAAGCGCGTTGCGAATCGGTTTCGGCGGCCTCCAGAAATCGCACGGGCCGCTGTTGACCAGGTAGATGTCCATCCAGCCGTCGTTATCGAAGTCGAGGAAAGCGCAGCCTGGCCCGAGAGTTTCGGGCAGATAGCGATTGGGCGACATGGCGTTATCGTGGATCCATTCGATGCCGCTTTTCGATGGCGGGATTTCGATGAACAGCGGTTCCGGCTGCTGGGCGCGGGCCAATGCGCCGGCCGACAGCGCCGTTAAGAATTGACGCCTACTCCATCGCATGCAGGCTTGCAGTTCTCCAGCAGCATTCTTTTGGCGGGTTGCCAACCTGCCCCACAAAATTCTTTCATCGGTTTCCATCGAGAGATCTCTTGAGAGCGGCCTCCATTTCCTCGGGATGGAAGTCCAGCTCCGTTAATCCGGAGTTGTACAGCATTTTCCCATCGATACCGACGACCACGGCGCGGCTTGGCCAGGCGGCGTAGGCTTTCTCGACCGCGCCATCCATTCCGTCCACCACCGCCGGAAAACGGAGGTGCAATTTGCGGCTACACATTGTGGCGTGGCCTTCTTTTTCGGCGAGCGTCGCGGCTTCCTCGATCTTCACTCCCTCGCGCTCATTGCGGGTGCTTTCCCAGCTTTCACCGGTGTGCGCTTCGCGTATGTAAACCAGCAAAAAGGGAATGCGCCGACCGTATTTGGTGTAGAGCGCTTCGAGCGCACCCGAGGCCGCGCGAAAGTTTGGGCAGGAATAGCTTCCGAACACCAGCACCACGGGAGTCTTGCCTTTGTAATTCCGCAGCGCCACAATTTTTCGGGATCCCGCTTCGGGTAAAGCGAAATCGGGCGCGGGTCTTAACGCTGCGGCGTTCCGTGCCTGCTCGCGCGGCTCTGTTGCCAGCGGCCGGATTAGCTTGGCTCGTTCCAGAAACGGGCGGCTTTCGGCGACGTGGTGGCGCGCTTCGAGTATCTGTCCCAACCCTAAGTTGGCTCGATAGTCGGTCGGATTATTTGCCAGTTCCTTGCGGAACGCCTCCGATGCGCCGTCGGCATCGCCGGTCAACAGCAACGCCTGGCCATAGTAGGACTGAAGCTCCGGCAAATTCGGATTCAAATCGATAGCGCTTTTGAGTTTTTGAATGGCCGCCGGATAATCGCCCGATTCGAACATGCCGACGCCGAGCAAGAATCTGGCTTCGGCGCTGTCGCCTTTACTCAAAATGCGGTCGAGCAGCTTTTGTCCTTCAGCCGTGCGTTTCTCGCGCAGCAGCGCCATGCCGAGCATGTAGGAAACGGCCAGATCGCCGTTATCGGCGAGCGGCGTCAACAAATCGATGACGCGCTGATTTTCTCCCATGCGCAGCCGGGTATCCGCCAGAAGAAGAATGACCTGGTTGTCCCTGGGAAGCGACTCGAGTTTGGCTGCCGCTTCAGTAAGCCGGCCGCTTTTTGAATAGGCTAAGGCCAGGTTCAGGCCGATGCGCGGTTCGTTCGGAAGGATCTTCTCGGCCGCTTCGTATTCGGCGATGGCTTCGTCGTACCGCCCGAGCTTCACGAGCACCACACCGAGATTCGATAGTGCTGCTACTTCGTCCGGCTTGGCTTTTAAGAATTCGCGGTAAGCCTCGGCGGCATGCGTGTAGTCTCCGGCCTGCTGCAGTTGGTAGGCGTGTTGAAACAGCTCGGCGGGATCGGCCGCGAACAGCAGGAGCAGGGCAGAGAAGTTAATTAGGATACCGGTCATTGGCTCTTGCGATTCGGATCTGGTGGTCGGTGAAACGATAATGTGACCCGGGAATTTCGATCTTCGGCATGTGACAGGAAACGCAATTTGATTTTGAAACTTTGCAAACCTTAGCGGCCGGCTTGCCGCCGGCGTGGCATGCCTGGCATTTGGCGTCGTAGTGGGCGTCGTTGCGATCCAGCTCCTGGTGCGGATTGTGGCAGCCGAGACAACTGATGCGCCGGTCGTCCACGTCGAAGCATTTGCTGTTGGTCAGCCGGTAGGGCTGGAAGCGGACATTGTTGACGCCCAGTATCCCTTTGCCTGCGACATCGGCCCAAGTCCGGTGGCACTGCCCGCAAAAGTTGGAGATTTCCTCGGCGTCGGCGGCGCGGAGCTTTTTCATTGGCTTCAGCGTGGCTAGATGCTCTTCGGTCGAGCCGTGGCAGCGCTCGCATTGAACGCCCGGCTCTAGTGCGGCCTGCGTTTTCGTCGAATGACAGCCAAAGCATTGCGCGGCGTCCTGCGTGCCCATCTGGCGTCCGGCGGCCTCAAGCAGATTGGCGGGCGGGGAATTGGAGGCGCCCAGGGTCCAGTCCAAGCCATCGATGGCGCGGAAAAAACTAACGCGGCTTTCGTATGGAATACCGTCTTTTTCGAACACGTAGGTCTGGCCGGCATCTCCCAATCCAAACGACCAGGAAATCGGAAACGTCAGGCTCGCCGAGCCATTGGTCACGGTGTACAGATTCTTTTCGATGCGGTACGAATACTTGCCTTTTTGGGCGGTAAGCACCGGATGTTCGTTAAGAATGGCGCTGTCGGCAGGATGCTGCATCGCGCGCGCCATGGAGGTGGCCGGGTGCGGTTTCGCTTCCGCCGGATGGCAACGCGCGCACTCGCGGACCACCAGCGCGGCCATCAGGAGCGGAATCATTGCGGCGCCTTCAGCGCGGGTGAATTGGCCTGTTTTTCGGCGTTCAACTGCGCCACAATGGCGCGCTCGCGCTCGCCTGCGGCTTTCTTCTTCTGGCGGAAATAAATCGTGGCAAGCGAAACGTGCGCTTCGGTAAATTTGGGAGCTTCCTTCACTAGCCGTTCGAGGTCGCGCTGCGCTTGCACCAACTGCCCCTTGGCCAATTCCACGGTGGCGATCTGGTAGCGCACGCCAAAATCTCCAGGGCGGATTTCGAGCGCGTGCTGGAAATACTTCAGCGCCTGGTCATTTTCTTCGTCCTGGCGCAGCACTACGCCCAACTGCAAGTTCGCGTCGAAATTGTTGGGATTGGTTTTGAGTTCCTGCTCGAACGCTTTCTTCGCGCCGGGCTGGTCGCCGGTAGCGAGCAGCGCTAATCCGTAGTATGCGTACACGTCGGGAAGCTTCGGATCGAGCTCCACGGCCTTGGCGAAGTCCTGCAGTGCGCCGCTGAAGTCATTGACCGTCAGTTTCGTGGTGCCCATCAGCAGCCTGGCTTGCGCTGAATCGCCGTTTCTCAGGATCTTGTCGATGATGAGCTGTCCTTGAGCGGTTTGGCGATCTCGAACCAGCGCGGTGCCGAGCAGATAGTTAAAGGTGGCGTTTTCCGGGTCTGCTTTTTGCGCGGGTGTTAACAGCTCGATGACTTTCTTGTTCTCGCCGAGTTGCAGATGGCAGTCCGCCAGCACTATCAGAGCCTGCAGATTGCTTGGCTGCTCGCGATGCAGCTTGCTCAGGGTTGCTATTGCGGGCGCCAACTGGCCGGCCTTGTAATACGCGAGACCAAGATTCAGGCTGACTTGCGGATTGGGTTTAATTTTGAGGGCGCGCTCGTATTCGGCAATGGCGTCCGCATAACGGCCTTCGCCGGCCAACGCCGCACCCAGGTTGGAATGGATTTCCGCAATGTTGGGGTACTTTTCGAGGAGGATTTTGTAGTTGCGAATAGCCTGATCGAAGTTGCCGGATTGCTGGGCTTCGACGGCTTGTTTCATCAATTCCTGGGGCGACTGGGCGAAAGCGCAGCTTAGACAACAAGCGATGACAGCAAGGCGGAACACGTTTTACGGCAATAACTCGGAAACCGGAATCTGCATTCCTCCGGCGGAAACGACGGCGCTTTCTGGCAAAGTGTCAATCTGCTCGAACTGGCCTTGCATAAGGCCGCGATGAACGATTAGCCTTCTACCGGGGATATCCAATACCCAATATTCCGGAACGCCCGCGCGGGCGGATAGATCGCGTTTCGTGGTCGCGTCGTAGCGCACGGTGGTATCGGCTACTTCGATGGCCAGAAGCAATTCGTCGCCGCGCGGGTGACGCCTTCTGTACTCGTCTTTTACCTCGGCCAGCACAGCCAAATCCGGTTCAGGTAAGCTGCGTTCGCGCTCGGCGGGAGCGGCCTCGCTGGGCTGCTGCATTCGAACTCGTTCGACACCAAAGATCTTCACCAGGCACGCGAGTAGAAGGCTAAGAGAATAAGAATGCGGTGGGTTCTGGCCCATCTTGTCGATCAGGTCTCCGTCGATGAGCTCGAACCGCTGCCCGGCGAAAAGCCCGGCATCCAGCATTTGCTCGACCTCATCGCGCGTAAAGCGCTTGCGAGGCGGTTGTAGCGTGGCGGCCGACATACACTTCTAGTTATCGCAGATTCCCCCGGTCTGCGCGCCCGGCGTCCTTAGAAGTAGAACTTCACCGCCAGTTGGACGATGCGCTGGCCCACCTTATACTGCGCCGTACCGAACTGCGCGTTGTCCTGCGAAATCTTGCCGGATGCATCCTGCGTAAAGCTCAAATTCATAGCGTTCCCCTGGCTCATAGACCAGAGCGGATGATTCAAGAAGTTGTTCGCCTGGATCCGGAACTGCAGCTTCATTGACTCCTTAATTTGGAAATTCTTGAAGAGTCCCAGATCGGAATTGAAGAAGGCGGGTCCATAGATCGTGGGCAAAACGGTCGGACCGTTCTGGAAGGTCTGCGTAGGCAACGAAAAGCAGCTCGGGTTGATCCACTGATGATCTCCCAGATTCGAAGTGGGATCGCAAGTGATGATCGGGTTCAATTGGATGGCGTTGGTTCCCAGGATCGATTGGTTGGAGATTCTTTCGGTCGTTCCCGGAATCGTAACAACGCGGTTGATAGCCATATTGAAGTTGCCGTTGGAACTCACGCCGGTCAGGTTCGCTCCACTCTGAAGCTGCGTAGTGCCGGATAATTGCCAGCCGTTGACCAAGCCCGCCAGCAGCTTATTGTCGTGGACGGGACTCGGCAAATTAATCGAATAGGCGGCGTTGAAGATGTGCCGCCTATCGCCGAGCTGGACGCCATAATTGTTGCGCAGATTAAACGGATCACGATTCGAGTTGAGATCGCCGAGCAGACCGTTGCCGCCGAAGAATCCAAGTCCTTTGCCCAGCGTGTAATTGAACTGTATGACGCCGCGCGAGCCCTGATGAAGCCAGGTCAATTGGAACGCATTGTAGTTGGCGTACAGATTATGGGTCACCTGATTGATGTTTTGATAACCGAGGAACGGCCGGTAATTGTCGGCTGTAGCGTTGAAGGGATCGGTTGCGGCAGCGCCGGTCGGGTCCGGTTTGAAGAGGGCTCCTACGGGAACCAGATTCACATTACTGCCAAAGCCGCCGCCGCTCTGCAGATCATGACTCTGGTTGCCTACATAGCCGAGTTCGAGCAGACCTCTCCAAGGTGTTCTCTGCGAAATGGTGAAGCTGTAGCTGTCGGTATAGGGCTGTTTGTCGTCGGTAGCGTTCACCGCGCCCGGTGCGCCGGGCTGGCCCGCAAAGCCCAGCGTGGCGAGATTCGTGAAGTTCGGATTACTCACGTAGAGCGGTTTATTTCCGATGCTATTGGGTGTGACAGTGATGCTCGCCGAACCGGCAGCCGTATCGAGTCCGGCAGTGAATTGGCCGCTGTGATAGTAGAACCGGCCCCAGCCGCCGCGGATGACGGTGTTGCCTTTGCCGGTTACGTCGTAAGCCAAGCCGAAACGCGGCTGCCAGAATACGGCGCGCGTGGCGAACCCGCCTAACGGAACAGCCGAGTTTCGGCTATGCCATTGGAAGCCGCAGAACGTCGGTGCGGAGGCACAAGCCTTCCCTTGGTACAACGACGGCGTGAAGGTGGAATACCCGAAGCCCTCGTTGTCTGACCAGGGTGTAAAGTGCGTTATTCGCAGGCCGGCATCGATGGTCAGCCGGCGCGTTATCTTCCACGAGTCCTGAATGAAACCCTCGACGGTGTTATAAGCAATGTCGTTGATGCGGTTAAAGTTTGCTTGAGTGAAGCTCGATAGGTTCCCCGACAGCATGTCAGCGTATGCGTTTTGGGTCGAAAAGTTCTGATTATTCGCCGGAACGAATTGCATGGTCCCGTTCGTTTGGTTACTGGCCGGCTGCGCGTTCCGAATCCATTCATAAAAGAAACCGACCTTCAGCGTGTGGGTGCCAATTACTTTGGTGAGCGTGTCGCTGACGCTCGGCATGTACTTGTTGGCATACAAACCAGAAGATGCACCGCCGGCCTCGAAACCACCCGGATTGAATATCAGCGCTGCTTCGCCGGCCGAGCCGTTTCCGCCGAAGGATGGAATTTGAAACGCGGTCGCGGCGTTCTGGATTAGCAGGTTTTCCTTGAAGCCTACAGTGGCTGGATTCACTTTGGAAGGATCTTGAAACACGTTCGGGAACCCGACGAAGGTGTAAGCGAAAACGGTCTCGTTGGTCATGGTCGGGCTGAAGACGTGCGTGATCGTTCCGGTAACGGAGTCGGAGCGATTCTTGCCTTCAATCGAAGTTGGATATGGCACCTGATTGGTCTGCCGCCACCAGAGGCCGACGGGGAAAGGCTGAATCTCGCGCTGCAGATTGTAGCGGACAAAAACCTTGGTGTTATCGCTGACGTTGTAGTCGCCGCGTACCACCCACTGCTGATTGTTTTGGTTGAAAACTACTGCTTGCGCGTAGTTGAAGCCGTTGCCGTTGGTATTGGGCAGCGGGTATAGGTTCATCAACGCCTGCATGCCGGGATCGATCATGCTGGCCGGCATCTGGCAACCGCCGCCGGGCAGAGTCGGCACAACCGCCGGCTTACCGTTATAGATGATCCCTTCTCCGGTCGCCACATTGCAGAAGTTTCCTTGTCTCATCTCCTGCGTGGGCACTGTAGCGTTCAAAACGCCCGTGTCGAGCGTCTGATGAAAGTATTCGTACCCGGTAAAGAAGAACAGCTTGTCGTGATTCTTGTTGAAATTCGTAAAGGGAATCAGCACCGGACCGCCGATGGAACCGCCCGGATAGTAGAACTTACTCTCCGGCCGCTTCACACCGGTTGCGTTTGCAAAGGAGTCGTTCGAGTTCAGGACATAATTGCGCGCGCTGAAGAATCCCGATCCATGAAACTCGGAACCGCCCGCTTTTGTCACCGACGTGATGACCATAGGACCTTTTTGCGCGTCCGCTCCGAAATTGGAAGTCTGTACACGGAATTCCTGCAAGAAATCGGAGTTCGGATTTACGGGCGTGTCGCAGTTGCAGCCCGGATCGGAGACGTGCGCTCCGTCGGCCACGATGTCCAGGGTATTGCCGGGCAGCCCGTTATAGGAGAAGGCATTATTGAGTGGGCTCTGGCTGCCCGCATCTCCGTTTCCGTTAATGCCGATCACCTGACCCGAGTAGCTCGATCTGTTGTTGGCGCCGTTCTGGTTTCCGAATCCCGGCATGATCTTCAGATACTCGGCGGCATTGGTGCCCACCTGAACGAAATTCTGTAACTGCTGGGTGGTCAGGACGGCCGCTTTTTCGCCGGAATCGACGGGGGCCAGAATGTCGGCCGTACCCGTTACTTCGATAGTCTGATTCGTGCTCCCCACAGTCAGCGAGGCGTTCACGTTACGCCGCTCGCCGCCGCCCATCGCGATCCCGTTCGCCCGGTACGTCTGGAACCCGGGCGCTTCGATCGAGAGATTGTACGTGCCGACCGGAACGGAGGCGAACGTGTAGAAGCCTTGCGAGTCGGTGACGGTATTCCGCTCCGAGCCGGACGCGGCGTCTTTTAGGACGATCTTGGCCCCACTGACCACGGCTCCGGACGGGTCCGTGACCACCCCGGTCAGAGTCGCAAAGATGGCTTGCGCCCACATCACGGAGGTGGCTAGGAATACAGCCACAGCGAGTCCGAACAACACAACACGAATTCGATTCAACATGGAAACCCTTCCCTTGCAGCAACAACAGGTTGGAGAGTGTTCTCCACCTTTAGGTCTAGAGTAATATATAGAAGAAGTTCGAGTAGGCGGCAAGCCTCGTCGGGTTACCTCGCAGATACCTCTGCGTTACATCAAAAACTCCTTTAATTTCAATCGCGTTACATCAAATTTTGATATACTCGCGGGCAGGTCTCGGAGCGGAAGTTGTCATGGATGCGAGTACGGCTTTGGAGCAGGAGCGTGCGGAAGTACACGCGCTTCTCCAATCGGGGCTGTTCGATAAGGCTCCCCGGCTAGGCACTTTCTTTCGCTACATTTGTGAACGCCACCTGGAAGGCCGGGGCGATGAGATCAAGGAATACTGCATCGCGGTCGAGGCGCTCGGCCGGCCCGCCGATTTCGACCCTAAGAAAGACTCGATTGTCCGGGTGGAGGCGCACCGCCTGAGAAGACGGCTCGAAGAGTACTATTCCCGCGAGGGGCTTGGCCACTCGGTTTCCATCGTCATACCGAATGGGCAATATCGGCCGCAATTCATCCTTCATCCGCCAGCGCCTGCGGCGGTCCCTGCACCTACAGCGGCGGTTCCCGAACCGCCCGCGAAGGCTGTGGAAAACTCTCCTCTCTCGGCTTCCGTAGCGCCAACCCCATCCCGCCGGCGCTGGCCGGTGGTTGCTCTGGCGACGATTGCAGCCGCGGCCTGTGTATGGTTAGCCATTCGCGCCTATCATCGCCCGGCCCCCGTCGTCCATCGTCCGGCGGCAAGCCGGCAGCCGATCAATGAAGTCTGGAAGGGCCCCGCCACCGAGCCGGCCGAAGGCGTGTTTCGCATGCTGACGGGTTATCATGGGCCGCCGTTTACCGATCATCAGGGGCACACCTGGAACGCGGACGCGTATTTCACCGGCGGCCATTCGCTCGACCTTCCCCACCGCTTTATAGAAGGCCAGCCCGATCCCCATCTGTTGAAAACGGAGCGTACCGGTCAATTTCAATACGACATTCCTCTGCACCCCGGAGCCTATGAACTGCGGCTGGGCTTTGCCGAAACCGAGTTTGGCCAGAGCAATCCAGGCGGAGGCGGCGAGTCTACCCGCATCTTTCAGGTTTCGATGAATGGCAAGGTCCTGCTGAGCGCCATGGACCCGCTCGCCGAAGCCGGGGCGCCCAACCGCTTCCACGTGCGCGTCTTCAAAGACGTTTCGCCGGCCGCGGATGGAAAGCTTCACCTGCGCTTCGATCCTCTGACCGGCCCGGCCTTTCTCAATTCCATGGAACTGCTGCCCAGCCCGCCCGGGCGCATCCACCCGGTGCGGATCGTGGCGCAAAGCAAACCGGTGATCGATTCTGACGGCCGGCTCTGGGCGGCCGATGAATACTACATCGGCGGCTCGCTGGTATTCCGGCGAAACCAGGTTCTCAATCCGGTTGCCGAAGATCTCTATCAGGGCGAGCGCTATGGGAATTTCGCGTACCACATTCCGCTCGCACCCGGAAAATACCGTTTGACGCTGCATTTCGCCGAAACCTGGTTTGGGATGCCCGAATCGCACGAACCCGCGCTGAATAGCCGCATCTTCAATGTTTTTGCGAACGGAACCGCGCTGCTGCGCGATTTTCAAATTGTGAAAGACGCCGGCGGCCCGAACCGCGGTATCGCTAAGGTGTTTGAAAACCTGGAGCCCAACGCGCAGGGCATTTTGCGGCTGGAATTCGTTCCGGTTAGAAACTACGCCGAGGTGAACGCGATTGAAGTCGTGGAAATGAACTGATTATTGTTTTATTGTTCTTTTAGCTGTTTCTTGGCGCTCGCTACATCGGTCGCTGCCCGCAACAGCTCATCGAGACGCGTCATCTCGAGAATCTTATGGAGGCTCGGATTCACCTCTACCAGCCGGATCGGACATTTTTGTTTGCTGGCGAAGGTGTAAACCACTGTTAACTCCCCGAGTCCGGCGCTGTCTACGGTAGTAACCTCGCCGACCCGCAAAATGAGCCCGGAGAGCTTTCCGCCGCTGAGCACTTCCAATGCCGCTTCGCGCAGCGCCCCCAAAGACGGACCGAGCGTGAGCGAACCGGTGAGGTTTAGGATCCCGAAGCTTTCTTCCGTTTTCGACGTGACCTGGAGCGCCATCTCCATTTGATTATCCACTTCGATAGCGCCGAATTATCCTCCGGGTTCTGCCAAAGCGCCGCCTGGCGGTCTAATTCAAGTTCGTAACAACCACTCCCTGGCGGTCGTGGCTCGGTAACTTGCTGAAGACGTTCGAGCAGCTTTCTGAGCCACGACCGCAAGGGAGTGATTGTGACAGAGTGTTCCGGGTGGCCCCAGACGTGCCTTGAGAAAGGTACCCTTCAGACCTGAGGCCCGCTATCGGAGGGCGGTCATCAGGTCTTGGGTTGTACCGCTCATAGCGTCGATGGAACGGGCGCGCTACCCTCGTGGTGAGCCCGTTCTTCTTTTTTTGTCAGCTCTCGCATCGGCGCCAGCGCATGAATCGCCGCCAGAAGCTCCGCCGCATGGATCGGCTTGGAGGCATAGGCGTCCATCCCGGCCTCCAGACACCGTTCCGCGTCACCCTTGATGGCGTGCGCCGTGGTCGCAATGATGACCTGGTGGCCGCCCGCGGTTTTTTCTCTCACGCGAATAGCGCGTGTAGTCTCCAGGCCGTCCATTTCGGGCATTTGCACGTCCATCAGCACGATATCGAAATGCCGGCTTTCGAGCAGATCGAGAACCTCGCGGCCATTGGTCGCGACGGCCACCGAATGTCCCCGCCTTTCCAGCATGGACACGAGCACGCGCTGGTTGATGGCATTATCTTCGGCTACCAGGATCTCGAGGCTGGAACGGTCGGCGGCCTTTGCCGCGTGAACGGCTGCCGCCGGTTGAGGCACCGTATCATCGGGCGGCGCCGCCAACCCGAAACAAGCCGTGAAATGGAAGCAACTGCCTTCGCCCGGCGTGCTTTCTACCCAGATCTCACCGCCCATGGCCTGCGTTAAACGCGAACAAATCGCCAAGCCCAATCCGGTACCGCCAAAATCGCGCTGTGTCGAAGTCTCGGCTTGTGCGAACGCTTCGAAAATGAGCTTTTGTTTTTCACGGGCGATGCCGATCCCGGTATCCCGGACCAGAAAATGGAGCCGGACGCGTTTTTCTTCCTGTGCGTCCCCGGCCGGCGCGGCGCGCCGCACTGCGACCGCTACTTCGCCTTTCCGTGTAAACTTGAGCGCATTTCCGATCAGGTTCACAATGACCTGACGCAGCCGTGTAGGATCGCCGCTCACGCGCCGCGGAACATCGGCCGCCACTTCGCAGGTCAATTGGAGGTCCAGGTCGTCCGCTCTCCAGGCGAGCGTGCGTATGGTTTCTTCCATGGTGTCCCGTAAGTCGAACTCTACGCAATCCAGCTCCGCCTTGCCCGCTTCGACCTTGGCCAGATCGAGAATGCCGTTGATAATCGTGAGCAGCGAATCGGCCGCGGCCTTTACGGTTTTGAGATGATCGCGCTGCTCTGCTGTCAATTCGGTGTCCAGCAGCAATTCCGTCATGCCGAGTACGCCGTTCATCGGCGTGCGAATCTCGTGGCTCATGGTGGCGAGAAACTGGCTTTTCGCGCGGCTCGCCCCGTGGGCCGCTTCCTCGGCGCGCTTCCGCTCCAGGACCTCCTGGCGCAGCTCCGCCGTGCGTTCTTCGATTCGCTCCGTCAGCCGTTTTTCTCTCTCCCGCACGCGCTTCATCCACCAGCGCAGCAGGCCTGCGGCGGCCAGGATGATGAGCAATCCGCAAGGCAAGTAAAACCACGCCGTTTCATAGAAGCGCGGAGCCACCGAAAAACGGAAAGAGGCTCCGGCTTCGTTCCATACTCCATCGTTGTTACAGGCGACGACTCGAAAGCGATAGGTGCCGGGCGGCAGATTCGTATAGTACGCCGTGCGCCGTGTGCCCGCGTCGATCCAATCTCTGTCGAAGCCTTCGAGGCGATATCGGAACAGCACGCGTTCCGGCTGGATGAAGCTCAAAGCTGTATAAGAAATCTGCAGATTGTGTCCCGAGCGGAACTTGCCGCCATCGGCGAGGGTGGCTCCATCGGTCTCGGCGTGTTCCACGTAAACCGGCGGCGGCCGCAGGTTGCGGGCCTGCTTCGCGGGGTCTACAATCAGCGCGCCCCCGTATGTCGGAAACCACAGCCGGCCATCGCGCAGCTTCGCCGCCAATGGAAAAACGTTGTAGCTGAAGTCGCTGCTGCCTTCGGGCGCGGTCGAGCTGTCGAACAGCTCTGCGTTTATCTTGCCGCTACCGCGCTCGGCGACTTTCTCAAGCGCGCTTTTGGAAATGCGGAACAAGCCGCTCCGGCTCATGATCCAGAACTGCCCGAAGTCGTCTTCGAGCATGCCGTACATATCGAGGTCCGGCAGTCCGTTCGCCTTTGTCAGAGAAGCAAAGTGTCCTCCCGCGATTCTGGTAATGCCCGCGCCGCCGCAAACGACCCACAGACTGCGATCGCTATCTTCGACAACCGCCATTACGCTGTTGCCCGCCAATCCCTGTGCGCGCGTGATCGGCGGCAGGAAGCGGCCGTTCTGAAACTGCTGCAGGCCGCGATCGCCCGCCAGCCAAAGCGTGCCATCGGCGCGCTCGATCAAGGCGCGATTATTTTCCGAAGCTACACCATCTTCTTTGCCGAAGGCTGTTATTTTGCCGCCCGAAAAGCGCAGCAAGCGCGCTCCCGCGCCCGCCCAAATCGTGCCATCCCGCTGCTCGAACAAGAGTCGAGTGGCGCCCCGAAGCGGCCAGCTTTCGTGCGCTGCCTTGTTACTGAAGCGGGCCGCCCGGAAACGCTCCAGCATCCCCGATTCCGACATGCTCCACACGTCGCCCCGCCGGTCGCGCAGCACCGGCCACACCAGGTTACTCGAAAGGCCGGCCGCCTTGCCGAAATGCGCTATGGTGTCGCCGGAAATACGGGCGATTCCGGCGCCGGTTCCCAGCCAGATATCTCCGTGTGAATCCGCGAAAATCGAGCGCACCAGATCACTCGCCAGATCCTGGCGCATGGAGCGCATCGTCAAACGCTGATCGCGCAGTTGGTTTAATCCGCCGCCGGCCGCGCCGACCCATATGCTCCCTTCGGCATCTTCAAACAGACAGCGTATGGTCTGGTTCGAAAGCCCATCCCTCGTTTGAAACGAAGTGATCTTGCCGTCCGTCAGCCGGTTCAACCCGCCGCCGTCGGTGCCGGCCCAAACATTGTTGTCCCGGTCTATCAGCAGCGCGACTATCCCATCGTGCGTTAAGCCGTCGCGCAGCGTGTAATTCCGGAAATGGCCATTTCGCCAGGCGCTCACTCCCCCCGGCCGCGTTGCAATCCAGAGTGTGCCGTTCCTGCCGGGCGCGATAGCCCAGACCGGCGTGCCGGCTAGTCCATGGTCCTTCGTGTAATTGGCAATCGCGCCGGCAGTGATCCTTTTCAGTCCTCCGTTGGTACCGGCCCAGATTGTTCCTCTCGGATACTCGGCGAGCGCATGTACGGTGGATTCGCCGCCGCCGCGAAACACCGTCGTCAATTGACCATTCTGAAGCTTGGCGAGACCGCGATCGGTGCCGATCCATAGCGTTCCCGCTGCATCCAGCAGCAAAGCGCGAACGATCGGATGCGGCAGCGCTCCCACGTTCGCAAGAGCTTCAAAGCGTCCAGCGCTATAGTGCACCACGCCGGTGCTCGTGCCGAGCCACAGCGTGTTTCCCGGCCCGGCCGTCATGGCGGTGATGTGCTCGTCTGGCAGCGTGGGCGAATTGGCGCGGTTATAAACCGTAAATTGCGCGCCATCGAAGCGCACCAGCCCGGCCATGGTAGCGAGCCACAGGAAACCATCTGCCGTCTGCGTGATGGAGCGCACCGAGTTCTGGGGTAGCCCGTTCGGCGTAGTCCAGATGGCGTGGCCGTATTGCGTAATCGCCTGGCGCGGATCGAGCGCATGCGCTTCCCTGAGCGAGGCCACTGCCAGCAGGCCCGCCATGACTCTCCGGCAATTCACTTACGTTCTTTATCGGTAGAGGGCGGGTTTTTTTGTAGTCTTATTAAGGTCCTGGGGAATAGAGTGTTCCTCTATAACGTTGACAACTATACTCGCACACGATATAGTTGACGCACGATCAAGTTCACTATGGACGAGCCGAAACCAGATTCTCTGTTGCCCCTGCCCACAGCCGTCTTCCACATCCTCATTGCGGTGGCCGATCGCGACCGCCATGGTTATTCGATCATGCAAGATGTTTCGGCGAGAACCGCGGGTAAGGTGCGGTTAAGTCCGGGGACTCTCTATAGCTCGATCCGGCGCATGCTGGAGCAAGGGTTGATTGAAGAATTGGCCGATAGTCCCGATCCGTCGAGCAGCGATGAACGCCGGCGCTATTACCGCGTTACCCGTTTCGGCAAACGCGTGGCTGCGGCGGAAGTAGAGCGGTTGAAGGCTTTGATACGGGAAGCCCGCGCGACGGGGCTGGCGCCCAGCGCATGAGATCCCTGCTGGTTGAAAAAAGGCGGGCACGCGCGGTTTATAGAACGCTGCTGCATTGTTATCCGGCCGCTTTTCGCGATGAGTACGGCTATCAGATGTCGTTTGCCTTTGCCGAAGAGCTTGCCGAAGCCCGGCGAACCGGCAACGGGCTGCAGCAAGCGGCGGTGTGGGCGGGCGCGGCGGCGGATGTTTTGCTCGTTGCACCCAGGGAGCACTGCCACGTGATCGCCGAAGACCTGCGCTATGCGCTGCGCACAATGGCGGCGAAACCGGGCTTCGCGATTGTCGCCATTTTATCGCTCGTTCTCGGCATCGGAGCGAACACCGCGATCTTTAGTCTCTGGAATGGTGTGGTTCACGCTTCTTTGCCGGGCGTTCGTCAGCCGGAACAACTGGTGATGCTCTCGAACCCCAATGCAGCCGGCGGATGGCATGGAAATGTGGAGGGAATTCGCGACTGGCTCACTTACGGCGAGTTCGAAGAGTTGCGGGATCGCGCCACAAGTTTTTCCGGCGTAATCGCTTCGCAAAGTTCTCTCGCAAGCTGGCAGATTCGCTTCGAAGGCCACGATTGGGAGGAAGCGCAGGGACGCTTGGTCTCGGGCGAATATTTTCAAGTGCTCGGCGTGAAGCCGCTATTGGGCCACACCTTCACGGCCGACGACGATCGCGCGGATTCGCCCCAAGCCGTTCTCAGTTATCACTACTGGCAGCGGCGTTTCGGTGCGAATCCGGATGTTCTGGGCAAAACCTTGACGGTAGGCAATGCGCTGCTCACCATCGTGGGAGTCACTCCGCGCGGCTTCATCGGTGAAACCGCCGGGCAGCAGCCGGATCTGTGGATCCCTTTACGCATGCAGCCCGCAGTTATGCCGGGTGATGATTGGCTGCACGATACGCCTCCTGCAAAAGCGATGTGGCTACACGTGTTCGGCCGGCTGAAATCACGTGTCACTCTCGCACGCGCTGAGGCCGAATCCAACGCCATTTTCAAGGCAGGTCTGGAATCGTTCTATGGCGGCATTACATCGGCCCGGCGCCGGACGGAACTGTTGGATCAGCGGCTCAAAGTTCAAGCGGGCGCCCGCGGCGCGTCCGATACGCGCGGCGATTTCTCAGTGTCTCTGACGGCGTTGCTGGCCGCAGTCGGCCTGCTGCTGCTGATCGCTTGCGCGAACCTGGCGAACCTGCTGTTGGCGCGCGGGGCGGCGCGGCGGCCGGAACTCGCCGTGAGACTTTCTCTCGGCGCAAGCCGCGGCCGTCTTGTCCGGCAATTGCTCACTGAGAGTCTCGCGCTGGCCGTGTTCGGAGGCCTCTGCGGTCTCTTCGTTGCCTACTTCCTGCACGGCGCGTTGGTGCGGATGGTTATTGCCTCCGACGAGGACTTCCGCATGAGTTTCGCGCTCGATCCGCTGATGCTCGGCTTCACTTTCGCGGTGACGCTCGCTGCTGCTGCATTGTTCGGCCTGCTGCCGGCTTGGCAGATTACGAAGATCGATGCTGGGATTGCGCTGAAAGAACAGAGCCGCAGCGCCACGCCTGGCATCGCGCGCATGCGCTGGGGCCGGATGCTGGCTGGCTTGCAATTGGCCTTGTCCGTGCCCTTGCTCGCTGCTGCCGGTTTGCTCGCGCGCACTGTCTATAACCTGCAACATGTACAGCTCGGCTATCCGGCCGCGCATCTTCTGCTCGTGCATGTCGATTCGGGCACCGCCGGTTACGACTCGGCACAGAGCGCCGTCCTGTTTAGCAGGCTGCTCGAAGAGATCCGGCGCATGCCCGGCGTCAAAGCCGCCAGTTTCTCATCGAATGGCGTCTTCAGCGGCTCGAATTCTTCCGATTCCATCGAGGTCGAAGGCTACACATGGCGCCAGGATCGGAATCGCGACTCCGAATTGGACGTGGTGGGGCCGAACTTTTTTTCATCGCTCGGCGCGCCGCTCGAGAGCGGGCGCGATATTCTCGCTAGCGATCGTGCCGGGGCGCCTGCCGTGTGCGTCATCAACGAAGCCTTCGCGAACCGGTTCTTTGCCAAACGCAACCCGATCGGCATGCACATCACCGTGATCGATAGTGCGACGCGGACGATATACCAGATCGTGGGCGTCGTCCGGAACGCGCGTACGCAAACTCTGCGGCAAGACGTGAAGCCCCAGTTCTACCTGGCGACAGCACAGCTTCAAAAAGGCGGCCGCTTGAAACGAGCGAATTTCCTGATTCGTACAAGCACGGGCACGGCGCCCGTCCTGGCGGCTGTGCGGCGCGCGTTCCAGCGGGTTGACGCGAGACTGCCGATTCGTTCCGCCCATTCTCTGGAAGAACGGCTGGCCTCTTTGACGGCGCGGGAGCACACCACCGCGCAACTAGCCGCCATCTTCGGCGCGCTCGCGCTGGCGCTCGCCGCCATCGGCCTATATGGTGTGATGTCCTATAGCATCGCGCGGCGCACGGGTGAAATCGCCATCCGGATGGCGCTCGGGGCCCGCTCGGCGCGCATTATTGCCATGATCCTACGTGAGACCATCGGGCTCGTACTTGCCGGACTCGCAGCCGGCACAGCGCTAGCCTACGCAGCTTCGCGCTGGATAGCAAGCCAGCTGTATGGCATCACTCCGGAGGATCCGTTTACACTCGCTGTCGCTCTGGGCGTACTGTTTGCAACGATGGTCATAGCGGTGTATCTGCCGGCGCGGCGCGCTTCGCAACTCGATCCCATAGCAGCGCTCCGCCAGGAGTAAAAAGACATGACCAATCGAAGAGAATTCTTATCCGCCGCGGCTGTGCAAGCTGCCGTTCCAGCGCCCGCGCGAAAAAAGCCGATTTCCAACGGCGCCGTCGCGCCCGAACAGGCGCACGCCAGCCAATTTCCGCAAGGTGTCGCGAGCCTGTATCTCAGCGGTCCTACAGATCAGTTGAAGGATCTCGCCACCGGAACGTGGCGCATCAAGCCTGGTCGCAGCCCGCACGATATCCATCAACACCCGGAAGAAGAACTGCTGATCTTCACCGAAGGCAGCGGCGAAATCGTTATTGCGGGTGTGAAACAGCCGGTTAAACCGGGCTCGGTGATGTACTGCGCTGCCAATATACCCCATGGCGTCTTCAATGGGCGGGATTCGGAGATGCTTTTTTATTTCATAAAGTGGCGGGCTTGATGAATCGTCTGCGGCTGCAAGGATAGTGTTTTGTGGCCGCCTGGCGATAAGCTGGACATCATGGCGCGGGCCGGTCAAGATTTTTGTTATGCGGTTCGGCTACTACTCAAATCGCCGGTTGTTTCGTGCGTTGCCGTGCTTTCGCTTGCGCTGGGTATCGGCGCAAACACAGCAATTTTCGGTGTAATCAATGCGCTGATATTGCGTTCGCTGCCCATCCCGAATCCGCAGCAATTGGTCCGCATCGGCGCGATCGATCCTAAGCATCCCGAACACGAGCGAGGCATTTCGCTCGCAATGTTCCATGAAATTCAGCAGCATGCAACGGTGTTCTCAAACGTGTTTGTCTGGACCGGCGG
>JAICIH010000074.1 GCA_025924475.1 Bryobacteraceae bacterium
CGGTGCGGACGACGATTGCGGCAGCGGGCGGAATTCCCGGAAATTCGCTGGTCGAAATAGACGTGATCGCGTATATCTAGTGGGTTGAGAAGGCCGACGGGGACGTCGGCCGCGGACCAGGAGGTCCGCCCTACTAATTATCCGCGATCTTCCAGAACGTATCCGGTACCGCGTACCGTGTGAATCAGCTTTTTGGGAAACGGATCGTCCACCTTTGACCGCAGCCGGCGGATGTGTACGTCGACGAAGTTGGTGTTGCTCTCGAAGTTGATCTCCCAGACTTGGTCGGCGATCAGCGCGCGCGACAGGACTTCTCCTGACTTCCGCATCAGCAACGAGAGCAGGAGGTATTCTTTCGGCGTCAGGTCGAGCCGGATTTCGCCGCGTGTGGCGCGATGGCGCACCAGGTCTATCCGCAAATCGGCGATCTCGAGAATTCCATCGACGGCTCCCGGCCCCCAGTGAAGCATTGAGCGTACGCGCGTAAGGAGATCGGAGAACCCAACCGGTTTTCCATCACGAGGCGATAAGAACAGGACGGGCATTTGCTGCGCGGCGCTCCGGAACAAAGGAACTCCGGGCAGCCGGTTAGCGCCGTCATAAACCAATAAGTCGTAGTTGATCTGGCCGGCCAATTCCAGGGCGTCGTTCGTATGCCGGGCGACATCTACCGCAAACCCGTTCTCGGTTAATCCCTTCCGCAGATAGGCTGCCGCATTATTCTCCGGCTCGACTAAAAGTATCCTCATGCCTGTGTCGCTCTCCCTCGCGCGATGCAGCAAGGTTGAATCCGTTCGGAACAACTGTCAAGGTTAAGGATGTCAATTACGGGACAAGCGCGGGCGAGCCCCGGGCATGCTGGTTGACAAGTCCTTTGTAATGACAACATAATAGGTCCAATCGAAAGACGCCGCGACGCGTTAATAACACTGTTAACTCATGTCGCCTGAAAGACAACGCGAAGAAGTGCAGCGAGTTCTCCACTCCGCGCAGTTCCGCCGCGCGCCGAAGCTGCAGCGTTTTCTGTCGCTGATTTGCGAGTATCATTTCACCAATCGGTCGCAGGATATTAACGAATTCTTGATCGCCACGGAAGCGTTTGGGAAAGGGCCCACGTTCGATCCCAGTCAGGATTCGCTGGTCCGCGTCCAGGCGCGGGAGGTGCGCCGGCGGCTTCGCGAATACTATCAGGACGAAGGAAAAGACAGCAGGCTCATTCTGGACATCCCGATTGGCAGTTACGCGCCAGTGTTTTCGCCAGCGCATTCCGTATCGCAGCCTGCGCGCGTAAACTCGCCCAAGATCGCATGGGCCATGTTGTCGGTAACGGCACTGGCCTGCGCGGCGCTGCTGTTTTCCGCGGCTCGTGAGCGCAAACGCTGGATTACTCCGGCGCACCACCTGACGCCACTGGTATCCCACTTATGGGACCGGTTTCTGGATTCCGACGCTGCCACAGTGCTGGTGGTGAGCAATCCGGATGTCGGCGAATGCGTGGATACGCAGCCGGCGGTCGTGAAGGTCGCGAGCGCAACGATCGCCAAGGAAACGCCCTGCCCTGACGAGTACACGGGAATGGGCGAAGCGGTCGCGATTAACTTGATTTCGAACCTGTTCGAGTCTCACCAGAAAACTCTGCTGGTGAAGCAGAGCCGCATGGTGACGGAAGACGATGTAAAACGCTACAACCTGATCTTATTGGGCGGAAGGCTGGTGAACAACTGGACGCTGCGTCTGGGCGGCGACCTGACGCTGGATCCGAGCGCGAAAGAGATTGAGCCCGGCCTCGAATCCCGCTATCGGACCGCATTCGATCCGAAGACCGGACAACTGATCAGCGACCGCGGGCTGATCGCGCTGCGGCGGCATCCGAGTACGGCACACTGGCTGATGTTCTTATACGGTAACCACACGCAGGGAACTCGCGGGGCTGTCGAGGGCGTGCTGGACGAGCGTTTTCTCTCGCGCTTGCACTGGCCGGCAGCGAGAGGAACCATCCCGGACAGTTTTCGGATTTTAGTGGGTGTGACGGTTACGGACGGAATTCCGGAAGGACCGGTGCCGGTGGCGTTGCGCGTGCCTTGAGTTCATTTCCCAGCTCATTGGCGGGTTGCCTTGAGCCGCGATCGCAAGTGAACTGCAACTTAGGGCAGACGGCTTTGCGCGTCTGCCCTCAAATTGCGCGTGTTTATCGTAGCGAAACGTCGGCAGTCTGTACAAATTCGGCACGCCTGCTGAGTTCCTGTTCCGACTTGCTTTTCGGAAGAGCGCGGCCTTCATGCGAATTCGGGCTCCAGACGGCCGCCAAAAAATAGGCGGACCCGTAGCGGTGGAATTCCAGTTTGGGTTTTGCCGATACGACCGCCCGTGATGTGGGCAAGGTGAGCTGAATAGCAGACTTGTTCGTCCCGCCCTCCTTTCGAACCGTCAATAGCGCACCGGACTGTTGAACCAAGTACGTTCCGGCGGGCATGATGGACGATGAGCCCATCCGAAAATCGAACGGGACATCGGCGCGTGTGATTGCGGTCTGCGCCTGTACGATACATCCGAGCGCCGTAAACAAACCGGCTGCATACAATAAGCGTTTCATGATTTTTCCTCCTGGGCTTGTGTAGCCTCACCCTGAACAGCGAGATTTTAAAAAATACTCCGCCAACGACGCTGGTTGTGGTATACTTCGACTCCATCCGATAGACCACTAGAGGTAACAATGCCGGAGCAGGTTGGAGAAATCACCCAACTCTTGCATCAATGGCGGGCGGGAGCAGTGGAGGCCGAAAACGAGCTTTTCAGCCGTCTGAACGCGGATTTGCGCCACTTGGCACATTACCTCATGAAAGGCGAGCGCAAGGGCCATTCCTTGCAGGCGACCGAGCTGGTCGACCAGATCTACATTCGCCTGGTGGCCGCCAAGGATCGAGACTGGCAGAATCGGCAACACTTTTTCGCTATTGCCGGTAGGGCCATGCGCAGATATCTCATAGATCACGCACGCGGACGCCCTCGCAGGGAGTTCGTAGCGATCAAAGGTGTGGAAGCGCTGCTCCCGGCCGGCAGTATCCGGCTGGATTTCGCTCTCACTATCGATCGCCTCTTAAATGAGCTGGCCGAGGTAAAACCGGCATGGTCGAATCTCGTGGAGATGAAATACTTTCTCGGACTCACCGACGAAGAGGCCGCCGAGGTCCTGGGGATGAAACTGCGCACAGTGCAGCGCATGTGGCGCGATGCGCGGCAATGGCTGTTCGAGCGAGCCGAGGCCGGCGATGCAAGACCAATCACAAGCTGACGAGTTGCTCATGACTTTGGTCGAGCGGGCGCTAACCCTGCCCGAGGACCAGCGCCAACCCTATCTGCGTACGGAATGCGCCGGCGACTCGGAGTTGTTCAGCCAGGCCTGGGAATACGTGCGTTGGGAAAAGCGGATGGACGGTTTTCTGCTCGATCCCGTATTCTCGCTGCACGAGCCCGAGACCGTCTTCGAGCCTGGCCAACTCGTGATCAGCCGCTTCCGCATTGTACGCGAAGTGGCGCAAGGAGGCATGGGAATCGTTTGGGAGGCGATCGACGAGAAACTGGAGCGCAAAGTCGCCATCAAATGCGCGAAACCAGGTTTCAGCAAACAACTGCCGCCTGAAGTGCGCAACGCCCGCGAGATCAGCCATCCGAACGTCTGCAAGATCTTCGAGATCCATACGGCTTCCACGCCGGATGGCGACATCGACTTCATAGTAATGGAGTTCCTCGAAGGCGAAACACTCGCCGAGCGCCTCCGCCAAGTGGCTCTACCCAAAAAGAAGGCACGCACTGTCGCCCAACAGCTCTGCGCCGGCTTGGCGGAAGCGCATCGCAACAAAGTGATTCATGGCGATCTCAAAAGCAACAATGTGATCCTGGCGGCCTGGCCGGACGGATCGGTTCGCGCGGTAATCACGGATTTCGGCCTGGCACGCAGGCCAGAAACCCCCGGCGAACTTATAGCCGGAACGCCGGAGTATATGGCGCCCGAGTTGTGGCAAGGCGCGAAGCCGTCCGTAGCATCCGATATCTATGCGTTGGGAGTGATCCTGTGCGAGCTGTTCTCGGGAGCGAGACCCGGTGAGCTGGGATCGGCTGCCTCAACGCTACCGCTCGAAGAGCGCCACAAGCAAATACCGGCAACTAAAAATCGAACCTGGAATCGCGTGCTTGCCCGCTGCCTCGATCCGGATCCCACGCGCAGGTTTTCGAGCGCCGAAGAAGTGGGTAGAGCCCTGGGACCGTCGCGCTCGCGCCGGTGGGCCTTGGGAATAGCGGCAACCGTTCTGCTCGCGGCCGGCTCCGGAATAGCAGCTTATTTCGGCGCTCTTACTCCGCGGGAAAACGTGCGATTGGCGGTGCTGCCATTCGAGGCCGGCCGGACCGCAGCGCCTCTGACGCAGAAGTTGCTGGCCGACGTCGCGGATCGCGTTGGCCGGCTCAAGGGCGACAAACATACACAGCTCGAGGTAATCCCCGTGAACAACGTCCTGCGCAGGCACGCGGACTCGGTTGAGAAGGCAAGCGCAATGCTGGGAGCCACCCATGTGCTGCGCGGCACGATCGAGAAGGAAAGGGATCAATTGAAACTGCTGGCATTCCTGACCGACACTCGCTCGGGCGTCGACGTGAAGGAGTGGGAAGCAAATTATCGCGTGGGTGAGGAACGGTACATTCCCGTGGTTCTGGCGAGCGTGGTGACGGAAACATTTCATCTGCCGCCACTCGCAGCCGCCGGAACGGTGAACGCTGCCGCACGTGGGGATTACATGGCCGGCCTGGCTGCTCTGCGGCACGACAGCATGATCTCAACAGCATTGACGTCATTTGAACGCGCTGTCCACGCAGATCCTGATTCTGCACTGACCTACGCCGGACTTGCCGAAGCGCAGTGGTTCGAGTATTTTTTGACCAAGCAACGCGCCTGGATCGATCGGTCCGCTGAGTCAGCCAGACAAGCGCAACGTCGCAACCTGGATCTCGCGCAGGTGCACCGCGTGGCGGGCCTGCATCTCGATAACGCAGGCTACTACGAGCAAGCCGAAGCAGAGTACCGCCGAGCCATTGAACTAGAACCGCAAGATGCCGAAAACTATCGCAGGCTCGGGCAAGTGTATGAAAAGAACAACCAGAAGGAAGAGGCTCTTGCCGCGTTTCAGACCGCTGTGTCGCTGGAGCCGGACTACTACCGCGCACACCTGGAGTTGGGTGCTTACCACTTTAATCGGGGCGATTACATGCAAGCCCTTGGACCGCTCAAAAGGGCCGTGGACCTGGCGCCCAAAGAGCCGAATGTTCGTTTCGGACTTGGTTCGACGTACTTGGATTTGGGAAGGTACGTTGAAGCCGAGCAGCAACTGCGCCTCGCCGTGGCTCTCGACCAGGTTCCAAATCCACTTCATTCGCTTGGAGTAGCGTTGATGTACCAGGCGCGGGATGAGGAAGCAATAGAGTATCTCTCCCGCGCTCTGCGCCGCAATCCCGAGAGTTATTTGTCATGGATGTACGTCGGGATCGCTTATCGCAGAACGAACCGGATTGCGGAATCGGACAAAGCCAATCGCCGCGGCGGGGAAGTCGCCGAAGCGGAGATGGCTAAAAATCCGCGTAACGGCTACGTGCGCTCTATTCGCGGGTATTTCTCCGCCGCGCTCGGTGACTCCGTCCGAGCAGAATCGGAAACCGCACAGGCTATGAGTCTGGCTCCCGACGATGCAGAAACACGTTGGGCCGCGATTCTGACCTATGAGGCATTGGGTGAGCGGGAGGCCAGCCTTGCGATTTTGAATCGTTCACCGCGCCAACAAGTTATGGACATCAGCCGCTGGCCGGATTTGGCGGACTTACGAAATGATTCACGCTTCTTACAGTTGTTAGCGAAGTTCAACCTCAAGTAAAGGAGACTACATAAAGATGCCAAACGCAGGACGTGGAGGGCCCATTGGTGGCGGTGGTACGGGGCCAATCGGTGGCGATGGTGGTACGGGGCCCATTGGTGGCGGAAATGCCTCTAAAGCAATCTTTAAGGAAATAGCCAGGGACCTCAAGGAACTTTCGAAAAAGTTTGATCAGCTGGCCCGGACACGTATCGGCGGCGGCGCAGTCGGAAGAGCTCCCGCCAAGAAAAAAAATCAGTAGCACAAGCCGTAATAGCTCGTAACTAAATGGCTTCCGATTCCTTGGCCGTAGTCGGAAGCGAGTCCCTGGGGTGGAGCCGCTAGGTTCCACCTAGGGGAGAAATCGTGAAGACGAGTAAGCAGCAAATTCAAACCAGGAGAGTGGCACATTATGCCGATAGATTTTGATCCCCAGATTGATTTCGCTGAGCAGGATCAACAGGGAGACGATTTGTGTTGGATTGCGGTAGCCGTTAGTGTAAAGCGCCACTTCAACCCAACATCAGACACACGGCAGTGCGATCTTGTGGAGGTGCTGCTGACTGATGTCACAGGGCCCTGTTGCACAAGCGCCGGCGGCGTTCGTAAAAAATGCGATAAACCGGGCCGTTTGGAAAGGGCTTTGAGCCATGTGCGCCATCTCGCGACAGGCACTCACGCAGAGCCGAATCCGGAGGGCAGGGGCGCTATGTCGTTTTCTAATATTCAGGCGCAAATCGACCAAAACCTGCCGGTATGTATCTATATTCAGTGGAACGGGGAGGAGGTTGGACATTTCACCGTAATCTCCGGCTACCACGAGTCGGGCGGCAAGAAATATCTTTACGTCAACGATCCTCTCTTCGGCAGCGGCCCCCAGCCATACAACCGCGTGGTTTCTAATTACAACCTTGATAGCGGAACGTGGCAATTTACGTATCGATTGAAAGTGTGACACCATGCCTTTGACAGAAACACCTCCTCCGGATGAAGCGAAGCGGATATTTTTCGATGGATTGGGAATTCCTGATTCCATGCGACGGCTCGATTTCGGTCTTCCGCTCTATGCCGCGTCCCTTTCGGATGTAAAGAAGGCCGTTGGCCCCTTACAAACTAAGTTGATTGGCTGGCAATTTCTTACAACGGATGCGAAAGGCAAGGCTGTCGCTGGTGAGGTGGCCGTGGAAGCGGACTCTCCGGCTGGCGAGATGGACACCAGCCTGACCCGCGGAATGGCGGTTGATGAGGCGTTGCGAGCTTCTGGCATCATCAGAGAACATCCTGACGTATTGGAAGAGCACCTGGAGCTCCGCAGGCTTCGGATCTCTTCCCTTCGGATTGATGCATTTTGGTTGAAAGCCTTGCCAGCGGACAATCTCTTGAACGAGAACGATCACGTGTATTCTTTCGTGGCCTTTCAAGAGGAGTTGAGATCCAAATTGGTTTCGGGAACTACGTTCCTGAGCGTCGTGCGGCGCCTGGCTGCTCAGCCGATGTATCGAAATGCACCGCCATCTGCCAACCGCCTTTCCTAAGAGAATTTTTTCTGGTTAGCGGTTTACAAGAAATCATCCCGCAGATCTCCTACACCTAGTACCGCGCCGCCTAGCAGAAGCAGCACGCCTAGACACAATTTCATTTTTGAGATTGCCGCTAGGCGAGTGTAGCGCCCCTAAGCCGCTGCAACAAGAGCGCGATACGAATCGTAATCTCTCCGTAATGTTTTCCGAAGTGCCTGCAGCAATTGAGCGGCGCAAGCATAACGCGTTTGGATGGACCGCGCGATAGCGCGGACGCTATTGACACACTCCTCGATTGGCATTAGACTTCCATCCATTATCGAGCGCTATTGGAAGGGGTTGACGATGCTGAAAAGACTGCTTTGCCTGTGCTCTCTGGCGCCCGTGCTGGCGTGCGCCCAATCCTATACCGCATCCGTTCGTGGAACGGTCACCGATTCCTCGCACGCGGCGGTGCCATCCGCCTCCGTCACTCTCACCGAGACAAACCAGAACGTTTCGTACAAATCGGTCACCGATCCGGAGGGCCGCTATGTCATACCGTCCGCTCCGGCGGGACATTACACGATTACCGTGGAGGCGGCCGGATTCAAGAAAGCGGTCGCCGCGCCGTTCACTTTGGATGTGCAGCAGCAGGCCACCTTGGATTTCGAGATGCAGATCGGACAAGTCAACACAGCCGTCGAGGTGACCGGCGCCGCGCCCCTCATCAACACCACCAGCGCCACGCTCGGCCAGGTGGTCGAGAACAAGTTCATCGATACCATGCCGCTTTCCGACCGGAACCCGCTTTCGCTGGTGCGGCTCGCTCCGGGAATCGTCGGTGAGACCGGCGGAGTAAACTTTTCCGCCAATGGCACGCGGAATTCGACCTCGGATGTTATGCTCGATGGCTCGATCATCACCGGAGTCGAACAGAACGGCGGCATTACGGACGTCAAGTACACTCCGGCGGTCGATACCGTGCAGGAGTTCAAGGTCCAGACGAACTATTTCAGCGCGGAGTATGGCAATACCGGCGGAGCGATTGTCAACATCGTCTCCAAGAGCGGCACCAACGATCTGCACGGCGTCGGCTATGAGTTCCATAGCGACGCCGCATTGAACGCGAATCGATGGGAATCCAACCGGAGCGGAAACCACCTTGCCGATTCGCACAAAGACATCTTCGGCTACGCGCTGGGCGGCCCGGTAATTTTGCCGAAGCTTTACAACGGAAGGAATAAGACGTTCTTCTTCACCAATTACGAGGGCCAGCGTTCGGCGGGAGCCACTTCCTCTCAGAACACAGTACCGACGCTGCAGCAGCGGGCCGGTGATTTCTCCGACTTGCGGCTGCAGAACGGAAACCTAGTTCCCCTGTACAACCCCTTCAGCCTGACGGCCGACGATGACGGGAACACAGTGCGCAACCGGTTCGCGGGGAATCGAATTCCAGCCAGCATGATGGACCCGATCGCGCTCAAGCTGGCGACTTACTATCCGCAGCCCACCTCGGATGGCAATCCGTTCACACATGTCAATAACTGGTTCTCTCAAGGAACCAACCACACGGCAGTGAATCAACTGGGGTTCAAAATCGATGAAAACATCTCGGATAAACAGCGCTTCTCGGCGCGTTATACGGTGAACTGGGGCGATAGCCGGCCCTTCAACGCGATAGGGAACGAGGCCAATGGCGCTCTGCCCGACACGAGCCGCACCCAGAACGGTGTGCTCGACTACACCCGTACGCAAAATCCGACTACGGTAATCAATGTGCGCGCCGGCGTGACCCGCGCGCACGAGCGTCACGTTCCTGCCGGCAGCTTCGAGCAGACGACCCTTGGCTTTCCATCCATCCTCGACTTCAACGGCGTTAACATGTTCCCGCGAATTACAACATCGGGGTACCTATCGCTCGGAGTAGGCGGGTACGCACTGATTTGGCGCGATGAAGATGTGTATGTTGCAAGCGGCAGTGTTACCAAAATCTGGGGCGCACATACTGTCAAGACCGGACTCGAAATCCGCCGGCTGCACGAAAATTACTATCAGCCGAATCTGCCACAAGGCGGCTTCAGCTTCAATCGCGCGCAGACCGCGCTGGATCCGTTAGTCTCGAGTTCCAGGCAGGGCGACGCGTTTGCCTCCCTGCTGATCGGCTGGGGAAGCGGCGGGAGCTATTCCATCGACGTGCCGGCCGCTACGGCGTCCGGCTATTTCGGCGGATACATTCAGGACGATTGGCGGATTACCCGCAAGCTTACGCTGAACCTGGGGTTGCGTTACGACTTCGACATTCCGCGCACCGAGCGGTTCGACCGTGAAGACTGGTGGGACCCCACGGCTGTTTCACCGCTCGCCGGCAAGCTCAGCGGCGTTCCTTCCCAGTTCATCGACCTGAAAGGCGCTTATAAGTTCGTGGATAGCTCCAATCGTAGCCCGTTCGATGGCGATTACAACAACGTGCAGCCGCGCGTCGGATTCGCTTATGCGCTGAACAGCAAGACAGCGATCCGCAGCGGTTATGGCATTTTTTACTCCGTCAATCGCGACGTGGTGAAAGGCGAGGTCGCCTACGCGTGGCGGACCGGCTCCAGCGTGCAATGGAGCCGCGATTCGGACTTTACACGCTACGCAACGCTGGAGGATCCGTTCCCGAATGGCCTCACCCTGCCGGCAGGGCGCAATCCTTTGATGTGCATCGGTCTAGGCTGCAGTGCCAACGTACGCCAAAGCTACAATCCGCAATACCAGCAATGGAATTTTTCGATCGAGCGGCAACTGTTTGGGAATAGTGTGATCGAAGTGAACTATTCCGGCAGCAAGGGTACGCATCTTTATGCCGGCCAGGGAGACGTCTTAGGAAATTACAACAAGCTCGATCCGCGCTACTTCAGCTTGGGCCGCGATGTATTAGAGGCGCAGGTGCCCAATCCATTTTTCGGACTGATCACCGATCCGCGCTCGATCATGAGCGATCCTACCGTTCCTTACCAGGTCTTACTGCGCCCGTATCCGCAGTACGCCGATGGATCGATCGGTGATTATCTCGCGCCGCCCAACATCGGAAACTCGATCTATCATTCAGCGCAGTTCAAATTCGAGAAGCGCTTTTCTCACGGATTGACCTTGCTGGCGCACTACACCATCTCCAAGCTCATTACCGATTCCGATTCGAACAGCAGCGATACCGAATGGCTGAACTCAAACGGATACATCCAGAATTGGGCGGATCTCCACCAGGAGCGTTCGCTCGGAGTTTTTGACGTTCCGCAGCGCGCGGTGTTCAGTTTCGATTACCAGTTGCCGGTCGGCCGGAACCGTGCGTTCGGACGTAATATGAACCGCGTGCTCGATGGCGTCATCGGAGGCTGGGAAGTGAGCGGCATTCTCACGTTTGCATCCGGCTTCCCCATTTCGCCGGGATATCCAGATGGCACGCTTTGGGATTCCACGCAGCGCCCCAATCTGATCGGCAATCCCAGCATGCCGGGCTCCATACACGATCGCCTGGACAACTACTTCAACGTGAAGGCATTCGCCGATGTCGCGCCCGATACGTACGGCTCGGCTCCGCGATTGCTGTCGAACTATCGAGCGCCGGGAATCAAGAGCGGCGACATAAACCTGGTAAAAAGCTTCGCCATCCGGGAAAGCAAATCGCTCCAACTGCGGCTCGAATCGTACAATTTCACGAATACTCCGCAATTCGACGTTCCTAATTCCGACTTCGGCGATCCTGGCTTTGGCACCATAAGCGCCACAAAGGATGGCACCAACCGCACGCTCCAGGTGGCAGCTAAGTTCTACTTTTGACTGACATCGCACCGTCTCCGTTACCGAGCCGTGTATATTTCTAACGGAGAGGTGAAGATGTGTTTTAAGCGTTTTCTAGTAGCCGCGGCGGCTCTGCTGGAGTTACTAGTGGGAACCGCGGATCGCGGCTCGGCGCAGGCGCCGCCGCAAGCGCCGCGACGGGCCGGAGGATTCGTTCCGGGCCAGAAGCGGGCGCCGGAAGATCCCGCTCAAGTTGCTCGCGGAAAAACGCTTTTCGACATCAACTGCCGAGCCTGCCACGGCGCGGATCTCCGCGGCGGCGATATGGGCGGCCCCAATCTGCTGCGATCGCCAGCGGCACTCACCGACCTGAACGGCGAGCAGATCGTCCCTATCATTCATGGCAGCCGCAAGGACAGGGGCATGCCCGCCATTGGATTGAGTGACCAAGATGCCAACGCCGTGGCCGCCTATGTTCGCAGCGTGATAGAGACCATCGGCACCCAAGGCAAGCCGCCTTCGAGCAAGGAACCTCCCAGCATTCTCGTTGGTAACGCCGAGGAAGGTAAATCGTATTTCGCGGCAAAATGCGCCAGTTGCCACTCCGCGACTGGAGATCTACAAGGAATCGCATCGAAGATTACCGATCCCAAAATGTTACAAAACGCCTGGCTGGCAGGTGAACCCAAGGGACGCCGCGGCGCTGCCCAGACCGAGGAAGGCCCGACTCCCACGGCAACCGTCTCCTTGCCGTCCGGAGAAAACGTCGAAGGCAAAGTCGTCAAGATCGACGACTTCATTGTCACGGTGGAGCAGGCTGACGGAACGATCGTAAGCTTTCGCCGGGAAGGCGACACGCCGAAAGTCGTCGTCCAAGATCCGCTAAAGGCACACCGGGAGATGTTGCCCCAATACACCGATAAAGACATTCACGACGTAACCGCCTACCTGGTGACTTTGAAATGAACTTCAGAACTCTTTTACTTACCGGGCCTTTTCTGTTAGCGCCCGCGATCCTGCTTGGTCAAGGCAAGGGAGTCGCTCCGGCCGACCTTCTCAAACCGTTGAAGGATTCCTGGCCGACTTACAACGGCGATTACACGGGAAAACGTTACAGCCTGCTGAAACAAGTGGACCGATCGACGGTCAAGAATCTCACGCTGGCGTGGATGACGCGCGTGACTCCTGGCGCCGGAAATCCGGAAGAGCCTGGCGGCGGCAGAGGCCGTTCGCGTACGAAAGAGACTGTGATTATCGGCGGCGAAGGGCCGGGCGACATCGCAATTCGCGGCGGCTCGATCAAGTGCTCCGTGCTCCAGGTAAATGGCACTTTGTATTTCACAACTCCCGACAATGCCTGGGCGGTGGATGCGCGCGATGGTCACGAACTGTGGCATTACTTCTGGAAGACCAAAGGCGGCACGCACATCGGAAATCGTGGGCTGGGAATGTGGAACGACTATCTCTACATGGAAACGCCCGACGATTACCTGGTATCCCTCGAAGCGAAAACCGGCAAGGAGCGGTGGCACAAAACGATCGCGGAGTTGGACGAAGGCTACTTTTCCACTCCTGCGCCCCTCGTAATTGGCAATCACATCATCGTGGGCACAGGCAATGACATCGATTCCCCCGGCTTCCTGCAATCCTTCGATCCGGTAACCGGCGATCTGCAGTGGAAGCATTACACGGTCCCGATGCAAAAAGGCGATCCCGGCTTGGATACCTGGGCCAGCCTCGATGCGGCAAGACATGGAGGCGCGCAAACCTGGGCGCCCGGCGCCTTCGATCCAGAGACGAATCTCTATATCTTCGGCACCGGGAATCCCACGCCGGCATTTACCAACGGCACCCGCGGCTCGGGCGCCAACTTATTCACTTGTACATTGATCGCTCTCAATGTCGACACCGGAAAAATGGCCTGGTATTTTCAGACCTCGCCACACGACATGCACGACTACGACTCTGCACAGACTCCGGTACTGTTCGATGCGCCGTTTAACGGAAAAATGAGAAAGCTGGTGATAACGGCAGCGCGCAATGGCTATTTCTTCGTATTGGATCGCGTAACCGGCGAGCATCTGCTCACCACTAAGTACGCTATGGATACGAATTGGGCGGAAGGCTTAAATAAATTCGGTGGGCCGCAGCACAATGCCGAGAAAAACGCCACTGTCGGTGGCTCGCTGGTTTCTCCCAATTCCAGCGGCACGACCAATTGGGAGCCTCCCGCCTTCTCTCCCGAAACAGGATTTTTGTATGTCCCCGAAAACAATACGTATGCGCTCTACTATCTGACTGATCTCGACCCGCGCGGGTCGATGGGTCTTGGCGGGCGCGAAGAGGTCGATGTGGGTTCGGGCGGCAATTTCCTTACCGCGATCGATTACAAGACCGGAAAGGCCGCATGGAGACATCGATATTATGGCCGCGGCGGGGGTGGTGGCGGAGTGCTCGCTACTGCCGGCGGGCTGGTATTTGCCGGCGACGGCGCGGGCAGTCTCGTGGCGCACGATGCGGCGAACGGAGAGCCGCTCTGGCATACCCGCATTGGACAGGTCACGAACGCGCCGCAGACGTATGAATTGGATGGCCATCAATACGTCATCGCCGCCACCGGCGACATGCTCTGGTCGTTCCTGCTGTACTAGCGTTCCGCGATATACTCACACCGTGCAAAGCCGCCGCGATTTCGTTGATTTGGTTTTTCGAGCGGCGGCGCTGCCCGGGGCCGCCGAGTTCTTCTCCGCCTGGGCGCGCGCGGCCAACCCGCATGAGCATGGGTCAACTGCGCCTCCCGAGCCACAGTTTCTGCGCGACTATAAGCCTAAATTTTTTGAGGGCGACGATTTCGAAGCGCTCCGCGCTTTTACGGAGATTCTCATTCCGACCGACGACACTCCCGGTGCACGCGAAGCGTACTGCGCGCATTACATCGATTTCGTTCTGCAGGCGTCGGATATTGTTCCCGGCTTGCAAAAACAATGGCGCGCCGCCATGGCCGCTCTAAAACAGGCAGGATTTCACTCCGCTGATGCAAAGGGCCGCCAAGCGTTGGTGGAAGCCATGTCGAAACCGGAGCGCGATCACTCCACAAGCCATCCCGCGTATTTCGCTTACCGTCTTATCAAACAGGAAAATACGTTTGCCTTCTATACCGCCCGCGCGGGTATGATCGAAGCGCTCGATTACAAAGGCAACTCGTACAACCTGCAATTTCCCGCTTGTGCTCACCCGGAGCATCATGTCATTTGACGCAATCATAGTCGGCTCCGGCGCGTGCGGCGGCTGGGCGGCGCTGGAATTGGCGAAGGCCGGCATGAAGGTCCTTATGCTCGAGGCCGGATCGCATATCGATCAGAAAGATTTTCACCACACATTCCTGTACCAAATGGCTTACCGGAATCGTGGTGAGCCCGGTTTTCTGCGCCATTACAGCGGCACTGAGCGCAATTACCGCATCATGCTCAACAACGATGAGAATCCATATACTATGGCTCCGGGAACCACGTACCGCTGGGTTCGATCGCGCTGCCTCGGCGGCCGTACGTTGCACTGGGCGCGCGCCAGCGACCGCATGGCCGATTACGAGTTCAAAGCGGCTTCGCGCGATGGCTACGGCCTGAACTGGGCGGTCTCTTACGCCGACATGAAGCCGTATTACGATCGCGTGGAAAGCTTCATCGGCGTGAGCGCCGCCAGCGAGGGCTTGCCGCAGTTTCCGGACGGAGTTTTTTTGCCGCCCATGCCGTTGAATTGTGCGGAAACGATCTTCACGGCGGCGTGCAAAAGCCTGGGCTGGCCTACCACGCCGCGGCGCCTGGCGCAGTTGACGCGCATGCACAACAACCGGCCGCCGTGCCACTACTGCGGCAATTGCGTGAATGGCTGCGATGTGGGCGCAATGTTCAGCACTATCTCGACCACGCTTCCGCCGGCGCTCAAAACAGGCAATCTCGAGGTGCGGACGGACTGCGTTGTGGCGCACGTGCGCATGAATAGCGAGAACCGCGCGCAGGGCGTCACCTACATCGAGCGCTACACCAAAAAATCCGTCGATGTGGATGCGAAGTACGTGATTCTGGCAGCTTCCACGCTCGAAAATACGCGCTTGCTGCTGCTTTCGGCGAAAGGCGGGCTGGCGAATTCAAGCGGCACGCTGGGCCACTACATGATGGACCAGATCGGTGCCCAAAGCATTGCCGGTATTTTGCCGAAGCTGAAAGGCGGTCCCAGCCGGTTGGATGACGGCAAAGCGGCAGGCATCACCATTCCGAACATGCAGAACATCGACGAAAAGACCGCCCGCAAGGATTTCATACGCGGCTACGTCATGAATGCCACGGGCGGCCAGACCGAATATCCGATGTTCGCGGCGTCGGTTCCAGGCTTCGGCTCGGAATGGAAGAAGGAGATCAAAAGCCGCTACGTGGCGCAGGCGCGCGTTTGGATCGCGGGCGGCGAAATGCTGGCGCAAAAAGATAATTTCGTCGAGATCGATCCGCAAGTGAAGGACCACTGGGGTATTCCGGTCCTGAGAATTCATTTCACACACTGCGATAACGACCGTAAGCTTATTGCTGATTTTCATGAGAAGGCCGAAGAGCTCTTCCGCAAGGCTGGCGGTGAAATGATGTCCGGCTTTGGGCGCGGCGGCCCGGCCGGTTTTCCCGGCGGGCCAGGATCGCCGGACACCCCGGCAAATCGGCTGAGCGTTCCGCGGCAACGCCCGTTAAACGGTGTAATCCATGAAGTGGGAACCGCGCGCATGAGTAATTCGCCGAAAGAGGGCGTGCTGAATTCGTTCTGCCAGACGCACGATATTCCGAATCTCTACGTCTTCGGCGGCAACGCATTCCCTTCCACGGGCGACAAGCATCCCACGCTCACCATGATGGCGCTGACTGCGCGCGGCTGCGATCATTTGATCGAGCAATTGAAGGGACGTACGAGCTAATTGCCTACCGCTCCGTTGAAAGTCATGCATACGGGACGGGCAAAGCGGGTACAGGCAACGAATTTCGCGGTAGGCCATGCACCCGCTTCTCAAAGTTTGGAGCCGCAAAATTCGAAGCCAGTCCCCGCTTTGCGCGCTGTCTTTTATGCGATTCTGCGGCCCCGCGGCCTGTTGTCACGAAAACTTTAGTTTGCGCGCGAATTATCAAGGCTCGCGCTCTGTAGCAGCACATCGAGCGAAACTACTTCGAGCGCCTTTTCGTGAGTCGCTTCCAGACGCGCCGGACCGATAATGCCGGCGTCATATGACTTCTTCCATAACTCGATACAGACGCACCAATGGTCGCCCGCTTTGAGACCGGGAAAGCCAAACTCCGGGCGAGGCGTGATCAAATCGTTGCCAATGGATGCCTGATGCCGCAAAAATTCATCGTTCACCTGCACGCAGATTGTATGCTTTCCTATATCTTCCGGGCCGGTGTTGCACTTGCCGTCACGGTAAAATCCGGTCAGCGGATTCGTGCAACAGGTTTGTAGCGCAGTTCCGAGAACATTTTTGACCATTGATAACCAGAGTACCCGCTAAGATCATGATGATGACAAGAAAATGGGCCCTGGCGCTGCTGGCCGCCGGCGCCGCCTGTTTGTGCGCCCAGGAGCCGGCCACGCCGCCCGCGAATCCGGCAGCGGCCATCGCGGGCTCTAAAGAAGACCCCGCCGCCGTAGAGCGAGGAGCCAAAGCTTTCGGTACTTATTGCGCCGGATGCCACGGGCCTGCCGGGCGAGGTGGCCCCGGCGCGCCCGATCTGGTTCGCTCCTTGCTTGTGCTGGACGATGAAAAAGGCATACTGATCGCGCCCGTGATTCGCGAAGGCCGCCCCGACAAAGGTATGCCGAAACTTAATCTAACGGAACCGCAGATCTCCGATATTGTGGCTTGGCTTCATGTGCAAACCTATGCCGCAGGTCATCGCACGACTTACGAATTCAAAGATGTCTTAACGGGCGACGCGGCCAAAGGAAAGGCCTACTTCAATGGCGCCGGAGGTTGCAGTTCGTGCCATTCACCTACGGGAGATCTGGCCGGGATTGCCGGCAAAAATGACCCCATTTCTCTGCAATCGCGCTGGCTGCTGCCGCGTTCTCCGCGCCGCCGCGGCCGTCGATCATCCAATTCGGCGGAATCATCCGGCGCCGCTCTGACTGCGAAAGTGACTCTGCCCTCCGGCGAGACTGTCTCGGGAACAGTCGAGCATGTCGATGATTTTACGATCTCCTTGCGCGATTCGAAAAACCAATATCATTCCTTTACGCGGAACGGGGACACGCCGAAAGTCGAAATTCAAGATCCCATTCAGGCTCATACCGACCTTTTGCGCAAATACACTGACGCCGATATTCATAACGTCACGGCATATCTGGCGACCCTCAAATGAAAATGCTTCGTCTTACTCTTTCGTTCGCGCTTGCGGCTTGTGCTTTCGGACAGGGGCTCGACCCGTCGCTGCTGAAGAAGCTGCCAACGACTTCCTGGCCGACATACAACGGCGATTACTCCGGCCGCCGCTTCAGCCCGCTTACGCAGATCACTTCATCGAACGTACACCAGCTCTCGCTCGCTTGGGCCAGCCGCTTCACCAGCAGCAATGCGGCTACGGGTGTAGTAATCAAGGCCATGCCGCTGCTGGTCAACGGCATCCTCTATTTCTCTTCGCCGAATAACGTTTGGGCGGTCGACGTCCGTTCCGGCCGTGAGCTGTGGCAGTACACCTACCGGCACAACACCGGCAGCACCATCGGCAATCGGGGCGTCGGCATGTATGAGAACTGGCTTTTCGTGGAGATGCCCGATAGCCAACTGGTCTCGCTCGATGCGTCCACGGGCAAAGAACGCTGGAAGGTGCAAATCGCCGATCCAAAACTCGATTACACTTCCACCGCCGCGCCGATCATTGTCGGCAATCACGTGCTGGTCGGTATTGGAGGCGATCATCTGGACAATCCGGGATTCCTCGAATCGCGCGATCCGGAAACCGGCGCGCTGCAATGGAAATGGTTCACCACACCGCGCAAAGGCGAGCCGGGCATTGAGACCTGGCCGGACGAATACGCTGCCGCACATGGCACTGGTCAGACCTGGATTCCGGGAACTTACGATCCCGAATTAAATCTGTATTATCTCGGCACCGGCAATCCCAACCCGGTAATGGCCGAGAAGAGCCGTAAGGGCGCCAATCTCTACACCTGCACTATCGTCGCGCTCAATCCAGACACCGGAAAACTGGTCTGGTATTACCAGGTCTCTCCGCACGACGTACACGATTGGGATGCTACCGAGACGACCGTGTTGGTAGATGGCGAGATCGACGGCAAGCCACGCAAACTGCTGCTGCAGGCCAGCCGCAACGGTTTCTTTTTCGTGCTCGACCGCACCAACGGCGAGCACATCCTGACGAAGCCCTTCATCGACACCTTGAATTGGACAAAGGGATTGAACGCGAAAGGGCAGCCGATCCCCGATCCCGCGAAATACCCTTCAACCGACGGCGTCCTGGTCTCACCCGCTTCGAACGGTGGCACGAACTGGCCGCCGCCGAGCTATAGCCCACAAACCGGGCTTTTCTATGTCGGAACCAACAAGACCTTCAGCATGTACTATCTCACCGACACCGATCCTCGCCCACAGGGCTGGGGCGGTGTGGACAGACCGGCCGGCAACGAAGGCGGCGCACTGCTCGCGATCGATTACAAAACAGGCAAAACCGTCTGGAGGCACGATTGGCCGAGCGGCAATGGCGTCGTCGGGAATTTGACCACGGCGGGCAACCTGCTGTTCACAAGTAATGGAAATAACTTCATTGCTTTTGATCCCAAGGACGGCAAGATTCTTTGGCATGCCGGTTTGACCGCTAACCCGAGCAACGCGCCCATGACTTTCATGGTCGATGGCAAACAGTACGTGCTGATTGC
>JAICIH010000075.1 GCA_025924475.1 Bryobacteraceae bacterium
AGGATTGCCAGGCGGGGAGCAATCCGCATATCACCGCAGCGGTAACAGCCAACCCGGCGGCATAGGCCGCTACTCGCCAGTCGGGCTCAATCTGAAGCCGGATTGGCATCGGGACGGGGCGCCGGATGGAAGCTAGCAATCGCGCCATCAGTTGAGCGATCACGAAACCCGCGCCTCCACCCGACAACGAGAGCAGCAGGCTTTCGACCAGAAGTTGCTGGATGAGGCGGCCACGATTCGCGCCTAACGAGAGGCGTACGGCCATTTCCTGCCGGCGATTCGAAGCTCGAACCAGCAGCAGGCCCGCCGTATTCACGCAGGCGATCACAAACACCAGCGTCACTAACGCTAGTAGAACGACAAAAAACAATCCGATCGGCGTCGTGGCCTGCTCCTGCTTGAGCCGCGCAAACCCGGCCAGCGGCATGACTCGCAATCCGCTTGCGTACTTCTTGTAAGGATTCAGCTTCGACCGGTCCATCCGCTCCGCCACCGTGCGTACCGCCGCTCGCGCCTCGCCCAGAGACATGCCGGGCTTCAGACGAGCGTAGATTTCGAACAGCGTATCGGGAAGATAACTCGGCAGATAAATATCGGGAGAAAAGCCGTAGCCGATCAGCGTACGATGCGAAGCGGGAAGTACACCGATCACCGTGAACGCACGGCCGTCCAGATCGATTGAGCGGCCGATCACGGATGGATCGCCATGAAAATATTTTTGCCAGAAGCGGTAGCAGAGGACGACAACCTGGCCAGGATCGTTAACTGTCCAGCCCCGGCCAAGAGCTACGGGAATTCCCAACACGGCGAAGTAATTTTTCGTGGTTTGGACGGTGAAAATTCGCCGCGTTTCCTGCCCATCGTTCCAGTTGCTGAAGCTCTCCCAGTTTTCGCCGGCAACATCGCGGAACACGCCGCTCTTATCGAGAAAGTCGACGGCGTTCTGTCTCGCATGATTCGAATCTCCGAGATAGATAGAGACCCAGGATTGAGCATCCGCAACCGAGGGCTTGCTCAACAGGAACTCAGTGGCAATCGAAAACATCGCGGTATTCACGCCGATGCCGAGCCCGAGCGATAACAGTGCGCTTAAGACAAAACCGGGGCTTCGGGAAAGCGAACGAATCGCATAGCGTATGTCCCGCCAGATATTCTCGATAAACGTGAATCGCCATAAGTCGAGAGCTTGTTCTTTGATGACGCTCGGATTGCCCAGACCGATTGGGTTGTCGTGCGCCGCGGCCATTTCACGATGAAACTCCAGTTCCGCTTGCAGATCGGACTCGAGCCGCCGCCGGCGAAACAGTTTCAAAAGCGGTCCTCGCATACTTTACCTCGCCAACACGCGGTCCACGGCAACCGATAACCGGCTCCACGTTTTCTGCTGCTCCGCCAGTAATTTCCTGCCGTATTTCGTAAGTTCGTAGTACTTCGCTTTCCGATTGTTTTCCGAGAGTCCCCATCTGGCGGTAATCGCACCCGCTAATTCGAGCCGGTAGAGCGCCGGATACAAAGACCCCTCCTCCACCTTCAGCGCTTCGTCCGACAGGAGATGAATGCTTTGTGCAATGGCATAGCCGTGCATTTGGCCGCGCTGAAGAGCATGCAGGATCAACAAATCGAGTGTCCCTTGGAGAAGCGCCGGGGTCGCGGATTTTGCCATTTCCTCCCTTGACGATCTAGGGTAGTATTGCATGTTTTCCCTAGATAATCAAGGGAGCACGAGGAAGGTGTTATTTCGGTCTGGAGAACCACTGGGGCGTGCTATTCTCACGGGCAGCGCGGCTTGCCGTTCCGCGCGTCGCAAAAGCCGCTATCTCGTTGAAGATACATCCGGATGAGAAGATTATTCGTTATAGGCCTCCTAAATTTGATCGCGCTGGCTGCCCAGGGCGGTCAAGCGCCATCACCGGGCTTTCACATCGTGGTGGTGGAGGGCGAGGGCGCGCTGAACAATATCGAAACCCGCGCAGGCCAGGAGTTGGCCATCCAGGTGCTCGATCCGAGCGGTAAGCCCGTCACAGGAGCGAACGTGGAATTTGAAGCGCCAGCCAACGGGCCCGGGCAGTCGTTCACAAGCGGTTCGCGAAGTTTCGCCAGTGTAAGCAATGCCAATGGAATAGCAACCGCTCCCGCCGGAGCCAACAATGGCACGGCCGGTGCTTTCCTGACGAATGTTCGTGTCTTTTATCAGGGCCAAGAGATTGGCCAGGCATCCATTCACCAGACGAATGTTTCCGGACAGGTAGCAGCCATTGCGAGCAAGCTGCAAAGCAACGCCAAGACACAAGCAGGCGGCCTGGCGCTCTCGGCAAATGTGATAGGCGTCGCATCCGGGGATCAGTTTCTGGTGAATGGCGCTGAGACACCGGGCAATGCCAACCTGCTAAACAGCACGCGCGTGCAGACACTCGCGGCCCCTACTACTCTGTTTCTTCATGACAATTGCGAATTTCTGGAGGGGCCGCGCTCTTCCCTGCTCATCTCGCCCGGCGCGGTGACGCTTGAAAGCGGCGCCGTACGTGCAACGCGTTTTGGCAACTGCAAAATCGGTTACGGAGGACTGTGGGTCGCCATCAGTGGAGCGGGCGCCGGCGTCGCGGACGGCGTAGTAGCGATTACAAACGATGCGATGGAAGTCGCCTCGGTCACCGGCGAGTTGCAGGTTGTTAACGGCGTCGGGGAACTGGTTGGGATCGTCGCTCCAGGAACCGTATCGAGCTTTGCCTTAGCACCGTCCGGCAGCGGAGCGACCGTAGGCGGGCCGTCTACAGCAACGACAAGGACGAAAGTGCTGCTGGGAACCACAGCCGCAGCGGCTGCGGCTGGGCTCGGAGTCGCGATCTCGGGCGTTGCGAGCTCGACTCCGACTAGCCCTTAAGCCGATTAAACCGCAAGCGCGCGAGTTCGAATGTCTCCTCCTTCTTCGCGAAGCAAAAGCGGACCAGATTCCGGCCGTCGGCGGGATCGCTGAAGAAACTGGAGCCGGGCACGGCCGCTACGCCAATTTCTTCGACAAGATGACGGCAGAAGGCGACATCGTCGGGAAAATCGAAGGCATCGATCGCGCACATGATGTAGTAAGCGCCCTTCGGGACGTAGCAGTGGAAACCAGCGTTTTCGAGAATCTCTAGCATCCGATCCCGCTTGACTTCATAGCTGGCGGCTAGTTCCGCGAAATAACTGTCGGGCATCCCAAGCGCCGCAACGCCAGCCTGCTGAAGTGGTGTGGGTGCACCGACGGTCAGAAAATCGTGCACTTTGCGAATTGAGGCGGTCAGATCCGGAGGTGCGATCACCCAACCGACGCGCCATCCCGTGACAGAGAACGTCTTGCTCAAACTGTTCACTACGACCGAACGCTCACGCGCTGCGGAGCCGATCGTAATCGGCGGGACGTGGCGTTCGCCGTCGAAAACAATATGTTCGTATATTTCGTCCGTTATGAGTAACGCGTCGAACTCCTCGCATAGTTCGGCTAATGCCTTTACTTCCTCGTGCGAAAAGACACGGCCAGTGGGGTTGTTCGGAGTGTTGAGAATCACCGCTCGCGTGCGGGGGCCGAATGCCGCTCGCAATTCGGCCGGATCGAAGGTCCAAGCCGGCGGCCGCAGGGCCACATAGCGGCAAATGGCGCCGCTCAACTGCGAATCTGGCCAATAGTTTTCGTAAAACGGCTCGAAGACGACCACTTCGTCGCCCGGATTGATCAATGCGAGCAAAGCGGCAATCATGCCTTCGGTAGCGCCGCAGCAAACGGTAATTTCGCGCTCCGGATCGATCTCGAGACCATAAAACCGTCGGTAGGTTTCCGAGATGGCATTGCGCAGCGGCTTCGAGCCCCAGGTGATCGGGTATTGATTCCAGTCCTCGGCGATTGCTTGTTGAGCGGCCGCTTTGATTTGAGCAGGCGCGGGAAAATCCGGGAAGCCTTGCGCCAGGTTCACTGCACCATTTAGTAGCGCGAGGCGCGTCATCTCGCGAATCACCGATTCGCGAAACTCTCCGATGCGGTCGCTCTGAAAACGGCGCTGCGCGGAAAGGGGCATGCAGCGATTTTAGCGAAGCATCCGGTACCTTGCGCGAAAGCGGCGGACAGGAGGGGTCTCCGCATCCATGAAATCTTCCCACGATACGCGTGTGAGCCCGGCTGCCTCGAACAATGCGACCTCGGTTTGGGTGAGCGGCCACGGCATTTCGCCCGGTGGATCGGATTTCTCGCGCCCGCGTGCGATCACGAATAACGAACCACCTGGAGCAACGAAAGAAGCAATGCGCTGTATCGCTTTCGGACGAAGCTTTTGCGGCAATACCTGCAGCGTGTACGACTCCAGGACAAAATCGAATGCCGCCGTCCAGGACGGGGCCGGCGCCAGGAGATTCGCAACTGAATATTCCACGCGCGAGAACGGAAATCTCTCCCGGCACAAAGAGATGGCTGCCGGCGAGATGTCGAACGCAACCACGTCGAATCCCCAGATGGCCAGTTGTTCAGCGTCGTCGCCTAGCCCGCAGCCAATTTTCAGCGCACGTTTGCCACTGCCGTCTAAAGCGAGCAAATGCGGATTGGGAGCCAGATCCGCCCACGGCACGAGCGCCCAGTTTGTCCGCGCCTCCCGATACAGCGGATCAAACCATCCGAGCGGATCGCCACGCTCGATGAAATTGCTGGCCAGTTCGCGAGCGCGCTTTCGTTCCGCCATTACTTTCTCCGTGTGTGCCGGCGCTTGGGGGGAGCAGGCTTGGAATGATATGTAGGCACATCCGGCGTCGCGCTTGCATAGAGCCGCCGGTACACATCGGCATTGCGCAACACAATCTGGATATAGCCGCGCGTCTGGTGGAAGGGAACGATTTCGATGAATTCGGCCGGTTCCCGGAAAGGCCCCCAGGTGCGCCAGGTGTTGGCTCGGCTGGGGCCGGCATTGTAAGCGGCAAGCGCGATTTCCGGTTCACCGTCGTAGGAATTCAGCAGCTTGCGGAAATAGTAGGTTCCCAACTGCAAATTGCGATCCGCGATGAGCAATTGAGAGGTCCGCAAACGCCGGATGCCGAAATGCCGCGCGAGTTCGCGCCCCGTGGCGGGCATAATCTGCATCAATCCGTAGGCGTTTGCGTAGGAAACTACTTTCACATTGAATTCTGATTCCTGCCGGATCAGCGCCGCTACCAGAAAAGGATCCAACGATTGCGCGCGGCTATGACGCACGATAGAGGAGCGATTGGGAATCGGAAAGGCAAGCTGCCAGAAATCGACGGGCGCCTGGTCAAGCGGCATGTATAAGTAGTCCGGCGTGAAGTGCTTGATATAGCGCAGCGCCTTATCTGGCGCGCCACCCGCCGCAACGATCTTGGCAAGTTCAAAGGCGTACACGTTCGGCTGCTCGTCATCGTTTGCGCCGCCGAATTTCAGCTCATTCTCCGCCCAATCGTTGAGGCCGGTCAACTGTAGCAGTTGCGCGCGGTCCAGCCGCTTCGCAACACTCGGCGAAGGCGCAAAACTCGGGAACACTTCCCGCAACGGCCAGGCCACTGCGCGTAAGAACTCGAGCATAGGCGCGCTCGGAAGAGCCGCCTTTACCGCCGGTTCTTTCAAGCGATCCTGCGCCACAGTCGCGTAATACGTATTAGGGAAGCGGGCAATCAGTTCGTCGTAACAGGCACGCGCGGCCGTGAACTCTTTTTTGCGCTCCGAAAGCCTGCCCAGAAAATAGAGCGCGTTCGTTACATCGCTGGATGCCGGAAATCGCTCGATGTAGCTGTGCAGCAGGTCGAAGGAATCCGCGCCGCCTTTACGATAACTCTCGAAGGCGACACGCCAGTGGCACCACGCTGCTTTCGGATCGGAGCTGAAACTGGCGGCGCAAGCCCGATAGAGCGGGAGGTATGTCGAAGAATCGTTCTGAATGCGCGCCTGGTCTGCTACAAAAATAAGCGCTTCCAATCGCCAGCCGGAGCCCGGATGACGTTGCTCCAATTGATCCAGAAGCGGTTTCACGTTCGCATCGCGATCCAGCTTGCGGGCGCAACGAATCAAATACAATAGCCGCTCGGCGTCGGCTTCGGCATCGTCCACTTTGAGCGCAGTCAGGTACTCGAACGCGGACTGCGCTTTGCCCGCGAAGAAGTCCGCCTCGCCCAACCGAACTCGCGCAAGGTCCCGCTGCGCGCCGCCAAGCTGAGGAATCGCAGCGGCCAATTCGGTAGTTGCATCGACCGGCCGTCTCGCCTGGAACATCTTTTCGGCGCGGCCTAACATGGCCGCCGGCGTCACCTGCGGGTACGCTTCGCCCAAACGCGCTTTCAGGCTGACCAAGGCCTTGGCGGCATCAGCAGCCTCCTTGGCTACCGGGTAGCTATAGTACACTCGCTGGAAATATTCGGCAGCCGGCGTGAGATCGCCATTCGCCATAAATGTTCGGGCCAGCAGTAGCGTCGCCTCGGGCTGTGGAATCCGGTCAAAGTATTTCTTCACCAGTTCCAGAGCGTGCTTCGGATTGTCACTGTCCAGATCGGCATTCACGGCCAACGCCGCAGCCGGACCGAGTAGCGGCGAAACGGGATCCTGATTGAACACCTGCGTAGCCGCCCTCGCCACCTCCGGATAATTTTTCAACTTATATTCAGCCTCGGCGCGAACGTATTGGGCATAGTCGTTTAACACGGGCGCTTTGCGCGCCGCAGCCGCTGCATAGTCAACCGCCGCGTTGAAATTACCCTGATCGAGCTGGTGTTGCGCGACGGCCAGTACGCCCGCCGCTCCCACTGCCTTCGGAGCCTGCGGCGGCTTCGGCCTCGGAGCCCGCTTGACTACGCGTTTCGATTTATGAGCCCTGGGAGGAGCCGCCAACAGCAGCGCGCCCATTGCCACTCCCAAAACGATCGCACAAATGCGGCTAAACCAACTGCCCCGGATAGTCCGCTCCTAATTTCATTTCATCCCCTTCGGCTGCCGTGCGTACGAGCTCCAGGTGAAGATAATCGGCCATCGGAGATATAGTTCCGAATTGCCGCCTATATATCTCGCGCGCCTTATCTATTTCGTTCTTCAAAAGCAGGTAGAGATCGTTTTGTTCGCGGCCGGCACGGCATGCCTCGGGTTTCGATAGCTGCATTTCGGCAACCGCGACACGGGCAAAACGCCGGGCGCGTATATGAAGCAGTCGTTGCGATTCCTCGACCCCGGCCCATACCGGAAGACTTGCTTTAGGCGCCGCTGCGGGAGCCCGCGCAATCTGGGCATGCGGCGCCGTACTGCTCTGCCTTTCGAGCGCGCAGGAAGCCAGCCCGGCAATAAGCTCGAGCCCGTGAGCATCGGTCCCCGGCTCGGCAGCCGCGAAGAGAACCGCGACGACGCGCGTGGCGTTCGAAATTGGAAACAGATGAGCACGCGATGCCGGATCGTTATCACTAAGTATTTCAGTGACTTCGCCGGGAGTTCTTAAAGCAATAATTCCATCGGCGGAAAGACGCGCCGCTTCGAACGCCAACGCCTCTGCACAGGAAAAGAAAAGCGATTCCGGAAGATCGAGATTGTTTTGGCCGAGCAGACTCGCGTTGCTGCCGCTAATCGAGAAAAGGGCGGCGCGATGGGCAAACATTGCGGCTCCCTCCAAAACCAGGCGCGTCCACTCCTTCTCACCTTTGTATTGCCGCAGCCGCCGCAGAAGCTGGTTTAATTCGACAATTCCCTGGGCGCGGGATCGTGCACAAGCGGCCTCGAAGCGCCGTTCGAGATCGCGCCAGGCCTCATGCAACGGATGCATGGCCGTGCTCATTGAGGAAGCGCCTGACTCGCCAGCGGCGTAGAAGGAACCGGCGGTTGTGGCATTAAATCGCTGACCACGTGCAATTGACGCCCGCCATGGTCCAGATCAAAAATCAGTTTTCCGTCGGAGTTACTTGCCGCCTGACCGCTCCAGTCCTCTTCATCCTGAGAGGCCTTTAGATTGGAGAGCCGAAGATCCGGCCATCCGGCGCCGAAAGAGAGCTCGAACGTACCCGATACATTACTGAAAGGTCCAGCGGCCGGGAGGACGACATGCCGCGCCGAAAAGGATCCGCCGGCGTGCAGGTTGGAAACGCTTTCCATGCCTATGCCGGAGGTGTGGATCTGCGCGGTAGCCTGGAGCGCTCCCCCGCCCCACGGCAAGCCAGCCGCCTGCGCTACGAAATGGGAGCGCGGCGAATAAGAGGAAAGATTCGTCGCGCCGGAGGCTTTGACCACGCCTTCCGGTAAATGCAATTCGAGCGATATGAATTGTAGGTTTGCTCCCTGCCAGAGAAAACGAGCAGCGACGGGCCCCAGCTCGGCGCCATCGACCGACAGCCGGTCAATCCTAAGGTCTCCTTCGAGGTTGCGGGTGGCCAAAAATCGCGGTATCGAGCGTCGCGTGAATCGCAAACGCGCCAGCAGACTTCTCTCTTCGAGAACCGGACCTAGCGCCGTTTGAAGCTCCGGCAGACTGCAGGACGGCAGTTCCAGATGAATCCGCTCTGGCCGCTTCGCCGCAAGACTGTAGTGATAACTGCCAAAGACAGGCTGCCCGGCGAGTGTAGCCGAAAAGTGAGGAAGATCGAATGTCGTAGGACCAAACTGCGCCCTCCCCTCGGCCTGCTTCAATGGAGTGGCAACGCCGGGTGGGGCGAGCGTTGCGTTAGAAAATTGAAACTGTCCGGACCAGGCCGGCGGTTTCAGGTAACTGTCGCCGCGCTCTTCGGAGGTGTAAAGAAATTGGCCGGTAACGTATCCGTCGGTAAGGCTGGCCAGCGCGGCGGGAGCGCCGAACCAGGTCTGCGCAGTCGTTTTGAACGCACTGACCGGAAATTCGTTCACACTCAACGAAGCCGCGAGGTGCTGCGACGAAAGGCTGTAGTCGCCGCCGGCGCGCAGCGTGCCGCCAACACCCGCTTCCAGAATGGCTGGGTCGATATGAATGTTGCCGCCGGAGATTCGCACGTTGGCCACCGCCGAATGTACTGCAGGAATACCAGGCAGCGTCGCTACCGCATTCGTAATGGCGATACCTCCTTCGAGCCCGGACGCATTGGAGTAGCCCACCACTCCGTCGAGCGTGCCATGCATCTCCAAATCCGGCGGTAATGCCAGGCCCATGCGCTTAGCGAGCGGAAGCAAAGGCTGAATCGGCGCTTTATGGAGAGTCGTAAAAACGGACCATGCCGGATGCGTGAGAAACTCATTAATCCGTACTTCCAAGGCTACCGGCGCCGCCTCCTTGGGGGACGGAGGAAGAGTCCGAATCGCGAAGTGATGCGTCACCAGGTCCGCTTTACCTTGGTAGGCCACGCGCCAAAAATCGCCGCTGGAAGGCAGCAAGTCCCAGCGGTGTACGTCTTCCAGGCGCAGGTCGCCCGCGATCCGCAGCGCCGCGAGCGGTCCTTCCAAATGAGCGCTTGCGCTCACGGTTCCGTGGATGCCGATATCGTGACCTTCGATGAGCGCGGTAATTTCACTCAGATTGCTGGGATCGAGATTCACGTCCGCGTCCAATTGGCTGCCGTTGGCAAGCGGGCTGAAATGCCAATTGAGAGTGCCGCGCAAATGGCCGAATCCGTTCCCCGCGCGATCGGTGCGCGCCGGCGAGCCGGAAAACCGCACCACCACGCTGCCGGACCTTTCGGGATAAATGGAGAGATCCGAGTCGGTAATGTACAGAGTCGTTTTGCGCGTGCCCAACTTGAAATCGATACGGCCACCGGAAACTTCAATGGCCGGAAATAAGCTGAGCGGCATCCGCCGGGGCGCGCTCAGTCGCTGCACAAGCTCGACCACATTCCACGTTCCATCGCCGCGCTTCACCAAATTTAAGGACGGCTCTACCAGCCGCAGCGTGGATAAGCGCAGTTGGCCGAACAGGAGTTTGTCAGCGCGAAGCCGGACTTGCAGAGCGCTGGCATGCGCAAACGGCTCCAACCCATAGCGCGGATCTTCATCGATGGTGACGTTCTCGAGCGAAAAACCGGGCACCGGAAATAGCGAGAAATAGATCTTCTTGAAATCCACTTTGCGTCCCAACGAAGCTTCGAGGGCACTATCGACCGCCGGAGCAAACGCCGCCGCGCTGATGAACGGCGCAATCGCCATCAAAAGCACGATTGCCAGCAGACCACCGAGAACAAGGCGTATCCGCCAGCGCTTCTCCGGTCTTGCCGGCTTTGTTGCTTGTTCAGGAATAACGGTGTCCTTCGCGAGAGGTTTACTTTGTATATTTGCCTCGATTATAGCGTCCGAAGCGGCTATTCGCGCAATGCGCGAAGCTGGTTGCTTGCTACAATCCCCGTTAAATGTTCACTGGCATCGAACACTTCGCTATCGCATCGCCCAATCCCAAGCGCCTGGCCGATTGGTACGTCGCCAATCTCGAATTCGAAATCACCTTCGAGTACGCAGGCAACTACTTCATCGAAGCCGCTAATGGCGGCCTCATCGAAATCATTCCGGCCGAAGGCGGCGCCGGACACACTGGAATGCGGACGCCTGGCTTGCGCCACATTGCTATCTCTGTTGCCGATTTCGATCGCGCGCACGAACAATTAAAGACGCAGGGCGTCACCTTTGCCGGCGAGCCCTACGAAACGCAAGGGAACCGGTTGCTCTTCTTCCGCGATGGCGACGGCAATCTGATCCATCTCATCCAGCGCAGCAAGCCTCTGCCCACAAAACGCACATGACGATGTCAGGTGAGCATGCTACAAAGAGCATGGCTTGCTGAGTAGAGTTTTCAAAGCATTCGAATATCGGGACTTCCGGCTGATGTGGTTCGGCGCTTGTACGTCGAGCATCGGAACCTGGATGCAGATCCTCGCCCAAAGCTGGCTGGTACTGCAGCTCTCGAATTCATCGTTCTATCTCGGCCTCGATGTCTTTCTTGGCCAGATTCCCGTTTTCCTGTTTTCTCTATTCGGCGGCGTTTTCGCCGACCGCCATAGCCGCCGCGACATCTTGCTGGCTTCGCAAGTCGTACAACTGGTATGCGCGTTCACGCTGGCTGCGCTGATGTACACGCACATCGTGCAGGTCTGGCATATCTGGTGTCTGTCCTTCATGGTCGGATTGGCGCAGTCGTTCGGCGGTCCCGCTTATTCGGCGCTGATCCCCACGCTCGTGAACAAGGAGGATCTGCAGAATGCAATCGCTCTGAACTCAATTCAATTCAACCTGGCGCGTGTAGTCGGCCCCGCTCTTGGCGGATTAGCGCTGGTAAAGCTGGGTTCGTTCTGGTGCTTCACCTTGAACGGCATTTCTTACCTGGCCGTGATCGCCAGCCTACTGGCTATCCGGCCCGTCTTTGTACCCGCCCGCACACAGGAATCGGTACTCCAGAGTATGCGGGGAGGAATCGATTTCCTACGCAAACGCGAAGGCATGGCGAGCCTCGTAGTGCTCGCTTTCGGGGCCACGCTGCTTTCTTATCCGCTGATCACGTTTCTTCCGGTGATGGCGCGCGATGTCTTCCACGGCAACGCTAATACGTTCACTCTGTTTCTGTGCCTATCCGGCGCCGGCTCGGTAACAGGTGCGCTGCTGGTGGCCGGCAGCGCCTCGAAAGGCGGACAAGCACGAAAATCGCTGCTTGCTATGGCTGCTTTAGGGATTGTCATCACGGCCTTCGGATTGTCACGAGTCTTGGCCATCAGCTCGGTGCTGGTCTTCGTCTCAGGCTCGCTGCTCATGATCGTATTCGCATTGAATACGTCGCTGGTGCAGTTGTATGTAAGCGACACCATGCGCGGACGCGTCATGAGCGTCTACAACGTAGCCTTCCGTGGAGGAATGCCCTTCGGCAGCTTGATCTCCGGCGTTCTGATCAAGCAGACATCGGCGCCGGCGATCATGGCCGGTAACGGCGTACTTGTCATCGCATTGGCGCTGTACTTTCTCGTTGTTGGGAAGAAACTTTCGAAACTCTGAGCGAAGAAAATCGTCCCTCCTAGAATGAAGGCAAGGATGATAGCCAAAGTAATAGCATTATTCGCCGGCATTTGCTGCCTGGCCGCGGCAAGCGAGCTGAGCGCCGCGCGCGACCGGCAGGATTTGGCCGCCCTCGATGGCTTGATCGCGCGTTATCAGAAATCGGCGCAAGCTCCGGACGGCCTGTATAAATTGGCGCTGGCGAATTCCTATGCGGCGGAAGTCGCCCTCGAACTACGGGACAAAAAGAAGTCCGAAAGTTACGCGCAAGCCGGCATCGATCCGGCGCAGAAGGCGGTCGCGGCCAACGGCGGCAACGCAGAATATCATCGTCTGCTCGGCCAGATCTGCGGACAAGTAATACCCGCCAATCCTATTTTTGGCGCTTTGAAATACGGCCAATGCGCGCGCGATGAAATTGCCAAGGCGCTGCAGATGGATAGCAAATTGGCCATGGCCTATGTGAGCCGCGGTGTGGGAAATTATTATCTGCCGGCTTCCATGGGAGGTGGCGTGGATGTGGCGCTGAAAGATTTCGACAAAGCGATTTCGCTCGACGCAAAGTTGCCGGACGCGTATCTTTGGAAGGGCGTCGCACTGCGCAAAGCCAATCGCAACCGGGAGGCCCGCCAGGCGCTGGAGCGCGCCGCGCAATTGAATCCGGCGCGCCTTTGGACCAAGCAGCAGTTAGAGAAAACACCGGCCCAGTAGATGCTCCGGCTGCTGTGGTTGTGGCTGGCATTGCTGGCCCTCGGCTGGTTCGAATTCGCGATTTTTCCCGGACATAGTTACTTACATTCAGCCAGCCAGGTCTATCTTCCGATGCTCGAGCGCATCGATGCGCCCGGCTATCTGTCACGTGACTTAGCAGCTACCCATCCCAATCTCTCTTACACGATCTACGATGAAATAACTCTTTTTCTGCATCGCCAGCCGTTGATCGATTTTGAAAAGGCGCTCGAAATCCAACAGTTCATTTTCCGGTTGGCTGGTCTGGCCGGAATTTTTCTTCTGGCGCAAGCGGCGGGCTTTGGCGGCGCGACTAGTTTGTTAGTCGCCGGATTGGTGAATTGGGGCGCCACGCTGCCCGGTCCGGCTGTGTGCACAGTCGATCCCGAGCCCGTTCCGTTAGCGTTTGCATGTGGCGCCATACTGCTCGCCGCCGGCCTGCTCGCTCGCGGCAAGGTGTTGGCCGGCGCCTTATCGGGAGCTGTCGCGCTACTATACGAGCCTATTGTCGCGGCGCCGTTCTGGATAGTGGTTCTTCTCGCGTTTATCCTGAACCGCGCGTTACGGCGGCGAATGAAGCCGATCCTGCCGATTCTGGTTGTCGCCGTTCTCCTGCTTGCGAACCTCGCCCAATTGCAGCCTCAAATAGGAACCGGTGAAGGGCTGTTCGCGCGCTTATCGGCGAGCGTGGCCGCGATCCAACAGCTCCGCACTCCGTACGCATGGGTTTCTCTTTGGCGGCACGAACTCTGGCATTACCTCGCGTTGGTGGTCGTGGGAATCTGGGCTGCGGCCCGCGTGTGGCAGAGGCTGAATCGCCAGATGCGATGGCTTGTTACAGGAATGGGCCTGGCCGGAATCGCCGCCGTGTACTGCTCCTACCTGCTGGTCGATCGCGCGCATCTTGCCACTGCGGCCGCGCTCGAGCCATCGCGGCTGGTGGTCTTCACGATCTTATTCACCTCGTTCCTTTGCTCGCTCGCTGCGGTCCAAGCGCTAGCACGCGCCCGCCGATGGGAGGCTTTCGCATGGTTTGCTCTGGTTGCGGCATTGCCGTTGAATGCGCGGATATTCGACTTCCTGCGTGTCTTCGAAAAAAGCCATCTGCTCCAGTTGGCGCTGTGTTTAGGCATAGCTGCCCTGTTGACCTGGACAGCACGCTCGAAATGGCTTCCGTTCGCTTTCTTCGCTGCGCTCGTCGCGCTAAGGACTACGACCCATGTCCCGTTCACCGAATCGAGGTCCACAGTAATCGAACTCGCGCAATGGGCCGAGCAGAACACCTGGGGTGCCTCGCTTTTTCTCTTTCCGGATGCCGGCCGCGACCTCTATCCCGGCGTGTTTCGCGCGCGATCACGGCGCGCGATATGGGTGGACTGGAAAACCGGAATGCTGGCAACGTCATCTCAAGCGCTCGCTGTCGAGTGGCTTCAGCGATGGCAGAATGGCCCTTCCGAACCGATCGATTACTACGTATACAAAAAGGAGCATCGGCCTCCCGGTATCCGAGTCACATTCCAAAACAGTGAGTTCTGCGTCTATGACGCTCACGATCTGAGATATGAGATAAAACAACAATGATGATGCCGTTCTCACACCGTCGCGGTCCCTTCGAGAGGTGATGATTGACACCTGACCGCCTGCGCGCCCGGTATTGGATAGAAACCGCATTCCCGCTGGAAGATGCGGCCGAAACCATGGCCGGCGAACAGTCTACCGGAACGTTTACGCGTGTATACGGGGAAACGGACGAGCTGCGGGAGCGGCATGCGGCCCGTGTGGAGCAGATGGTAGAGAAGGAGTCCGCCAGCAGTCCGTCCCTGCCGGGCGCGGGTAAACCGAAAAATGGGCCGGCGGTATATCGGCGCGCCGAAGTGACATTGTCGTGGCCGCTCGCGAACATGGGCGTCTCTCTTCCGAACGTGCTGGCGACCGTCGCGGGAAATCTGTTCGAACTTCAACCATTTTCAGGATTACGGCTACTGGACATTACATTTCCGGCGGCGTTTCTCGATCGCTATCGCGGACCGCAATTTGGTGTTGCTGGCACGCGCCGGTTATGCGGCGTCGAGGGCCGGCCGCTGATCGGAACGATCATCAAGCCAAGCGTCGGGCTCTCGGCCGAAGCTACAGGCGAACTCGTAGCCTGTCTCGCCGAGGGTGGAATCGATTTCATCAAAGATGACGAACTGCAGGCCAACGGGCCGCATTGTCCATTTACTGAGCGGCTCGAAGCCGTAATGCGCGCGATCAACAAGCACGCCGATAAGACCGGCAAGAAAGTAATGTACGCGGCCAATATTACCGGCGAGCTGGACGAAATGCTGGAGCGGCAGGCCCGAGTGCGCGCCTTGGGTGGGACGTGCGCCATGGTGAGCCTGAATAGCGTTGGATTGCCGGCGCTCCATGCCTTACGCAATGTGAGCGAGGTGGCCATTCATGGCCATCGCAATGGTTGGGGTATCTACAGCCGCTCACCGGCAATTGGGATGAGCTACGTGGCGTATCAAAAATTTTGGCGATTGGCTGGGGTGGACCATATGCACGTAAACGGACTGAAGAATAAATTCTGCGAGAGCGATGAATCGGTGATGGAATCGGCGCGGGAATGCCTCACGCCGATGTTCGCTATCGCTGGCAGGGGCTGCGAAATTATGCCGGTATTCTCGTCTGGGCAATCGGCAAAGCAGGCGCCCGACACGTTTCGCGCGCTGGGTTCGGCAGACCTGATATTCGCGTGCGGCGGTGGCATCATGGCGCATCCGGACGGAGTGGGCGCCGGAGTCCGCAGTTTGCGTCAGGCTTGGGAGGCCGCTCTTACAGGAGCGCCGCTCGAAGAATATGCGCGTACACGGCCGGAGCTGCGGCTGGCTCTGGAGAAATTTGCCGGACGATGAGACGCGAAGGACGAAGCAACCCGGCTCTCACCTTTTATGGCGACGATTTTACCGGCTCAACGGATGCGCTGGAGGCGCTGGCATCCAACGGCGTCGCGAGCGTGTTGTTTCTTGAAATGCCGGACGCGGCCCGATTGAAAGAATTTAGCCACGCCGCGGCGATCGGTGTAGCGGGGGAAAGCCGCAGCCGGTCTCCGGAATGGATGTCGGCGCACCTGCCTGGAATCTTCAAAAAACTGCGCGCACTGAAAGCGCCCATCTGCCAGTACAAGGTCTGCTCGACATTCGACAGCGGGCCGCGAGTGGGCAGCATTGGACGCGCGCTCGAGATCGGTAAGGAGGTATTTGGAGCGGGGTTCGTGCCGATCGTACCGGCGGCTCCGCAACTCAAGCGCTATGTAATTTTCTCGCATCTGTTTGCTGGCGACGAGGAAGGAATACACCGGATCGATCGGCATCCGGCGATGAGCCGTCATCCGGTTACGCCGATGACGGAAAGCGATTTGCGTCTTCATCTGGCGAAACAAACGAGCAGCGGCCTCAAGTCGCTCGACATGCTTGCACTGAGTAGCCTGGACCCCGATTCTCACTTGGACGCGATACTCGAGCAGAATCCCGCGGGAGTTATTTTTGATGGCGCGAGCCGCGAAACCATGCGCCGCGCTGCCGAAATGATCTGGAAGCGCCGGGCCGAGGCCTGTTTTGTGGTGGGCAGCTCGGGGTTTACCCATGGCCTGGCAGTTCATTGGCGCACGGCCGGATTGCTCAAAATGACAGATGATTTTTCAAACCCAGGGCCCGTGGACCGGCTAATCGTAATCGCAGGCAGTCTTTCCGGGGCAACGGAACGGCAAATTCAATGGGCCGCGGCTAATGGGTTCGAAGGCATTCCTATCAACGCATCAACACTCTCCGATAGCCGGTGTGCGGAAGCGGCTCGCGCAGCTTTATTCAAGACCGCTCTCCGGCGCCTGGAATCAGGCAAAAGCGTGGTGCTGTATTGCACCCGGGGACCGGATAGGGCGAATGTCCCGATCGATCGGAATCTACTCGGGATACAAATGGGCAAACTGCTGCATGAACTGTTGACCGCATCGGGAGTGAAGCGGGCAATCATTGCAGGAGGCGACACAGCAAGCCATGCGGGGCGCGAGTTGGGCGCCTATGCGCTCACCATGCTGGCGCCCATGGCTCCCGGAGCACCGTTGTGCAAGGCTCACATGACCGGCGGGAATTCCCGTCCCTTAGAACTGGTGTTCAAGGGCGGGCAAATCGGACCGAAAGATTTTTTCGGAGCGGTCCTCGCGGGCAAATGCGGCTAGTCAATCCAATTCGCGCGTTGGGTCGATTCTCGAAAATAAAAACGCGCTGAACAATAACATTCCGGAGATGATCCAGAGCGGCGAGCGATAACTGCCGCTGATTTGAACCAGATAGCCAAATAGCACCGTGCATAGGAATCCGCCGAGCTGGCCGGCGCTGTTCATAATGCCCGTGACCGTGCCCGAACGGTGAGGCGCGATATCGAGACAAACGGCCCAGGACACAGGTAGCATCAGATCCATGATTCCGAACCCGCACGAAGATAAAACGACAATGGCAGCTTTACTGCGCGTAAGGGCCAAAGCCGCAACAAGCAGCGACGACGCGGCGAGGCTCGCGCAGGCAACCGATCTTCTACCGATTTTGAGTCCATATCGCGTTACCAAACGATCGCTCACGTATCCGCCAATAAGATTTCCAGCCACGCCGAGCAGAAACGGCAGCGACGAATATATGCCCATTTCGGATTCGCTGAATCCGCAGCCGCGGACCAGAAAGACCGGAAACCACGACATGAAGAACCAGGATCCCCAGGAGTAGCAGCCGTACATTGCAAAAATGAGCCAGACCTGTCGATGGCGCAAAACACGCCGCCAGGCGTGCGGCAGAGCGGCAGGACGCGAAATCGGCGCATCGCGATAACAGGCGCTCCAGAAGAGGACCCATAGCACCCCGATAACGCCCAGCACGGCGAACGTATAGCGCCAATCGATCCAGCGCAAGAGCGGTACCACCAGTAGCGGCGAGAGAGCGCCTCCCAGGCGGCTTGCTGCCCAAATGAACGACTGTGCGCGGGCGCGGCCAGCCGGCTCGAACCAGCGGACAATTACTCCGGACATGTTGGGATAAGCGCCGGCTTCGCCCATGCCGAATAAGAATCGCGTGGCCAGCAGTTGTCCGAAACCGCGCACGGCGCCGGTCAGCGAAGTGAAGAGTGACCACCAGAGCACGATGCGAACCAGCATGCGCGGATGACCATACCGGTCGCCGAGAGCGCCTGAAGGTATTTCGAATAGGCCATAGGCGAGAACGAACGCACCCAGGATCCAGCCCCACTGAATAGGAGAGAGATGCAGGGCGGCCTGCATGCGTGGGCCGGCCACAGAAATACAAAGACGATCGAGAAATGTAATGATGGCGAGCGCGCACAGGAGCGACAGAACGCCGTTTCGATTGCGCAAGGGCGATTTACTCGGCTAGGATTTGGCGAGCTTGCCGGACGGCGAGTTCGGGGCTGGAAAAAACGGGCACGCTCAAAGCGCCGGGAGACAATTTTTCGACTACGCGGGCCATGGAAGCCTGGGCGAGAACCACCGCATCTACCCGCTTCCCTAACTGAATCAACGCTTCGGAAACCATGCGGTCATGGGTATCGGTATCGCCCGCGATGACTTTTTCAAACGCCCCGGCGCACAGGCTTTCGATTACCTCTATCGGACGATGACGTTCCGCCGCCGTCGAACGGAGAAGACTGACCGTCGGATCAAGAGTAGTTTTCAGAGTGGCAATAACGCCGAGGCGAGCCGCCGATTGAACGGCTTGTTCCGCCATAGCCTCGTCGATCCGGAGAACCGGGAAATCGTAAACGGCGCGAGCCACCGGAATTGCCGGGCCAATGGAAGAGCAAGTCACCAGGACAGCACCTGCACCGGCCTGGTTGGCGGAACCGATCATTTGCACCAGCCGATGAGTCGTCTGCCGCGTCAAATGCCCGGCCGCAATCGTGTTTTGGATCAAACTCTCATCCACCATATGAAAAGTTTTCACTTGCGGCAACTCGCGGCGGGCAAGAGCGGTGAAAGCCGGGATTAACACGTGGCTGGTATGAATAAAAGCGAGCGTGAGTGGCAACCTATCCACAGTAGCGAATCCGTGTAATATCGGTAAGAACGTGACGGCCGTTTCCCGCAGAACGTTTTTGCAATGTAGCGGCGCCGCAGCCGCCGGCGCACTCTTGTGGGGCGCCCCGCGCGAACGCGAGAAGCTGCGCGAATTTGGGTATCGCGACGTCACCCTTACCGGCGGGCC
>JAICIH010000076.1 GCA_025924475.1 Bryobacteraceae bacterium
ATCCCATGCGTCCGCGGGCAGAAGAGGTTTCACAACCAACAGATTATTCGGTTGCGGACGAAGTCCCACCAGGCCGGTGATCACGAGATCGGCATAGGAAGAATGGTTGTAATGATCGCCGCGTCCATAAAATGTCCCGCGCCGTATTTGCAAGGTGCGCGCCCACCACTCGCCCGTCAGCGGATTCAGGTTTTCATCGATCCAGGGTAAGATTGCGCCGTTTTCGCGCTTCCGCTTCTGGCTTCGTGTGTAGATGAGGAATGTATCGAAGAAATGCTTGTCCGAAACAGCGCTTTGCGGATAATCGTTCAATACATTGGCGAGGGCGCGAAGCGTAATAGATGTGGAAAACGGCCACGATGGCCCGTTCCACTGGCATGCATCGCCGGTATCTGCAATGCGAAAACCCGGACTGCGCCGCTCCGCTGTCGTCGGCCCGTAAGGTGCGTAAAAGCCGCGAGCATCCATCAACTGCTTCCAGGCACGCTCATAGCCTCGGTTTTTCTCCGGCAAATCGAAATACCAGGGTGTGTATCCGATAATTTCGCGGACATCGGCCAGCTTGCCGGTATCCAGCCGCGATTTAAAAAACACGGCTTCCCGATCCCATAGTTTTTGCTCCACTAGCGCGCGCAGATTCCGGGCTTTCTTATCGAACTCCGCGGCGATCGAGGGCTTGCCGGCCATTCTGGCGATAGCGGCGATTGCCACCGCGTTGCCATACATGTAGCTGTTGATCGTGGGCCGGGCGTTCCTATTATGCCGGGAACCGCTGACCGATTCCTCCATCCCATCGCGAACATCGTATTGCCAGAACAATCCGCCGGGCAGCAGGCGTTCCCGCTCCCACGCTTTGTAATCACGGATGAGCGGATCGAGCAACGAAACGAGATCTCGCGAGCGCCCATCCACCAGCCAACGGTCGTACACGGCGGCAGCAGTCCAGCCGCTGTAATGGTGATAATCCTTCTGCAGTCCACCGCCCTCACCCGATTCCAGCCAGAAGCGGACATAGTCATCGAGATATTTCGGATCGTGAATCCACCGGCCCTCGGCCAAATGTAAGCCGAGCGCACAACTGATAGCGCCATACTCGGAGGCATGCTTCACCGGTTTCAGAAACTCGGTCAGGATATACCCGCGCGGTGTTTGTTTGATGTGCTTGCGAAGCGCCCACCAGCGGTAATACCAGGTGCGCTCCACATCCGGATCGGGGCAGGAGAACCAGGGAACGTTTTGTTCCATCCAGGCCGCCGCGTCTTGATCGGGAATAGCGTTTACTACCTCTTCCGGGAAAGCGCGGTTGAATTCTTCCACGTAGCGGTGCAGCTCTGCGGCCGGTATTAGCTTTGAAGACCGCTCCCTCGCGGTCGCGGCTCGGTAACTTGCTGAAAACGTCCGAGCGGCGTTCCGAGCCACGACCGCCAGGGAGTGGTTGTGACGAACTTGAGTTGGGCCGCTCGCTCGTAGGGCTGCTGCCGATACCAACACGACCAGCGCAGCCTGGCGCGCGCATTGCATCAGAAACTTAGCCGCGCATTGAATTGCACCAGCCGGGCGCCGCGCGTCGATGTGAAGCGTCCGAAATTGCCATCGGTAATGCTGGTCGAGATTCCGGAGAAGCTGGTGTGATTCAGAGAGTTGAACATGTCGCAGCGAACCTGCAGCCGATAACGCTCCGTGAACTGAAAATTTTTCGAGAGCGCCAGATCGAGATTCCAGAATCCCGGCGCGCGGAGCGCATTGCGCCCGATGCTTCCAAAATGGAGCGGCGCGCCGGCCATCCCGATCGGAAGGCGTGCAAACGCGGCCCGGTTGAGATATTGCAGCGTCTCATCCGCCCCCGCCATGTACACATCACCGCCGATGTAATCGGGTCTGGTCGAAGAGTAAGTTGTCGATTGACTGAGATTGATCGGCGAGCCGGTTTCAGCCGTAAAAATTCCGGAGACCTGCCATCCTCCGAGAAGGAGCCTGGCGCCGCGGCCGTTCGAGTTGACGAGCCCGAGCAAAGGAAGGTCATACAGGAAATCCGTATTGAAGCGATGGCGCACATCGAACGGGCTCGGACCTTTGTCGCCGCGAATGTTTTTCGAATCCTGCGGCGGATTCGGGAACCCGAGGTTGGCGGCATTCGAGTAGGAAATCGTGTTGGCCCAGACATACGCCGCACCCAATTGAAATCCACGCGCAAAACGACGGCGAATTGAGTTTTGCCAGGCGTTGTAGTGAACGCTTTCCGAACCGTCATAGTAGTTGTACTCCGAGTAATCGGGATAGGGGCGTAACCCCGTCAGCGGATCGACCTGGTTGATCCTCCGGACGACGTTCGCATGCACGGCATGATTGCCGATGTACGACGATTCAAACGACAGGTTGGAAGCAAGCTCCTGGGAAATACTGAAATTCCATTGCAAGCTGTACGGCTGCGGAAAATTCTGCGAAATAACGGTACCCGATATAGGCCCGCTGCCCTTCACCAGGGGCAGAACCGCATCGTTTGTTGTTGGATAAGTAATGCCGAATCGCTTTGCCTCGGCCGCGCTGAACACCACGCGATTGGGCTCGTCAATGGCGTTTTGGATCAGTTCCACCGGACCACCAAATTGATTATGTGCGCTGGTGAATTTGCCGAAGCCTCCCCGAATGACGGTTTTCTGCTTGACCGACCAGGCAAAACCCAGGCGCGGCGAGAAGTCGAGCCAGCTGGCTCTATACACGCTATCCGGACTGGTGTAAGGGCCGATCCCGAAAGGACCCGTACGGTTGAACAGGCGGCCTGACGCTTCCCGCGGAACGGAAAAATGATCGTAACGCAGTCCAACGTTCAGCATGAAATTTCGTGTCAGCCGGTAATCATCCTGAATGAAATATCCATTGATCCAGTTGTACAAATCGTAGGGCCGAACGCCAAAACTGATGGTCACCTGCGATGGCGTATTGCTCAGCAGATCGCTCACGCTCGCAAACTGGAACTCCGGAACCGTCACGTTATTCCGGCCGGATTTGTATTTATGAAACAGACCGCCGAATTTGATGGAGTGTGCTCCATGGTTTATGGCTACTACTTCCTCGCCGCTCCAGTTGATGCCGGTGTTTTCCATGATTTCGCCCGAGTTGCTGAACCCGAGCGACCCTGTGATCGCGCTGACGCCAAGCGAGTAGATGTGATCGAGACGGCTGCGCTCAAAGCGGTTGTAGCCGTAACGTGTTTCTGCGCTCCAATTGGAGCTCGAATGTATGTAGCTGACCACGCCTTTCTGCGTAGAGACGTCGTAAGTGCGGCTATTGGCCGGCGAAACGCGCGGCGTTAACTGGAATGGTGTGTCGTGCGTGTAGCGCACCGACAGCATGTTGGTCGCGTTGATGTTGTAGTCCCCGCGAATACTGCCATGATTGCTGTCCTCCCGGCTCGATCCCGCGCCCTGGAAGAAGCCGGTGACGGCTCCCGCCGCATAGGGCGTGTTCGGAAGGGGAAACGTATCGAAGTAATCCTTCATCCCGGGAACGGCGGCAATTGCGCGATCGCGGAATTCCTGTGTGGGAACATTGCCGTTGACTGAGGCGAACGCGCGCGACCGATAGCCTTCATACACGCCAAAAAAGAAGAGCTTGTTTTTCACAATCGGCCCACCGAGTGAACCGCCGAACTGGTTAAAGGTAAGCGGCGGCCTCGTCGTCAGAAATTGGTTGCGCGCGCTAACATCTTCCGTCCGATTGTTTTCAAACAGAGAACCGTGGAACGTATTCGTGCCGCTTTTCGTGATGACATTTACGTTGCCCGACATGGTAGGACCGGTTTCGGCCGGAGCGATCCCGCTCGTGACGTTTACTTCCCGAATCGCCTCCATGCTGACGGCCTTAATGTAGCCCAGCGAGGTCATTGTTTCCGATTCACCATTGCCGCTCGAATCCGCGCCATCCACGGTGAAGCGGAAACCATCGGGCGGCAACCCGTTCATCGTTACCGCGTCGTTGGCAACTCTTACGCCGGCACCCAGATTCAGCAAGCTGCTCCAGTCACGGTTCGCGGTGGGTAGTTCCTCCACACGCTGCGTGTTGATGTTGTGGTTTTGCTCGGCATTTGCGGTATTGAGAAGCGGCGTCTCTGCTGTGACCGTCACGCTTTCGGAAACCTGTCCCAGCTCCATTGCATATTTCAGGCGTACTTCCTGGCCTGCGGCCAGATCGAGGCCCGTACGCCGGACTTCTCTGAATCCCGGCGCGCTGGTCACGAGCGAATACCGGCCGGGTGGAAGAAACGTGAGCGTATATTCGCCGGTTTCGCTCGTCGTCGTATTCCACGATCCGCCCGTCTGCTCATTCCCAGCGGTAATGGTTGCCTTGGCAACTGCTGCGCCCGATGGATCGGTCACGGTGCCGAAGATGGTCGCCGTATTGACCTGCGCAAAACACGGAACGGAACTCAACGCCACTGTAGCCCAGACGATGGGGAGATGTCTAACGGGGAACATGGGGGTTACCTCCAACGAGAATTTCAGCGATAGTAACCGAACTGAAAGTTATCAGCTCGTAATGAAATTACATGGAAGTAAATTTTTTGTCAACAGCGAAAGACAGCGAAAATCGAAAGCGGGGCCTAAGCTAGTCCGGTTTCATGGACTTTGCGGCTCGCCCGCCGGGCAAACTCCATTACAGTCCGGGTGATCTCGGCTTCGCGCTCGCGTGTCATGCGGATCATGGGAGTAGATACGCTCATGGCGGCAATCACACGCTTATCGGCAGCCGCAATAGGGGCTCCGATGCAGATGCCGCCGAGCACCGTTTCCTGCCGGTCGGCTGCATAGCCGCGTTCGCGGATATCGGCAAATTCCCGCACCAGCACATGGCGATCGATGATGCTGTATTCGGTCCGGCGGAACAGACCGTACGCATCGAACATACGTTCGATACGGGCCGGTTCCTGAAAAGCGGTGATCGCCTTACCCATGGAGCTGCAATGCGGCGGCAGCGCGCGGCCGGGGCGGTTTATCATCCGGATTTCCTGAAATGTCTCTACTGCATCCAGAACGCGGATCTGATCGCCGTACAGATATGCCAGGCTGGCAGTTTCATCAAACTGTGCGGCCAAACCCTCCAGCAGCGGGCGCAGCGCTTTCTTTAACCGTTCTCCCCGGGCCTGCACACGCCCGTACAGAAGCTTATCCGGCAAACGATACGATCCATCCTCGTTTTGCAGCAGATAGCCTTGTGCTTTTAGCGTGAGCAGTATACGGAAAAGTGATGATTCGGGTAACTGCACCAGGCCGGCAATATCCTTGAGCGCCAGCGGTGTGTCGCTGTCGTCGAACGCATCGAGCACGTCGAGGGCGCGCGCGATGGCTTTCATCTGGTACTGATCGTTGCGCGCCGGAGAGCCGTCGGCCGCTTTCCCCTTCGCTTTGGGACGGCGGCGGCGCTGGCGCCTACTAGGCAAATTATCGGTCAGTGTTTCCAGAGTAGCCACCTCAAATCGCCTCCGTCAAATCGTCCTAACGTTTAGGCAGTGAACTGAAAATAATCGTTGCGAATAGAAAATTATCGTGGAAAAATCATTATGACACGTTCCATGACGGTCCGCACTCTGTTTTTTTGCGTTTCTATATCCTTCTCGAGCGTGTTCGCATTCGTCGCGTGGCCGCGGCAAACCGCCGACCACAACGATAGCTTCCAAAACTCGCTAGGCATGAGAATGGTCCGGATACCAGCCGGAACATTCGAAATCGGGAACGCCCTTCCGACAGACCCGAAAGCGCTTGGCCAGTACGATCGGCTGCGCAACGGTGACTATGACGAGCGGCCAGTCCATCGAGTAACGCTTTCCAGCAACTTCTATATTTCGGAAACCGAGATCACGGCCGAACAGTACGCACGCTTCCGCGCGGATTATCAGGACCTCGGACCATTTCCGCCGTATGCGACGGGCGTGAGTTGGGACGAGGCCGCCGCATTTTGCCGATGGCTGAGCAGAAGAGAAAATCGGCCGTACCGGCTTCCGACCGAAGCGGAATGGGAATACGCGGCGCGCGCCGGCTCGAAGCAACTTTTTGCCGGGGGAAGCGTGCCGCTCGCGGACGGCGTGGCGAATGCGTTCGGGCTGAAAAACATGGAATCGGGGCCGGCCGAGTGGGTCCTGGATTGGTATGGTCCGTACCCGGGTGGACTGCAGCGCGATCCGGTAGGCCCGGCGAGCGGATGGGCGCGGGTGGTGCGCGGCGGTGGAATTATGGGTCCATACGATAAGGGACCTTCCGGCTTCACTCCGTATTACCGGCGGGATGCAAACCGCGCGAGTATCATGCCCGGCTTTCACGGCAGGCACGCGATCGGATTTCGCGTGGTACAAGCGCCACTGCCCGCAACCGCGCCTCAGGCATTGACGCCGCCGCTTTGGTCGCAGTTTGTCAAATCCACTAACTCAATAGCAAAGCTGGGCCCCCCTCCGGCACAACCGTGGTTTCGGCAGCGCGTCCTTCTGCCAGTACCGCCGGAAGACGAAGAACCGAACGCAATCGAAGCGGCCGGAATTCAACCCGGCGTGCTGGGTCACAACCATTCGCCTGGTATCGCGGTTATGCCGAATGGCGACATATTTGTTCTCGAATTCTCCGCCGCTTCGAGCAGCACGGAATATTTGCCGAACACATCCTTCGTCGCGCTCCGCCGGCGCTTCGGCAGTAATCAGTGGGACATGCCTTCGGTCTTTTACGATTTCGCGGATGTAAATGACCAGTCCGCTCTTCTTGGAACCGATGGCGGCGTGGTGCGCCTGTTCGGCGGAGGCGTGGGCTTGGATGGCGTGCCGTTTCGATTTCAACAATCGAGCGATAGCGGAGCAACTTGGGACATGCCGCAGTTTCCTTTGCTGCGCGGGCCGGTTGGCGGATTTACGCCGCAACCCATCACAAACGTCTTCCACGGCCCGAATGGAACTCTCTACGTCCCTACCGACGCGGTGGGTGGCGAGTCGATGCTGTGGGCAAGCGACGATGGCGGTAGAACCTGGTCCGATACGGGCGGCCGCACCGGTGGCCGGCACACTACTTTCGCGGTTCTACGCGACGGCTCCATTTTGGGAATGGGCGGCAAGAACACGGATATCGATGGGTTTATGCCGAAATCGATTTCACACGATGGAGGCCGAAGCTGGGTGCGCAGCAAGACGCCCTTTCCCGCTCTCGGCAGCAATCAGCGCCCGTTCCTGATGCGCCTCGCAAGCGGCCAACTCTTTTTTGCTTCCGATTGGCAGGATCGCCAAGGCAAGCAGCCGAACGGCGTTCACGAGCACGGCGCCTTCGTCGCATTGTCCGAGGATGACGGCCAAACCTGGCATATCAAAACAATTCCCGGTGCGTTACCTCATGAAGCGCATGTCCTTCCGCATCGGCCGGGATGGGCGCGCGATTATCACGGCTACGGCACGCTCGGATACGCGGTCGCCGCGCAGGGACCGAACGGACTGATTCACCTGATTTCAACCATGAACCATCCGGCCCAGGAGTTCGAAATGAACGAGGCCTGGATTCTTTCCGGCGAAAAAAAAGCGGCTCATGAACCTTCGGCCTCGCAGCGTGCGCTTGCAGGCGAGCAGAAATATCCCGATGGCAAACGCCAGGCGCAATGGACGGGCGAGGTCACGGCTTCGGGCGAGTATCTGCTAAACGGTTCGGAGACCTGGTTTTATCCGAACGGCGCGAAGCAGTATGAAGCGCAATGGCGCGATGGCGCAAAAGTGGGCGTCGAGACATATTGGAACAAGCAGGGCCGTCCCGTTTGGGAGTGGTTTCACGATCCCGATAGAGTGAGCACATGGAAGCAGTACTCGTCCGAAGGCAAGTTAAAACATGTGTCGCACTGGCGCGGATGGATGTGCGATGGAGAAGCGATCGCATACAACCCTGACGGCAGCGTAGCCGCGCGCTACCAGTTTCGAAACGGCACTTTGCCATAAGGCAATCATGGGCTCGTCTCGCTGGTTGCCGCTGCTGATTGTCGTCTTTTATATGGCCGCATTGCTGGCGGTCGGTTTTCGATTCTCGCGCCGGCAGACATCCACAGATCGATATTTCACCGCCAAACGCAGCATTCCGGGCTGGGCCACCGGGCTTTCCCTGCTAGCAACTTTAATCAGCAGCGTCACCTTCATCGCATACCCTGGCTCCGCGTACGCGGGCAATTGGACGAACTTAGTGCCCGGTTTCATGGTGGTGCTGGTTCTCATGCTCGCCGGAACCGTAATGATTCCGTTCTTCCGGCACGCTATCGGCGTGAGCGCTTATGAATATTTCGGGAAACGGTTTGGTTATCCGGCGCGCGTCTATTCGTCCATGGCATTTTCGCTGGGGCACTTTTCCAAGATGGGCTTCGTCTTCTATCTGCTCGCCCTCACCGCCGGCAGCATGACGGGGTGGAATACGGATCGGCTTATCATTGTCGTCGGAATCATTACCGTCGCGTACACACTGGTGGGTGGCATCGAGGCCGTTGTCTGGGCCGATGTCATCCAAGGCTTCGTGTTGTGGATCGGAATCGCCATTTGCCTGGCGTATCTTTTATTCCTTCCTCCCGGCGGCCCTGCCGCTGTTGTTCACCTCGCTTGGAGCAGTCACAAAATCAGCCTCGGCAGCATGGCTCCGGATCTGACGAAACCGACCTTCCTGGTTCTGTCGCTGTATGGATTCTTCTTTTATCTCCAAAAATACACGGCCGATCAGACCATCGTGCAGCGCTACCTGGTGGCCAAATCGGATAGGGCTGCACTGCGAGGAATCGCGCTCGGCGCGGCATTGTGCGTGCCTGTATGGACGCTGTTTATGCTGATCGGAACACTGTGCTGGGCGTTCTATCGAACTACCGGCGAGGCGTTGCCTGCCTACATTAACAAGGCAGACAAAATTTTTCCTTTCTTCATCACGACACATGTGCCCGCTGGGCTGGCGGGCCTCTTTCTGGCGGCGCTGTTTGGAGCGGCCATTGCCAATCTCTCTTCGGATCTGAATAGCCTGGCAGCCATTGGCGTGCAGGATTACTACCTTGTCCTGCGGCCGCGTGCGACGGAACGCCAGAAGCTATTTGCGGCCAAGAGCATCGTGGCGATTGCCGGGCTCTTGTGCGTCGTCGTGGCTACTTTGTTGGCCCATACGCAAGGCACTGCGCTTTCGTTGTGGTACACAATTTCGGGCATCGTCGCCGGTGGATTAGCCGGCTTGTTCCTGCTCGCGTTTCTGTGCGCTCGCGCCAGTCACACCGCGGCCTACATCGGAATCGGCGCCAGCGTTCTGTTTACCGCATGGGCGACCCTCACGCTCGGCGGCGGAAAAATCTGGGATCTCGGATCGTTCAATTTCCCGCTCCACGAATACATGATCGGCGTGATCGGTCATCTCGTGCTGCTCGGGGCAGGCTATGCCGCCAGCTTTGTTTTTCCGAACAAAGTTCCGGCGCAGCGCGAGCTGACGCTCTGGGCTTGGCGTCGCAATCGCGTCATCTCAGCTCAGCCTTCACCGGTCCACCAGGTTTACTCATGAATCGACTTCAACGCGCAATGCAAAACAACGGAGGTCGTCCCATTCTGGGAGCTGCGTCCTATCTGTATAACCCGGCATTTCTGGAAATGGCGGCGCTCATGGGCTACAAAGCGGCGTGGATCGAAATGGAGCACACGTTTCTCACGTTTGCCGAAGCAGCCGATTTGTGCCGGATCGCCTCCGGCGCAGGCATGTTGACCATGATTCGCATTCCGGACGCACGGCGCGAAACGGTATTGAAAGCCGCCGAGTGCGGCCCCGACATTATCGACCTTCCCATGGCGAATACGCCGGAGCTGCTGGCGGAGCTCGTACGAAACGCGAAATTTCCACCCGACGGCATCCGCGGCTACTTCAGTGTCTCTAGAGCGGTGAAATATGGCTTGGGCGATAACGTCACCGACGAGCAGCAAAAGCTCAACAAAGAGCTATGCCTCATGGTGCAGATCGAAACGAAAGAAGCCGTCGGGCGCATAGATGAGCTATGCACCGTGCCCGGAGTGGAAGGCATTTTTCTAGGTCCGGCGGATTTATCGGCGAGCCTCGGCGTTCCCGGACAGACCGGACATGCCAGCGTCTTTGAAGCCGCGGCGCGCACGATTCAAGTCGCGAAATCCTACGGCAAACAAGTAGCTGCCGGCGTCAGCGTGCAGGATATTCCGTTTTGGATTGAGCAGGGAGTCGACCTGCTCTTCTGCACCAACGATATTGCCGCCATGAAAGCGGGCGCCCAGGCAGCCCTGGAGGCGGCTCATGCCGCGATCGAGAACACGATGCTGGCTGGGCGATAATGCGGAACCAACGCTCTTTCATAGCTCGATGTGCTCTGGCGGTGGCTAGCATCGGCATCGTTGCCGCCGTTGCAGGAGCGCGATGGAGCGCGCCCGCGAACATTACCAATTCGCTGGGCATGGAACTGGTTCAAGTCGAACCAGGATCATTTTCCATGGGCGCCGGCGCCGATCCATTGCCGCCGGCTCTTTTATCCGGCCGCGGACTGGAAGCGAAACGATCCGAATGGGGCGACTTCGACGAACGCCCGGCCCATCCCGTCACAATCACGCATCCGTTTTATATAAGCGCCAGCGAAGTGACCGCGGAGCAATTCCGGCAGTTTCGTCCCGAATACAAGAGCAACCCGGAATACGCGCCGTATGCATCGGGCGTGAGTTGGAACGACGCGGTCGCGTTTTGCAATTGGCTGAGCAAAAAAGAAGGCAAACCGTATCGCTTACCGACGGAAGCGGAATGGGAGTATGCGGCGCGGGCCGGAACGAAAACGCCATTCTCTTCCGGTGCGACGCCGCCGGCCAATGACACTCCAAACGCATGGGGTTTGAAAAACATGCACACCGGCTTGGCCGAGTGGGTGCTTGATTGGTATGGATCCTATCCCACGGCGACGCAGACCGACCCGGTAGGACCGGCCGGCGGCATAGCGAAAGTGTTACGCGGCGGCGGGCTCGACGATCGGGCGGAGAAGAACGGACCGCATGTAGGAGAACACTTTCCCGCAGAACTGCCGTATTACGCCAGATCGTCCAATCGCGCCAGCATGGCCCCGGCATTTGCAGCGGAACGGGCCCGAATCGGATTCCGAGTTGTCGAAGCCGAGATGCCCCGCAACAAGCCGCTGCCGGTGCAGCCGTCATTCTTTGAAACCGCCGTCAAGCAGACGGCCATCGGAACGCCGCATGGTCCCGATCCCTCGCGGCCGTTCTTTCGCAAGCGAGTTTTGTTCCCCGACTTGAATGGCCACACCATGAAGGATCTCGGCTGGCGTATCGGGTTCACTCCGGGCTTGGGAATGGCGTATCACAATTCGGCAGTGCAGGTAATGCCCAACGGCGACCTGCTAGCCGCTTATTACGACACGCCGGAGAAAGAAGACGATCCGGATCAGACCGTGCTCATCCTGCGCCGCCGCTACGGCGCAAGCGAATGGGACATGCCGGAGCCTTGGCCGGATTTTGCGGATGCCGCCGATGCTGCGCCCGTTATATGGAACGACAAAGGCACAATTTGGTTTTTCTGGGGCTGCTCACGGCTTCTCAGCGCTTTTCCATTCCAATACATGACATCCGCCGACAACGGCGCCACCTGGAGCGCCGTGCATTTTCCGCATCTTGTCGGGCCCGTCGGACGGTATACGCCGCAGCCGATTAACAGCGTGGTTCGCACCAAGGAGAACACAATTTATTTGCCGACGGACGGAGCCGGAGGGACTTCGGTGCTATGGTCGACGCACGATAATGGCAAAACGTGGGCGGATACGGGCGGCCGGACCGCGGGACGGCATACGACCATCGCAATCGCCAAAGACGGCTCCCTGCTAGGCTTTGGCGGAAAGAACACGAATATCGACGGCGTCATGCCGCTCGCCATTAGCCATGACGGCGGAAAAACCTATGACGTCCGGAAAACGCCATTTAACCCTTTAGGCAGCGGACAACGGCCAAGTGTAATTAGACTGGCGTCAGGTCGTTTGTTCTTTGTCGCCGATGGTTTCACATCCAAGAGCAAAAAGCCCGGCGCGAAACGCGAAGGCTCCTACGTGGCGTTAAGTGACGACGATGGCGCCACCTGGATCAGGCGCGATCTGCCATCTGAAATCAAAACGGTGGGTTACACGACCGCCACGCAAGCGCCGGACGGCGTGATTCATATAGTGACGTCTAAAAACAAACCGAATTTTGAAATAGAGCTGAATGAAAAATGGGTGCAGGACGGAGGTCCGGAAACGCCGCCGGCCGGGACGGTGCATGCAACCCGAGCCTATAAGGAAAGCTATCCGAATGGCAAAATACGCGCCGCTTGGCAAGCGGGCCTGGGCGAGGACGGAACGTATTTGTTAAATGGCACGCAAACCTTCTACTACGAAGATGGCAAGAAGCAGTGGCAAGCCCACTTTGTCGCGGGAGAAAAACGCGGAGTAGAGACGTTCTGGAATCCGCAAGGACGAAAACTCTGGGAGCGCCATTATGCGGCAAATGGCGAGTGGAACTGGATTCTATTCGACTCGGCCGGTAAGCCGCAGGCCCGTTCCGAGTGGCGCGGCAAAGTGCTGGTTGACGCGAAACCATAAAAGCCGCGGGGCATTAAAAGTAGGGCGGCTCTCCTGAGCCGCGCCGGACGTCCCCGTCCGGCTTGCTCTGTTTGCAACACAGTTGAGGAGGCCGACAAGGACGTCGGCCGCGGACCAGGAGGTCCGCCCGCTAAACTAAGTGACATTCGGTTGTTTATCGGCTATGGCGGCGTGATCTCGATTTTTTGCAAACGCTCCGCCTCGTTTCGCGTCAGTCTCAGGAAGCTGCCGTGCTTGCTGCCTTTAGGGAACGAAATCTCATCGTTGATCGATTCCCAATGTTTCAGATCTGTCGAACGAACGGCCTCGTAGCGTTTCGTTTCATGCTGTGGAGTGGCGCGATAGTGATCGTAGTAGATGAAATAGTAACGGCCAATCTTTAAAGCCGACGGTCCTTCCGACCAGGATTCCGTGAACGGATCGCTGATATCACTCCAAGGGCCGAGCAGCGCCGGCCCGTTCGCCAGCCGGAGCTGAAAGCGCAGCGGGTTCTTGGTTTGATCCTTGAAAACCAGAACGTATCGCGAACGATCCCGGAGGATCGTCGCATCGATCACATCGTAGCCGGGATCGAAAAACACCGCCGGTGGGGTGAAGTCCCGAAAGTCTCGCGTGAACGAGTAGAAAATTCGGTTCCGAGATTCTTCGGCCGTGATGCTGGACCAGAGGATGAGCCAGCGAGCGCTTGCCTTATCCCAGTAGATTTCGGGCGCCCACGTATGCACAGTTCCGGGAACTTTCTCCATGAGTGGAATCTGCTGTTGTGGCGACCAATGGACAAGATCGGCGGAATGCGCATACCCGATGCGCCGCTCTCGCCAGCCCCAGGTCCATACCGCGTGGAATTCCCCGTCGGGTCCGCGAGTAATAAAGATATCGCGCATAAGTTCACCCGGATACTCGGGTGCAAATATGGGTCGGGCGCTATTTAGCGGAGTCCAGTGATACCCGTCCGTGCTCAGCGCATAGTACACGCCGCTCTTGGCGGGTTCTTCGAAATAAGCAAAGAGAAAGTAATCTTTGGCGTCGACGGCAACCGCCGCAACCAAAAGAGCAGCGAGTGCCAACAGAATCCGCATAAAACGAAATGGTACAGCGGGGCTTAAGCCCGCGAACACCCGCGTTTCCTCGGCAAGTCGGGATCGGTCGCCAAATAAGCGCCGCGCGTGAAGCTCCGCCTTCTCCCTGCTGAGGCCGCACTCTTCGAGAAGCTCGCGATTCGACGCGAGATGCGCCTCAAACTCCTCTTCTATTTCCCGTTTTCGTAACCGCTTTTGAAAAAGGCGCCGGAACATTTCGAGCAATAGAATATTGCAGACGCGCTATGGTAGGCAATCTGCTAGTCCATTTAAGCATTTACTTTACAGCGTTTGGCGCAAGCGCGGCAACTTTGCCGATACATAATCTTCACAATCCGTTTACGAAGCATGCTCCAGCCGACGAGTCCTACCTATGAGGCCACACACTTTAAGCCTCAACATTGCTGACCCCAGCATGTGGAGCGAATCGTGAAGAAAAATCAAACATTCAAAATGCTGGCCGTACTTAGCTCGGCGTGGATCGTATTGTATTTGACTGGCTGTAAAGCAAAGCCGCCCAGCCGAATAGAGAAGAAGCTCGCTCACGAGAGCAAGGAACTGGTAGTTGGTGGCAAGGATTGGAATAATCCGGTCCCCGACACCCCTTCCAGCGCTAAGTTAGGAGCCGAAGACTTCCAACGTCATTGCCAGTTCTGTCATGGCGTGGATGGCCATGCCACTGGCGTGCCCTTCGCCCAAAACATGTCTCCGCCAGTGCCGGATCTTGCGGCAAAAGACATTCAGAGCTACACAGACGGGCAATTGAAATGGATCATCGAAAATGGCATCCGCTTGAGCGGAATGCCGCGCTGGAAGGGACTTCTCCAGGACGAGGAGATGTGGCGCATGGTCCGCTATATGCGGCATTTGCCGTCGACAAAGAGCCACAGCCAAAACTAATTCACAAATGCGCAAAGCGGGGACTGGCGCTGGTTGAGATACCGTATATAGTCGAAGCAAATGAATCTCCCGAACCCGCCCATCGATCGCCGTCAATTTCTTCTCTCGTCCACTTCCCTTGTAAGCGTAGCGGCGAGTCCCCGCACGGCGTCAACATCCAATGCGAATATGCCGCGCCTGTTTTCCGGCTGCTGCGCCTATTCCTATCGCAAGTATCTGCAACACGGACCGATGACGATGGAGGAATTTATCGAAAGGGCCGTGAGCCTCCGGGTCGACGGCGTGGATATGACCGGCTACTATTTCAAATCAACGGAGCCGGATTATCTCGCTTCGCTGCGGCATTTGGCGTATCGCAAAGGCGTCGCGTTTTCCGGCGCGGCCTGCGGCGTGAGCATGGTTCAGGCCGATGCGTCCAAGCGCGCCGAAGCGGTAGCCGAAATCAAAAAATGGGTGGATATAACGGATGCCTTAGGCGCTCCGCACTTGCGCATTTTCGCCGGCAAGTTGCCGTCCGGCGCAACACTCGCACAATCGATCGATTGGACCGTGGAAGCAATGAAAACCAGCTGCGACTACGCCGGCAAAAAGGGCATCACCCTGGGAATCGAGGATCACTCCGGCGTCAGTCAACAAGCCTCTGTCTGCCTCGAGATCATGCATCGCGTGAATTCTCCCTACGCCGGCATCAACCTGGATATCACGCATTTCGTTCCGACAGCCGCCCAGGATGCTTATGCGCAAATTGAGGCGTGCCTTCCCTTCGCAACGAATACTCATATCCGCGATAAATTCGACGACGGTTCGCCGATCGATCTGGATCGAGTGTGGAAACTTTTTGCTGGCGCAGGCTTCAAAGGATTCATGTCCGCCGAATACGAGGACAAAGAAGACGCAATGACGGGAGTGCCGAAGCTGGTTGAGAAAATTCGTACGTTATGTGCGAAGTATTCGACTGTCTGAAAAAGAAATGAAGCGGCCTTAATGAAATAGGTCAAGCAACAAAGATCCCTGGCAGAATCTACGTCACGGCGGCACGTTTTACCGCGTAAGCGTTGCAACACAGTTGGCCAAGCTCAATCATTGCAACGGCGCGTATTCCCTGCGTGTGTATGGCCACGACATTGCTGCCCTTTGCCCGATGGTAATTGCCATCTAAAAGGAGCAACCTATGAAGATAAAGAACCTCTGGGCGTCAACTGCCCTGGGTGTCGCGCTGGCTTTTCCACAACTTACCCCTGCCCTGAACGCGCAAGCTCAAAGTCAAGCGCCTAGCGCACAGGATCAACAAAAAAGCCAGACCTTCGTCGGAAAAATTATAAAAGCCAAGAATGGTCAGTACGCGTTACTTACCGATGAGCAAACCGGCAAAGGCGCCTTCTTAGATGATCAGGAGAAGGCCAAACAGTTCGAAGGTAAGAACGTCAAAGTGACTGGAACGTTGGAAGCATCAAGAGCTCTGATCCACGTCACGGACATCCAGTTAGCGTAAGTTCCGTAAATCATGCGGGCTCGGACGAACACTTCTCCGGGTCCGTGTGACATTCGGTGCAATATCGCCATTTACTCCGGATGAAAATCCCGGAGCAGCATCAGATCGCGGTCGAGATCGTCCACCTGATCGAATACTATGTACGAGTCGCGGGGCGACACGGTCAATCCAAGGCGAAACGGCCGGTTTGTCACTACGACCGGCTTGCTTGTACCAGTTGCGAAGCTGAAAAAACGGACATAACGCTGATCTCCTGAGTGCGGCGGAGCCTCATAGTAAACGCCGTCGGATGTAACCGCCATACCGGACGGGTACGTATGCAACGGACCGGTAACATCCGATGCAGGGCCGCCCTCAGCCGGGACGCTCTGGATTTTTCTCCCATCCAATGTCATATAGAAAATTTTCTGGCCGTCAACTGATTCAAACGATCGAATGGCGCCGGATGTCGTGACCTGCATAGCCGGACCGCCGCCGGCGGGCATTCTCCAGACCTCAAATTGGCCGGATCTAGCACTGGTGAAGTAGATCGACCGCCCATCACGCGTGAAACTAGGCATTGTGTCATCCGCGGTGTCGGTGGTGAGACGTTTGACTGGTCCACCGGCAGCCGGCATGAGAAATAGATCGGCCTGTCCTTCAGGACGTGCATGGAAGGTAAGCCATTGCCCGTTCGGCGACCAGCTGGCATAGCCGACCAGGGGTCCGCCAAAGTTCGTCATCCGAAACAGGTTCGAACCATCCGCATCGGATACCCAAATCTCGGGAGTGCCCGAGCGTGAAGATGTAAAGGCGATCTTACTTCCATCGGGCGAGTACCTTGGGTTGCCATCGAATCGGGTCGACGAAATAAATCGTTCCGGTGTGGAGGGGGCTTTTCCTGCGGCGGGGATTCTTGCCCTCCATATGTTCGTATCGTTTCTAACTGTGGAGTAAACAACTTCGAGAGGACCCGCTGTAATATCCAGTGGCTCGTCATTCAGCATGACAGTTCGACCAGCAGTGCTAGAGCTATCCGCGGCCGTGATTTTTAGTGTCTTGTGCGCCGCCGGTTCCTGGGCTTCCAAATACAGAATCTGCTTTTTGCCCGGGACAAATACAGGATTTATGCACCAGCGGTTCGTGCTTGAGACGTGGTGAGCAGCGCTCGCCACACGCAAGCTGGAGTCCAGAGACACCGCGTAAATCTCAGCCGCGCTAAAACCCGTCAATCGAGTGAACGCCAGGAAACGTCCATCCGACGAAAAGGCCGGTGTGTGGTCTGCCAAAGGCGCTGCGGGCGACGTCAGCGGCCGCATTTCGCCAGTACGGAAAAACAGATAGATGCGCTCGGAAGCATCCCCTGGTTGGCGATGCGAGGCCGCTATCGCGCTTCCGTCCGGAGACCACGTTAGCGATACAAGCCGTCCTGGCGATTCACGAAATTCGTCATCCGTGATGTCGGCGATTTTGTGTTCCGGCCCCCCGGTCGCCGGAATCAGTAAGAGCTCGCCATGACTGGCATTCAATTGCCGAATAAACGCGATGGCTCTGCCGTCCGGAGACCAGGCCGGACTGAGGTCGTGGGCCGGATCGACGGTCACGCGAGACGGCTTATCTGAGCCGAGCCGCATTGTATAGATGTCGAAGTTGTCCTGTTTCGGGCCATTCCAGACGAAAGCAACCTGACTGGAATCGGGTGACAACGCCGGGTCGATCTCCTGTCCCTGAAACGCGGTCAATGGCGTCGCGCTGGATGGCGCCGAGGTTGACGCCGGCCGGTGCAACGGCAGAACGGCCCAAACGATGGCCATTACGACAACCCCTATCGCGGCGCACGCAGCCGCCGCTACAAGCCATCGCGGGAAACTGCGGTTCGGCGCGGTGGCCGGCGTGGGCGCAACCGGCGCTTCGTTTCCAAAAACCTCTCGTTCCACCGGCGCGCAAAAGCGGTAGCCGTACTTGGGCACCGTCTCGATATACCGCGGCTTAACAACGGAGTCGCTCAGCGCACGCCTTAGTCTCGTGACCGCTGCATTCAATCCATGCTCGAAATCTACAAACGTGTCTTCCGGCCAGACACGGCGACGGAGTTCTTCCCGGATAACCACGTTGCCCGATTGTTCAAGGAGTGCGGCCAGCAGCAGGAACGGCTGGGTCTGCAGCCGTATTCGCACTCCGTGTTTGCGAAGCACGCGCTCGGCAACATCGACCTCGAAAGGTCCGAATCGAAAGATCTCCCCCCGATGACACGCCGGCTGCATGGTGAGTGATCTCGGCAGTATACAACGAAAAACGCCAACGGCATCGGTGAATTCGCTGCAATTTCAATAGATTGCGTCGCGACCTGGAGTTCACCTATTCGCAATGTGCAGAGTATGGACCGAATAGCCGCCATCACGCGAGAATCCGTGTGATGAAAACACATCTGTTTCTCGGCGCGGCACTGGTCCAGTTCCTTGCGGTTGGGCAAACATTAATAATCGAGCAGTCACAGTGCATGGAAATCAATGAATTAGCCATGACTAGCGCAGCCGCGAACCGATTGGACCAGGCCGAAACGGCTATCTCCGCTGCGGTGTCGCAGGGCAAATATGTTTGTGCCGGAGTGGCGTTAGGCAATGTCGCGGTCCTCC
>JAICIH010000077.1 GCA_025924475.1 Bryobacteraceae bacterium
CCAAAGCGGCGCCCGAATCTTCGGAGCTGGGCTGCACCACGCAGCCGCCGTATCTTGCTAAGAGTTACAAGCTGGAGTACACGCCTGCGGCTTCGGCGGTGCCGCGCGCCTGGTGGCGGTCGGTCGAAGCTTCAGTGGTGGGCTTCGTAATGGAAAGCTTCGTTGACGAGCTCGCCCATGCGGCAGGCGCGGATCCGCTTCAATTCCGGCTACGGCAGTTAGGAGAGGCGAGGCTCGTAAAAGATGCGGTGAGCGGGCGCGGCCGTCCGCTCGATACGGCGCGGTTCAAAAGAGCGCTGGAATTGGCGGCGCAAGAAGGCGATTGGGGCAAACCGCTGCCGGCAGGCCAGGGGCGCGGGATCGCATGCCATTATTCGTTTCACAGTTATGTCGCGAATTTAATCGAAGTGACCGTGAACAAAGGCGCGGTGCGTGTGAATCGGGTTGTATCCGCGGTGGACATCGGAACTCCGGTGAACCCGGACGGTATTCGCGCGCAAGTGGAGAGCGCCATCGTCTACGGTTTGACGGCGGCGCTAAAGAGCCAGATCACCATCGACAAAGGCCAGGCGGTAGAGAGCAACTTCAACAAATTCACGACACTCTCTATGAAAGAGATGCCGGTGATTGAAGTGCATATCGTTCCGAGTACGCTTCCGCCCACCGGAATTGGCGAGCCTGGACTGCCGCCGACGGCTCCGGCGTTGACGAACGCGATTTTTGCGGCGACGGGGAAGCGAATCAGAAGATTGCCGATTCTGCCCGGGGATTTGGCTTAGCTATAACCGATTGCCGCATCAGATCCGGGAAATCGCGGCGATAAAAGCCAGCGGTGCTTCAACACCGGCTCAGACGTCGAACGATACTGAGTTGAGGTGGCCGAACATGATCGCAAACACCCCGGAAGAAGCAGTTGAGATAGTGGATCGCGCGTTTAACGCCGGAGACATTGAAACTATTCTTGACTTCTACGAAGAGAATGCAGTGGTCGTCACAGAGCCGGGTAAAACCGCTCGCGGAAAGAGCGAGCTGCGTTCGTTCTTCAAGCGTGTTCTAGCGGCGAAGCAGTCGGCTCACCAAATCAAGACTTATGTTTTGGAATCAGATGGCGTCGCACTGTTCTTGTCCCGTTGGCGATTAGTTGGGCTTGACGCTGAGACCAACCTACAGAGTACGCAGTTTGTCGCAACGACGGTGTTCCGCAAACAGCCATCCGGAGAGTGGAAAGCCTTGATCGACAACTCATTAGGACCGCTTGTCCTGGGGCCAGAATAAGACTACCGATTCTGCCGGGCGATTTGGCTTAGCGGCAACCGAATGGGTTGTCGATTCGACTCCTATGTGCGCTCGTTGATATTCGGCAGCCTTACTCTCGTCCGTTCGCTGCGGCTGGGTCCTTGAGGTCCAGCGACGGAAAGAGTTTATGGTAAAAGCCCCGGTCCCGCGAAAGCAGACGCGTGGCCTGCTTCTGTGCGTGAGCGCCAACAAGAAAATCAGCCAGGATTCTGGTCCGCTTTCCTCCCTGCTGCCGATACATTCGCCATGCACGGCTTGCAAGGAAATGTGCGTCGCGTGTTAAAGCCTGCACACGGATTTCGTTACCTTCAAGAAAACCATCGCATTCCCGTTGGGTGTCAAAGTGAATGCAAAGCTCTGCGTAGACGATGTCGCTGATCATAAGAGAACCTTCTCCCGCAGCCGCCTGAAGCGCATTAGCCGAAGCCTCATAGAAATTTTCATTGGGCACGAGAATGTCGAGCAGGACGTTGGTGTCGATTGCTGTGATCATCGGCCGCGCACGTCGTCAATGAACTTGTCTACGGAGGAATAACCGAGCTTGGCGAATGCCTCTCCGCAGCGTCCCTTCCACTTTGCGAGATTTAGCTTCTTCGGCGCCTTTTTGAGTACGATGGACCCGCTGACCACACGAAATTCGACCTCCGTTTCCGGCCCGAGGCCAAATTGCTCGCGGATATCCTTTGGGATCGTCACCTGACCACGTTCACCAATTCTCATATATGTAAGTATGAATCTGTATTCATACTAGGTCAAGGGCGATCCTAAACTGTTAGCCATCCGCCTTTGCCGGCTCGGACGGCGATTCCGTGTGGAGCGCACGCAGTTTGATAATGCACCACAGCGTCACGCTCATGCCATAGCTCATGAGCACCAACATCAGAATTTCTCTGACGGTTTGGCTAAATACGCTGGAAATCTGGACACGGAAACAATCGGCGATCTCGCCTAAGAGCATTAGCTCGTAAAAGATCAGCCACACGAAAGTATTGCGCGGCGGCGATAATTTCTTGGCGCGGATTTCCTTGTGCATGACCCACAAGAATGAGAGACTTGCGGCGGCCGATCCCGTCCATAAGAAAATCGCCAGCGTTTGCAGAAAGACGGACTCGTCCGGTTCGCTACCACTTGCGATAAAGGCGGCCAGCGCCAATCCAAATAACGCAATCAGCACCAGGCTGGTTATGGTTCTGGCGATCGCGAGCCGGCGGAGTTTGGCCAAAGCGGGCGTGAACTCTTCAAACACGTCCCATGCCGCAACGGGAAATAGGAACGCGTAGAGAAAACGCGAGTACAAGAAAACGCGGACACTCTCTTCCGAGCCGGGCCCCAGCCATAGCGCGACGCCGTCGAAGAACACCGTAAGCAGACACGCCAGCGTGATGAAAAAATAAGTCTTGTGCAGCTTTAGTGTCAGAATGCGCAGCAGCAGTAAAACGTCGATTGCCGTAGCGGCGAAATCGAACCAATGGTTTACCTGGCTCAGTATTTCCAATCTTCCATTTGAACCTACGAGCCAGGTAACACTTAGCCGATACCCGGAATTGGCGCTATGATGCTGAGGTCGATAGGTTGGCTCGAAGCGGCGCTTTGGGCGGCCAGAGCCTGCCGGGTCGCGTCGATCACCAGTTGCGCCAACATCGCATACGGCGCGGCGGGAGCGATCGTTTGCGCCACGGCAGCCGCGATCTGCAGTTCCGCGAGGATATCGGAGATAGAGATACGAGCGGTGGCGCGAATGGTTCTTGCTCGGTGCTGAAAGCGCGCTACAACCGCCGGCGAAGCGTGCATGTCAGATTGGAAAGCAGCTTCGAGGGCCGCTACGCTTACCGTCAAGTTGGAAACAGCCAGCGATAGTTGGCCGGTATTGCTCCGGTCGGTCCGGTAGAGCGAATACGCCTGGAAGGCTACCGTGTATGCGGCAGCGGCCTGATTGAATTGCGGCACGTACTTGGGATAATTGGCCGAAATTTGGGTACGCAGCGAACCCAATGCGGCGTGCGCGAGCATGAGCGAATCGTACGTCGCCCCATCAAACGTGTTGAGCTGATTGGGATGATTCGGCTGTGTGCCGCACCCGGTCGTCAGCATGAAAAAGAGAGAGAATACGGGCAGCGCGAGGCTGCTCCTTTTGAGTCTGTTGGTCATAGGACTTCCCGCGCACAGCGTAAATTCGGTGTTTGCGCCGAAGGGGCTCGAATGCGCCTAAACTATTGGAGGGATTGCATTCCGGACAATTTGCAACTTTTGTGACCGGCTTGTGACCGCGCGCACACCGGAGGCGTCTAAGAAGACGGGGAGAACGACAACATGCTTAAACGAACCGGAATCCCGCTGCTCGCACTAGCAGCTCTACTGCTGATGGCCCCCAAACCATCGCACGCTGGCACGTTTAGCTTCGGCTTCGGAGTGTATCCGGCGTATCCGTATCCGGCGTATCCGTATGCCTACGCCAATCCGTACGCCTGCAATCCATATATCAACGCCTATTGCTACGGCTACTCGCCGTATGTGTATCCAAGCTTCGGATATTACGGCGGTTACTACGGTTACCCGTACCGTTCGTACCGCGGCTATTATCGCGGCCATGGCTATCGAGCGCCTTATCTGTATCGCGGCGGTGCGTACAGGTTCCGCGGCGGCCACAACTACTACCGTGGATACAACTATCGCGGCGGGTACCGTGGTGGGTTCCGCGGAGGATCCGGTTATCGTGGCGGATTCGGCGGCGGCCATCGTGGCGGATTCGGCGGTGGCCATCGCGGAGGTTTCGGCGGCGGCCGCGGAGGATTCGGCGGACACGGCGGCGGCCATCGGTGATACAATTTCGGGCACTTGCCTGAAGTGAGCGCTACCGGAATTCACGAAGCTGGATCGATCGCGGGTTCGCCGGCGATTGCGACTCCGCAAATTTCTGTTCGAAACGTCGCCATTGACGCCTATCGCGGCCTTGTCATGCTGCTGATGATGGCGGAAATCCTGCAATTCAGCCACATAGCGCGCGCTTTTCCGGGTAATTGGTTTTGGGGTGTTCTAGGCTACAACCAAAGCCATGTCGAGTGGGCAGGTTTCTCGCTGCACGACCTGATTCAGCCCTCATTTTCATTTCTAGTAGGGGTTGCGCTACCGTACTCGATCGCCAGCCGGTTGCGCAAGGGAGGCAATTTTCAGCGCCTCTTTGCTCATGCGTTGTGGCGGGCATTCCTGCTGGTCGCGCTTGGCATCATTTTGCGGTCGCTGCATCACCGGCAGGTCTATTTCACCTTTGAAGACACGCTGACACAGATTGGTTTGGGATACCCGTTTCTCTTTCTGCTCGGTTTCCGGTCACGGCGCTGGCAATGGGGAGCGCTGGCGTTCCTATTGACAGGGTATTGGCTGGCTTGGGCTCTGTACCCAGTTGGAGTGCCGCCGGATTGGAGCCACAATTTCAGCGGTTTCGCGGCACACTGGAACAAGCATGCCAACCTCGGCAACGCGTTCGATCAGTGGTTTTTAAATCTCTTCCCGCGGCGCACGCCCTTTGTCGCCAACGACGGCGGCTACCTGACGCTGAGCTTTATTCCAACCCTTGGGACCATGATCCTGGGTCTGGCGGCGGGCCGCTGGCTGCGCGATGTCGCGCCTAAGGTCCCACTTCGCCGCTTGATGACCGCCGGAGCCATCTGCATTGCCGCCGGCCTGGTGCTCCATTACTCCGGAATCTGCCCGATCGTAAAGCGAATTTGGACGCCTGCCTGGACGCTCTTCAGCGGTGGCATCTGTTTTTGGTTTCTCGCGGCGTTCGGCTGGGTCATTGACGTGAAAGGCGCGCGGCGATGGGCGTTTCCGCTTGTGGTGATCGGAATGAACTCGATTGCCGCTTATCTAATCGCCCAAGGCGGCGAAGACTCGTCGGTCGGCCGGGCGCTCCGCTTCTTGGGAAACGGTTTGCACTTGTCCGGCTCGCCCTTCGAGCCGTTGTTGCTCGGGACGGGCATACTAATTCTGTATTGGCTGCTGCTCTTGTGGATGTACGAGAAACGGGTGTTCCTCAAGATTTAAGTCCCGCCGCTTACTTACGTGCGCGGTTCTTTTTTAAGCACGGCGGCAAAGAAGCCGTCCCCTTCGTCCCGTCCAGGGATCCGCCAAATTTCCCGTTCACAGCGGAGTCCCGGCTCTTCCTTCAGCAAAGCGCGGACAACGTCTTCATTTTCTTCCTGCTCCAGCGAACAAGTTGCGTAGACCAGTTTTCCTCCGTCGCCGAGCAGGCGGGCAGCCTGGCGGGCAATGCGCAATTGCTTTTCCGCAAAACGCGGAAGGTCCGTTTCCTTCAACCGCCATTTGATCTCGGGATTACGGCCCAGGGTACCGGTTCCCGAACAGGGTGCGTCAATGAAAATCCGGTCGAATGGAATGGCGAACGGCAGTGGCTCGGTAGCGTCGAGCACGACCCGCGGGCAGACCGGCGGAATATCGCGAATGCGATCGGGACTGACGTCGCAGGCAATGGCGAGCGCGAGCGGCGTTTCCAGCGCCTGGACGGTTTTATTTCCGGGGGCGGCGCAAAGGTCCAAGTAGCGCAGTCCAGGTTTGAGGTCCAGAAGAGGCACGATCGATTGAGAACCGATGTCGTGTAGGCGGATGTTGGACGTACCGGCCGAGAGCAATCGATACGCTCCAGGTAAGTTGGTGGCCTCCACTTGCAAACCGGCGGGCAAAGCCTGCGTAGGCGGCACGCGGATATAAGGGACAGGTTCGGCGAGGGCCGAGCCGGCAATCCGGCGGGCAAGTTCCTCGGAGAAGTGGCCGCTCCAGCGAGCTAGTAACCAGCTTGGGCACGATAGTTCCGTTGCCAAATCCGGCCACTCGATCGGTAACCGGTTTACTTTACGGAGCACGGCATTGGCCAAGCCGGAGGCGGCGCGTTTGCGGCGTTTCACGAATTCCACCGAATTGTGAACGGCGGCGTGCGGCGGAATGCGCTCCAGGTAGCGCATCTGAAATATTCCGGCGCGAAGGGCGATGGCGACGGCATCATCGAGCCGATCCGCTGGCTTGCCGGAATAGACCGTGATTAAATAATCGAGTTGGGCCTGGTATCGCAGGCAACCGAAAACGATCTGGCGCGCCAGCGCGGCATCCCGTGGACTAAGGGAGGCGCTGGCGCGGCGAACGACATCGGAGGCGTACGCACCATTTGAAACGGATTCGAGCACACCGAAGGCGGCTGTTCGGGCCGGTGAAATCGCGTGCATCAAATCCCGGTCACAGGCATCGAAAAAAAAGAGTAGTCTTTGAATAGCAACAAATTAAGCGCTGTTTTGCTGTTTACCTGTATCGCACCCTATGCTACTATGCCAATAGCCTCCGCGAGGCTTGGTCCACAGCGAGGCGCGCTTTGTACTTCCCTCACGGAGCATAAAACACTTATTACATGAGCTTTACCGTTTTTCTCGGAAATCTCCCTGTCTGGGTGACGGCCGACGATATCAAATCTTGGCTGACCTCGGAAAACCTGGTCGCAGACGCGGTCAAGGTAATACGCAACCCCGAGACGCAAGAGTCGAAGGGCTTCGCCTTCATTGAATCGCCGAACCAGGAAGAGATGAACTCCATCATCCGCCGGTTCGATCGGGCGCCGCTTGAAGATCGTTTGCTGCGCGCCAATCCCGCTCAGCCTCCGAAATCGGGCAAGGGCGGTTCCGCGGTGAAATCATCCGCACCCTCGGATCGCATGCGCCGCTCTTCGCCCCCCGGCTCGAATGGCGCAAATCCTACGGCCCGGAAGAATTTCGGCTCTCGCCGGTCGCAGAACTCCTCGTCGCGCCAAAGCGCATTTGCCGAGGAGCTTGCGAAGGTTCTCTAAACTGGCGCACCCTCCAACCCCACCGCCTCTCCGGCATCCCTGCCTTCAGCCCTCTTTCTCTAATTATTTTTGAAATTTGCTCTAATTGTTTTTGAATTTGTAATGATGTTATACTGCGCAGAATCGTCCGCAGTAGAGACGCGCGCCGGTACGGAGGAATCCCGCGCACGTCCTAGTCAGTAATAGCTCGTGCGTCGTTCCGGTTTCGATACCTATATTCTCGGTTCTATTTTTGTCGCGTTGATTGCCTGCGCGAGCGCCGTTCTGCGCCCATTTGGATGGGAACGGACCGCCTCAGCGCTCGTCGGCTGCATCGCCGCCCTGCTTGCCACCGCCATTGCATGGCGGTTGCGGCGGGCGAATCCGGCAGTTTTGATTTCCGGCGTGGCCGGCAGTGTGGTGGGTGCGGCCTTGGGTTTGCTCGCCGTCTTTGTGCTTCGCCAGGCAGCCCTCGCCGAAGGTTCTAATAGCGTATTTCTGCGGCTCATTGTGCCGTTGGTGGGTGCCTACATCGGAACGCTCGTGGGCGTTTGGAAAGCCGAGTATCTGCCGCTTCATTTTCGACCAGGCAAGCTGGAAGTGCAGATCCCGGATGCCGGTTCCGTAAAGATCGGTTCCGCAAAAATTTTGGACACCAGCGTATTGATCGACGGACGAATCGCCGATATCTGCGAATCCGGCTTCCTGGAAGGCAGATTGATCGTGCCGCGTTTCGTCCTCCACGAATTGCAGCTTGTGGCGGATTCCAGCGATTCCGCAAAGCGCAATCGCGGCCGGCGCGGCCTGGACGTCGTCCAGCGCCTGCAGAAGCTGACACGTATTCAACTGCAAATTTCGGGCGAAGACTTCCCGCTGGTGCGGGAAGTGGACCTGAAGCTGATTGAGCTGGCCAAATCGATGGACGCCAAAATCGTCACAAACGATTTCAATCTCAACAAGCTGGCGCAGGTGCAGGGTCTTGCCGTGTTGAATATCAATGAACTCGCCAACGCCTTGCGGCCGGTGGTTTTGCCAGGCGAGATGATGCGCGTTTTCATTCTGAAAGAGGGCAAAGAGCACAATCAGGGCGTTGCCTATCTGGACGACGGCACGATGGTGGTGGTGGACAATGCGCGGCGGATGATCTCCAAGACCGTGGACGTAGTGGTTACCAGCGTTCTGCAAACCACAGCCGGCAAAATGATCTTCGGCCGGTTTGACGATCGGACGCAAGGCGGCACCGATCCGCGAAGCAGCGCGGCCTCTGCTGGAACGTCCGGACATTAATCTGAACCTCCTAGCCGTTCGGGCGATGCGCGCCCCGCCGGGTTCACGCAAAGTGGAGTTATGGACTTAGAGAACTACTCCGCGGCGGTGACGCGACTTGTGGAGAACGCGGGAGCAGTTGTCGTGGCGGTGAAATCGGCCGCCTATCGCGTGTCGAGCGGGGTCATCTTCCGCGACGATTTGATAGCGGTGAACAATCACACGCTGCGGCGCGAAGGCGCGATACCGGTTCAATTGCCCGATGGCAGCGAAGCGTCGGCGACAATATTGGGGCGCGATGCACCGGTGGATGTCGCAATACTGAAGCTCGATGGAGTGAAGCGCCCGGCCATCGTTCCCCACAGCGATTCAGCAGCGGTAGCCGGGGCCTTTGTCGCGGTCGTCGGCCGTACTTTGGACTGCGGCTTATCGGCTAGTGTGGGAATTCTGGGTGCGGTGGGCGGACCGCGGCGATGGTGGCGCGGCGAACAGCTCGATCGATTTTTGCGATTAGATGTAAATTCGTATCCTTCGCAGGCGGGCGCGGCGGTCGTCCTGGCAAACGGAGAGTTTCTCGGCATGGCAACCGCCGCGATGCTGCGGCATTCGACCGTGGCAGTGCCCTCCGCTACGCTCGATCGCATTGCCAACGAATTGCTCAGCCAGGGAAAGATTCGACAAGGCTACTTGGGCGTCGGCCTGCAACCGGTGGTGGTCCCCGAAAAGCTGCGCGCTGAAATCGGCCGCGCGGCAGCCTCGGGGTTGATGGTGTTGAGTATCGAGCCGGGGACCAGCGCTGAAGAAGGAGGGCTCGAATTGGGAGACATCCTGATAGCGGCGGGCGAAACGCTGCTCGAAGATCCGGAAACGCTGCAGGGCGTGTTGCGGGGCGACGCGGTGGGAAAACCGATGAAGTTTACGGTCTTGCGAGCCGGCCGCGCGATAGAAATCGAGTTGCGCATTGCGGCACGGCGAGTGTGATTCGCGTTCTTATCGTTACCAAGTCGGAGAGCGAAGCCGCCGAGCTGGCCGAATTGATCTCCGAAGACGAACGAATGCAGGTTGTCGAGAGTGATCCCGATGTGGTGTTAGCTGCTGGAACAGCCGTGTCTTTCAACGCGCCCGCCGTAGTCTTAGGCGAAGGAGCAGACGATTACGGCCACTCCGTGCGAGCCTATTTACCTCCCGACGCGGCAGCGGCCGAAATCCTGGCGGCGATAGCAGCGGTCGGCCAGGGCTTGGTTGTGCTTACGCAAGTGCAAGCCGAGCGCTTGCTTCCGGCGCGTTCACCGCGCGAGAATTTGCCGCGCCTGGTAGAGGCCCTGACGCCGCGTGAAATAGAAGTCCTGCGGCTGATGGCGGATGGGCTCGTCAACAAAGAAATCGCGGACCGGCTGGGCATTAGCGAGCACACTGCAAAATTTCACGTTGCCTCCATATTGGGTAAATTGCAAGCTTCTTCGCGTACGGATGCCGTCGCCCGCGGTATGCGCCGGGGATTGATTCCCATCTAGCGGTCGCCGCGTTCCTCTATGATGTAGATTCGGATGAAAGTATCGGTCATAATTCCCGCGGCTGGTTTGGGAACCCGCATGGGCCGCAGCGCCCCAGAAAAGGAAGGAACCAGCCGGAAGCAGTTCATGCTCCTGAACGGCGCGCCGATTCTGATTCATACGATCCGTAAATTTGTCAGCAGTCCTTCGGTAAGTGAGATTGTGGTGGCGTTGCGGGCCGACGATCGGCAATGGGCCGCTGAACTTTTTGCAAGCCATGGATTAGCGCAGACGGTCCGGACCGTCGAAGGCGGAGAATCGCGCCAACAATCGGTCGAAAATGCGCTGGCGACGATCGGCGGCGATACCGGGTTGGTGGCGGTACATGATGCAGTGCGTCCGTTCGTGAGCCGTGAAGTAATCGCGGCGGTGATTCGGGAAGCGAGCGAAACCGGCGCGGCGATTGTCGGTATCGTTCCGGTGGACACGGTGAAACAAGTGCATCGGAATAAAGTGCGCGCTACCCTGCCCCGCGAGCGTTTGATCCTCACGCAAACGCCGCAGGTCTTTCGAATCGGCCTCTTACGGCAGGCATTTGAAAAGGCGCGTAAGGATCTTTTCGTCGGAACCGATGAAGCATCGCTTGTCGAGCGGTTGGAGCAAGTGGAAGTTTCCGTGGTAGTCGGAACCGATCGAAATATCAAAATCACCAAGCCCACGGATATGGATTTGGCGCGCCTTTATCTGGCGCTCGAAAAATCGGCGCTTGAAGTATCGTAAATGGCTTACCGCATCGGCCAGGGTTGGGACACGCATCGGACACAAGCCGGCCGCGAGCTGATTCTCGGCGGCGTTCGCATTCCGGCGGAATTTGGATTAAGCGGCCACTCCGACGCGGACGTTCTTTTCCACGCGACAACCGATGCGATTCTGGGCGCGCTGGCGCTGGGCGACATCGGCATGCACTTTCCCGATACCGCACCGGAATGGAAGGGCGCGGCTAGCCTGCAATTTCTGCAACACGCCATTCAGTTAGCCGCCGGCAAAGGTTATAGCCTGGTGAATGTCGATTCCACGATTATCCTCGAGCGGCCGAAGCTGAAAGATTTTCGAGGAGCGGTGCGCGAGAGCTTGGCGAATGCCGTGGGGCTGCCTGTCGATGCGGTGAGCGTCAAGTTCAAGACGGCTGAAGGAGTCGGGCCGGTCGGTGAAGGCCGCGCCTGCGAGGCGCAAGTAGCGGTGTTGTTGCAGGCTAGTGCGTAGTCGGCATGGAAGCCAAATTTGTCGGGCAGCTTGGTAAGCTGCGCGCCGGTTGGCAACCGGCGCTAAGGTATTTGACGATTATTGCTGCGATCGCGGCCGCGTTCTACTCGCTGCTGTTGGCGCGTGCGGCGCACCTGTTCGCGCTCGATACGCAAGCGTACGTTGCAGCAGCAGCAAGGCTAGTTCCTTACAATGCCGACTACACGGCGCGACTTGCGGCCTGGCGGCCAACCGAGCGCGATACGTTGCTGCGCCGCGCTGTCGCATTGAATCCTTGGGATTTTCAATCTTGGATACAGCTCGGCCTTTCGACCGAGATGCAACAGAACAATGCGGAAGGCGCCGAACGCTATTATCTGCGCGCCGCGGCGGCGAATCACATGTTCCTGCCGAAATGGACACTGACCAATTTCTACTTTCGCCAGCGGCGGCCGAACGATTTTTTTCGTTGGGCCAACGCAGCCCTGCAAATTACTCCTTATTCTTCGGATCCGATCTTTGCGCAAATGTGGCTCGCCAGCCAGGACGCCGCGAGAATTGCCGCAGCCATCCCCGACCGTCCGCGAGTCTTGCTGCAATACGCCTGGTTTCTCTCGAATGCACGGCAGTTTGCCGCAATTCCGGACGTCATACATCAGCTGATCCTACGCGTTGGAAATGCCGAGCCTCAACTCTGGGGCCGTGACGATCTGGTGGCATCCATCGAAGATCAAATTCTACGCGAGGGTAACCGGCAGAACGCGCTCGCCATTTGGACCAGCCTCCGGGCGGGCGGATGGATCCGTCAGGGCATTCCCAATGTGCAGCATCCACTGACGAATGGCGACTTTCGAATTCCGTTTTTCCGGCATGGTTTCGATTGGGCGCCAGCAGATTCGAGCTGCAGCCGCGTGGAGCAAGTTTCGAATGCCGGGCGAGTACGTATCACGTTACCGGGAGACCAGCCGGATGCTTGCGTTGTCCTGCGCCAATACGTCCCGCTCGCTGCCGGAAAAATCTACCGCCTGACTTGGCGAACGAATACGCAAGATCCGGACGGCCGCCGCGGACTTGCATGGCATATAAGAGCCATGCCTCAAAAGATAGCTGAGGAGATTGTGTCCGGCGATCTCTTCGACTCGTCTGGCGCTTGGCAATTTCGAGCGCCTGCTTCGGAGGTGGCGATGCTTTCGCTCGAATACAACCGGCCGAAAGGTTATGTGCGTGCCGCAGGAACAGTAACGCTGGAATCGGCCTCGCTCGAAGCGAAATAGCCGCAACAATCGGAGTGTGCCTTCCGCTTCCTTGCGCCATCATGCGGGATGGATGCATATAACAAGTGAACCGGCAATTTTATATTTCGGTACGCCGGTGGTGTTGGTCAGCACGGTGAATGAAAACGGAACTTACAACCTGGCGCCGATGTCTTCTGCGTGGTGGCTGGCCTGGCGCTGCGTTTTGGGATTTGGCGCACAATCGAAGACGCCGCAGAACATGATTCGCACCGGTGAATGCGTGCTCAACTTGCCCTCCGCCGATATGACTGGCGCGGTAAACCGGCTCGCCCTCACAACTGGCTCAAATCCGGTTCCCGCTTCGAAGATCGCTCGCGGGTATCGATATGAACCGGAGAAATTCGCAGTTGCGGGTTTGACGGCCCAAAAATCGGACATGGTGGCCGCGCCTCGCGTACTGGAATGCCCGGTTCAACTCGAAGCTACGGTCGAATCGGTCCAGCATCTCGCCGAACGGGATGAAAAGTGGCGCGGCCGTTTGCTTGCGATCGAAGTCCGTATCCGCCGCGTACATCTCTCTGAGGCGATTTTGGCGGAAGGCGACTCGAATCGCATCGATCCGGACAAATGGCGGCCTCTAATCATGAGCTTCCAACATTTTTATGGGCTCACGCCGAATCGGGTGAGCGATTCGAGGCTTGCCAGAATTCCCGAATCTCTGTATCGGGCATCATAGCTTCATGCAAGGAATTCACTCCGTTCGTTTGGTCCTGCTCGATCGTGTCCTCGAGGATGCATGGATCACCATGGAAGGCGGCGCGATTGCGGCATTCGGGCAACGCGAGCGGCCCGCGGGCGTGGAATGGCTGGACGGAGGGCAATTATATGTTTCGCCGGGTCTGATTGATCTGCACGTGCATGGAGGCAATGGCGCGGATGCGCTCGATGGAACACCCGAGGCGTTGCTGCGAATGTCCGATTATCACCTCGCGCACGGAACCACCTCGTTATGCCCCACATTGATCAGCAGCACGTACGAACGGATATCCGTCGCTCTCGATGCTTGGGAGATCGCGCGGACACGTGCGAACGCCCGGCTTCTGCCGCTTCATTTGGAGGGACCGCATTTCGCCCGGACGAAAGCCGGCGCGCATGATCCCGAGTTGCTGCATCCGGCGACCGACAGTGAGATTAGTTGGCTGGTGGAGCGGGCCTCTGGCATTTCCCAGATGACAATGGCTCCCGAACTGCCCAACGCACGCGCCTTAATGGAACGTGGCGGAAGGGCCGGCATTGTGATGAGCGCCGGACATACAGAAGCCCGCGAAGAGCACATGCGTCTCGCTCTGGACGCCGGCCTTCACAAGGTCACTCATCTGTACAACGCGATGACCTACGCCGAAAAACGCGGTTTGTTCCGGCACGCCGGACTTGCCGAATTTGCTCTTACAGAAGACCGGCTTTCCTGCGAGATTGTCGCGGACGGCGTACACGTGGAGCCGGTTCTGTTGAAGCTGGCGTATCAATCCAAAGGCGCCGGACGTTTGGCGCTGATCAGCGATGCGCTGGCAGGCACGGGCCTGCCGATCGGGACCGAGTTCACGCTCGGCACTTTGCGCGCAGCTGTTGGGGAACGCTACTGCCTGCTTGCGGACGGATCGGCGCTCGCGGGCAGCGCGACATGCATATTGGATCAGGTACGGATCATGACGCAGACTTTGGGCGTCGCTCTGCACGAGGCGGTCCGCATGGCTACCCACACGCCCGCGCGCCTTCTTGGCCAGGACCACCGTCTGGGCTCGATCGCAGTGGGACACGTTGCCGATCTGGTCCATTTCGATCAAAATTTGCGGGTGCATCACGTCTGGGTGGACGGTCAACGTCGGGTTGGTGATAGCCTCAATCCGTGAATAGAACGTTCTTTTGTGCGCTAATCCTGAGCGTTGCCGCCCTGGGAGCGCAGACTCTGCCGCAAGTTTCGCCGACTCAGGTGGGCCTCTCTCAGGAACGGCTCAACCGTATCCGGCCTGCGATGGAACAGGACATTGCTGAAGGCGAGATGGCCGGCGCGATCGGACTGATTGCCCGTCATGGCAAGATCGCCTATTTCGAAACCTACGGCATGGCCGACCGGGAAGCCAATAAGCCGATGAGGAAGGACGCCATTTTTAGGATGTATTCCATGACCAAGGCGGTCGTGGCGGTGTCGGTCATGACGTTATATGAGGAGGGGCGCTTCTCGCTCCATGACCCCATATCGAAATTTCTCCCCGAATTTGCGCACATGAAAGTCGCCGTCGAGAAGACTGATCCGGCTATCGGCAAGCGAAGCTACTCCACCATTCCAGCCGAACGTGAGATCACGATTCTCGACCTTATGCGCCATACGTCGGGACTAAACTACGCCGGTCCGCGCGGCGAGGACGGCGAGTTGATCTATAAGAAAGTTCTCGGCGATATGCATTATCCGCTGAGCGAATTCATCCGCCGGCTAGCGGCCGCTCCGCTCGTTCATCAGCCGGGTACGGTTTGGGACTACAGCTATTCGATCGACGTGCTGGCGAGGCTCGTCGAAGTAGTTTCCGGAAAATCCATCGACGAATATTTTTCCGAACGCATCTTTCGACCACTGCATATGGTGGATACCGGTTATTACGTGCCGGAAGCTAAATGGAATCGGCTGGCCATACTCTACACGCCGCATCCTGGCGGCACGGTGCAGCGCTCCAACAGTCCAGCGCAGGAGAGCTACAAAAAGAAGCCGGTGCTGATGATGGGCGGCAGCGGTCTCGTCTCTACCGCATCGGACTACGCTCGCTTTGTGCAAATGCTCCTGAACGGCGGCGAACTCGACGGCGTTCGTATTCTCAGTCCAAAGACGGTCGATCTTATGCGATCCAACCTGCTTGGCGATCTTCCCTCGGTAAACAATGTCAATGGGCGGGTTGGCTACGGTTTCGGCCTGACGTTCGCGGTCAATCTAGGCATCGACAAAACCGGCGCCATCGGTTCGAAAGGCGAATACAACTGGGGCGGGGCGGCCGGTACGGCGTTCTGGATCGATCCGAAAGAAGACATGATCGGCGTCTTCATGGTCCAGGTGATGCCCCAACGCTTGGTAAAGGATCAGTTCAAGCAGCTTGCCTATCAGGCGATCGTTAGCGAACAGAAATAGTTGTTGTTGACATCCGACACTATGGCCATTATAGTGTAGGCAGTCGACATTTATGGCCCGCCGCAGCCGCAAAGAAGACGCAGAAGAGCTCCGCGCACATCTCGAGTTAGCAACACGCAAATACATAGCCGGGGGAATGCCGCCGGCGGAAGCGCGCCGCCGGGCCGTGCTCGAGTTTGGCGGCCTTGAAAAAACACTCGAAGAATGTCGCGAGGTGAACTCGTGGGGGTGGGTCGAGTCTATCGTTCGCAGCGCCCGGCACTCTCTACGTTCGCTAGGACGAAATCCGGCATTTACCTTCGTTTCTTTGCTCCTGCTCACCATTGGGATTGCGTCAAATGTTGCGGTATTCAGTACACTTGATGCGCTGTTCTTTCGTCCGCTGCCCATTGAGCGGCCGGGCGAGGTCGTCCGTATTGCCTCACTTGATAAAAGCGACCGCGCCGGAACGCTTCCTTCCACTATGCTGGATGGGTTGGCGAGTAACCGCGCCTTCAATGGAATCTGCGGCTTCTCTACTTCGTATCTCGCTGCCGAGTTGGCGGGCGGCATGCGGCAGCTCGGGATGGCCGCGTTCAGCGGCGGATGCTTTGCCACACTAGGCCTTCACCTGCAATTGGGCCGCGCTATCACACCGGATGACGACCATCCGAACACACCACGCGTTGCCGTGATCACGGACGCCTTATGGCGGGAGGCTTTTGGCGGCCGTCCGGACGTGCTTGGAAATACGATTCGCTTGGAAGACGAGATCTTTACGATTGTAGGCGTCGCGCAAAAAGCCTTCACTGGGCTGTTGTTAGGGTTTCCGGAACCTATAATGATTCCGCTTCAGCAACCTTTCCGCACACGAAGCGACCGCCGCATGACCTATTGACAGGTGACGATTTTTGCCCGCCGGGCCGCCGGTATTTCCGATTCACAGGCGCTCGCGAGTGTTGCTTCCAGCCAGGCCAGGCTTCTCGAACAGAGTGTCCCGCCGCGCTACAACGCGATTCAGAGAAAGGATTTTCTGGCGCAGAAGCTAACGGCTACACCCGCGCGCAACGGCTTAGACTACTTTTTACGGCGGCGTTTCGGCGACATTCTGTACGCCATTTTTGGACTCTCGGCCACGATCCTGCTAATGACCTGCCTGAACCTGATCAGCCTTCTGCTTGCTCGCAGCGTCAGCCGCCGTCACGAAGTAGCCGTTCGCCTCGCCATTGGAGCCCGGCCCGCTCACATCGCCATGCTGTTTATTCTGGAGAACACCGTGCTGCTGTTTTTGGGCGCAGTGCTGGGCGTCTCGCAGGATTGTGGAGCGCCCGCGCGGTGCTTACGAACGCTGGACACATGTTCGAGAGCTTCGATCTCAATATCGCCTTCGATCTGCGGGTAGCTCTCTTTCTGGGTGCGATCCTGCTGCTCGTCTTTGCTATCTTTACGGGCGCTTCGGTATGGCAGACGAGCCGTCTCGCAAGCGCGGAAGTGTTAAAGCGAACCGTACGAACCTTCCAGAACGGGTTCGTCCAAAAGACGCTCCTCGCCATGCACATCGCGCTTACAGTCGCGCTTGTCTCGGGCGCCTCTCTTTTTGGCGCTTCCATCCGGAATATGTATGCGATTGATTTCGGGATTCAGCCGAAAAATGTTTGGAATATCGCACTGGCGCCGCGTCCGGGCGGTTATCGAAACTTCAATCCGGAGCCGTACTACCGGAACCTTCTATCGCACCTTGAATCTCTGCCGGGCGTCCTCTCGGCGTCCATCAGCCACGATGTGCCCTTCTACGATAGCGCTAGCAAAGCCGTGGTCAACGCGATCGACACAGCACAAGCGACGCCCGAAATACGAGCTCGCATCCTGGGAATAGGCGACCGTTTCTTCGAAACCCTCGGCGCAAATATTCGGGCAGGAGAAGACTTCACGCGAACAGGCAACAACTCCTTCGAGCGATCGGTCATCATCACCAAATCTCTCGCTGAACGGCTCGGTGATCCGAATGCTCTTGTCGGACATCACCTGCGAATCGGCGCCGACTCAAAGTATCAGCGCGTTCGAGTCGCCGGCGTTTCCTCCAATATGGATTTGAATCTTGTCGATCTCGAAAACCAGCGGCCCTACACGGCCTTCACAAACTTCTGGCAGGATCGCGAACTCCAGCGCTATCCGGTCATAGTCATCCGGATGTCGTCTCATTCTCTTGATCCAAGTGCGGTGCGGCGTGTTGTCGAACATCAGGGTCGTGAATATGTGCAACGTTTCACAACGCTCACGGACGAAATCGACAATGCCCTCATCGAGAACCGATTCCTTGCTTATCTGTCCGGGGCTTTCGGCGCGCTGGCGCTGGCGGTTGCCGCCGTCGGACTCTTTGGATTGCTGAGCTATCAGGTGTCGAACCGCACGGCCGAGATTGGGATTCGGATGGCGCTCGGAGCAAAACCGCTCAAAATTCAGACGCTTTTCTTTTCGCAGGTCGCAAAGCTTCTTCTCATTGGAGCCATAGCCGGGGCGGGCCTGCTATTCGGAGTTCAGAAAGCGATCGCGAGCTTCTTATTCGGTGCTAGCGCTTCTAACTTGTCTCTTTTCGCGTTTTCAATTGGTCTGCTCGTTGCTACAGCCCTGGCGGCATCCTGGATTCCCGTACGTCGCGCATCGCGTGTCGATCCGTCACAGGCGCTGCATCATCCGTGAGCTTTGGATTGCCAGGGTCTTCGCCTGCTCGGCCCTGGCGTGCTGCCGCAGCGACGTTTGCACGGCGCCCGCCGCGATAATTCCCAAACCTACCGTCAGTGTTATGAGCGTCCTTGTCATGTTGTTTCTCTCACTGGTAAACGCGGAGAAATGCGCCCAATCGGCTCATCGCCCGGAACCCTGTTATACTAAAGAAGAAAAAGTCTTTTGCCCGCATTCGTCCTTCGCCCGAGCGGCTGTTAATTCGCTCTGCGGCGATTTGACAAACCTCTGTTTGATTCATTCAGGACGTCCGCCGGTATTCGGCACATTTTGTCCTCAATGAAAACATTCTCAGAACTTACAC
>JAICIH010000078.1 GCA_025924475.1 Bryobacteraceae bacterium
CAGACGCACACGTTGCCCTTCTCCGCCCGAGACTAGCGCGCCGCCTTCACCGAGCTTGGTTTGCAGGCCCTGCGGCAGAGATTCGAGAACACTGTGCAGCATGGCGGTGGAGATTGTTTCGGGTATAGGCGGAGCTTCGGGAGGAGCGCCGTAGCGGAGATTGTCAAACAGAGAGCGATTCCAGAGCTGGACTGCCGGATCGACCCAGGCGGTGGCGAGGCGCAGGCGTTCGCAATCGAGCGGCTCGCCATCGATGCGGACGGTTCCCTGGCTGGGCGTGAGCCAGCCTAGCAGAATGCCTACCAGACTGGATTTGCCGGCTCCGGAGGGACCTACGATGGCGAGCTGGGTTCCGGTTTCGATGGTCAAATCGATTTCGGTCAGGATGGGATGGCCGGAGGCTTCGGCGGAGACGCCGTGAAATTCGATGATGGGCGGGTTGCCAACCCGCCGCAGGTTACCAACCTGCCCCACAAATTCTTCGGGAGCGCCGAGCGGTTCCAACAAACGGAGCGTCAGATTGCGATGGGCCGGCAACTGGCGCGCGAGCATTCCGATATCCTGGCCAAGCATGGGCAGAGTCAGGGCCCAATAGGCTGCGAGCAGCACGCGACCGGCTTCGGCACCGGCGAGCGGCCGCAGAAGAAACAGAGCGGCGATACAGGCGAATGTCGCGATGAGCTGGAGGGCTTCGACGCTCACAATAGCGCGCTGCAGACGCCAGGCGGCTTGCGCCCAATCGCCCAAAAGTTTTTCCTGTTCGTGCCGCACATTGCGTTCCGCTCCGTGGGCGCGAATGGCGACCAGGCCCAGCATGGCGTCGAGATAGAAACGGGTGAGGCCGGCGGCATGATTGCGGGTCCGCAAGTCGCGCTCGGCAAGCAGGGACTGCGCCGCGAAGATGGGCAGCACGGCGGCGGCGCACGCGGTAATAACGAATGGCGCGGCGGCCGATTCGAGCCAGACGATTCCCGCCGCGGTGGCAGTCATCTGGGCGAGAAAGGAGAGCAACTGAAGCACTTGATCCGGCAATTGGCGGAGTTTGTGCAGCGAATGGCTGCGCTCGGCCATGTCGGAGGTCAGGCGGCTTTGGAAGTAGCGATCACCGAGCTTGGGAATTTTTTCGAGGAAGAGGATGCGCAGCCGGTTTTCGATCTGGCGGCCGAGGCGCAGACCGGTTGCGAACATCGGTATCTCGAACAACAGCAGGGCGAGACTGAAAAGCCAGAGCGCGCCTAAAGCGCCGGCGCGCTGACCGGCCAAATGAAGCTGTGTGTTGATATCGAGGAGGCCGCGAAACAGCAGCGCTTCGACGAGCGTTCCACCGGCCGCAACGATCAATGCGATCAACAGTAGGCCCGCGGCGGCGCGGCCACTGTCGCGCAATGCATGGAACAAGGCGCGCGCGGGATTTGCGGCCGGCGCTTCGACGGCGGCGGCGAGAGCGGCGGGAAGCGGCGTCTGGCGAACGCCTTTGCGCTTGCTCTTGGCGCGGACCAGAACGGCGCCGCGCAGCAGGACCTGATCTGCATCATCGGAGGCTGCGGCTGACCAGCACTCAGGCGGAATGAGCTCCGGCCTGGCGGCGAATTTGCGCAGCAGGCGGACGCGATGGCGCGGGGCCGGCAAACCGCGCGCCGCATCGAGCGAAGCCAACAGACGGGTTGCGGCGTCGAGAGATGCCAATTCGCGCCAGCTATTGTGCGACAAGGCTTCGCCTGTTAATTCTGCGATGGCCGCTTTCGAGATTCCCAGCTTGGCGAGACGCGCGCGGAGAGGAATTTGAAAATCGTCCGACGCGGCGAATTCGCGCCAATCGGCAGCGGGTACGGCCATGGTGTGGCGATAGATCTCGGAGACGAACTGTCTGGTGGGCAGCCAGCGGCGACCCACGCCGGGATCCATCACCTGGAGCAGACTTCCGTGCCGGCGCCAGACCACGACAAAATGCGTCATGCCGTTGGGCAGCGTGACAACGACGATGGCCGGCAGAGCTTTGGCCTCGGGAAGCAGCAAGTGATCCACGGGCAGCATGATCTGCTCGGCTTCGAGGCCCAGCTCGTTGGCGACCGTTTCCACGGTATCGATGAGAGTGCCGTCGAGGCCGGTCTGGCAGGCTTCGCGCAAGCGCCCGTAGGCGATCGGGATGCCGAAGCCTTCGAGTAGAGATTTGAGCGCCGCGGGTCCGCAATCGAGGCTGGAGGTTTGAACGACTTCGGGGGCGAAGAGTTTTCTCAACGCGCACCCTCTTGGCGGGTTGCCAACCCGCCGCAGGTTGCCAACCTGCCCCACAACGCAGCTTGCGCCGCAACCAAACAGGGGCGAGCGTTACCGCTCCCTCGCGGTCGCGGCTCAGTTTCAAGATCAACGACTTGCGAAGTTTGTTTGCCAGGCGGGCAGGAAATCATCGCAAGCGGCAAAGAATTTGAGATGTAGTAGTACATGGCCGACCGCAGAGTCAGCTTTCTCAACGCGCACCCACGGTCCGGCCGGCGGATCGGAGCAAGAGTACGGCCGGAGAAATTCGCTCTACTTCCACTTCCACCGATCCGGGCAAGCCGTGTGTGGGCCGGATGCGAGAGCCGGCAGGTGTTTGGACGGCGAGTTCGACGCGCACTTTAGCATTGCGAATTTCGCCTGCCACCCGCGAGACGCGCGCCGGAAGCGTGCCGAACTGCGCCCAGGGGAAGCCGTCGAGCTTTACGATTGCGTTCTGGCCGGGTTGAATTTTGCCGAGCGCGGCTTCTGGCGAAAATTCCGCCACGACCTGAAGCTTGCTCCCGGGGACGACGATGCCGAGCTGCTGGCCGGCGTTGATATAGGCGCCCGGCCGCAAGACGGCGCATTCACTCAAACGGCCGCTAATGGGAGCGCGGATGCGGCGCTTTTCTATTTCAAATTCGAGCCGATGGGCATGGGCCACCGCGGTAGCCTGTTCCGCTTCGAGGCGGGCGATGTCGCCGCGAGTCTCAGCGGCTTGCGCATCACGATCGCGCCGGCGCACTTGCAACTCGGGTGCGAGCCGCGCGACGGAGGCTTTGAGGCTTTCCACCGCGGCGCGTTTGCTTTGCGCTTCGGCATTGGCGCGCCGTGCTTCGGCTTCGGAAATCAGGCCTTCGCTGCGCAGGCGACGGGCGCGCGCGGCTTCTTCTTCGGCGAGCGCAGCTTGTGCTTCGGCCTGGCGGCGCTGGGCTTCCGCTCCGGTCGTGGCCACTGCCGCGGCTTCCTGTTCGGCGGCATTTCCCTGCTCGTCGGAGAGGACTTCGGAACGAAGCGCGGCAAGCTGGGGCGCGAGCGAAGCCAGATGAGCGCGCTCCTGCTCGAGAGCAAGTTGTTCGCCGCGGCCGTCGAGCTCGACCAGTACATCGCCGGCGCGCACTTCTTTACCTAAGACCAATCGCGATAGGGTGAGGCGGCCGGCGGCCGGCGCTTCGATGGGGTAAGGGGCGGCGGCGACTTCAAGACGCGCCGAATCGGAGACCTCATAGCGCACTACTACTGCTTTGAATGCCCACACTAGCCACGCAGTGACTAAGGCGAGAGCGATAAGGAATGCGGAAATGGACCAAATTCCGCGGTCGAGACGAAGAGATTGAGTGGTCCGATGAAAGCTGCTGGCCATGATACGAGACGGCGGGAGTTACATAAATAAAGTGGGCCGCCCGCCCCGAAAGGCGCAGCGGCCCGCTAATTAAAACATCGGCACGAGTGTGCCGATGTGGGAATCACGGACCCCAAAAGGTGCGACCGGCACCGACACTGCTCTTAACTTTCATGTGTACTGTCTCTCCTTTCCAGTCGAGTTTCCGTTTGCAGACGGGAACTCGACTTTCGTTGTCTTGTACTTTTCCTTGCCTCGCCGAGCTGCTGTACCGTAGAACTCTTAGAAGTGCGTCGTAAGTAGAACTACTTGTCTTTATAACGAATTTTTGGGGTCTTGCGGTATCAGATTAATCTGTAGGCGGTATGCACAGTACTAATCCCGCTCCGGCGCGTACGGGCATAGGATTTTTCCTATGGGCGTTGCTTGTTGCGGCGGCCGCGCTCGTTGCCTTCTCGCAAACCCGTGCATTTGTTTGGGATGAGGGGTTTCATTTGCTCGCCGCCGCGCTCGTTGCGCAAGGCAAGACGGTATACGTGGACTTCTGCTTTCCACAAACGCCGCTCAACGCCTATCTCAATGCCGGCCTGATTCATCTGTTTAGCCAGAACTGGCATACTCCTCATCTGCTGGCGGCGATGTTTGCCGTGGGAGCGATGTGTTTGACGGCGCGCTTTGTGCTGCGGCATCTTCCAACGGGCGAAAGCAGGGAATGGCGTTGGGCGGGCGCCGGCTGCGCGGCCGTTTTCACAGGCCTCAACATTACCGTGATGCAGTTCGGAACGGTGGCACAGGCTTATGGCAGCGGCTTGTTTTTTTGTGTGGCTGCATTTTGCGCGGCAGTGGCGGCGATGCGGCGCCGCGCGGCGCTTTTCACGTTTGTGGCCGGTTTGTTTACGGGCGTGGCCGTGGGATGTTCGCTTTTGACGGCTCCCGTCGCGATCGTGCTGCTCGCGTGGACGCTTTGGACCAACCGGGGAACCGCGCGTTGGCTTCGAAGCGCAGCGTTTCTGGCGGGAGCGGCGATTCCCTTCACGCCGGTAATATGGTTGTTCTTTCAGGCCCCGGAACAGGTTTTCTTCAACGTCTTCGAATACCAGGCGCTCTACCGGCGCGCCAATTGGCCGGGAATCAACCTGCACGATATAGAAGTCCTGACGGGATGGCTGAATTCCACGCAGGCCCTGGCGCTGGGAGCGCTGGCATTGATGGGCGTCCGGCGGGTCTACAGGGACGCGGCGTGGGGGCGGGAGTTTCGTCTGGCGCTCTGGTTAGTGCTCGGGTTGGCGCTGTTCAACGCAACCACGCATCCGACATTCGAGCGCTATTTCGTTTTTCTGGTTCCCTTCGTGAGCATTCTGGCGGTAGCGGGATTGTCTGGCATCCGCTGGCGCGGGGCGGCTGTGCTGGCGGCCGTTTTTATGGCGCTGAGCTGCGCGCAGGCGCTGTTGGAAGATCGCGATGCCTCCACCTGGGAAGAGTATAAAAATGTAGCGCGCAAAACCGCCGAAGTGACACCGCCCGGCGCGATGCTGTATGCCGAAGAGCCGGTCTATTTTTTGTTGCGCCGCACACCGCCTACGGGTCTCGAATTTTCCTACACGCGCAACATTCAATTGGCGGCAGCACGCGAGAAACTTCTGCACGTGGTTTCGCAGGCTGAGTTCAAAAAGCAGATTCGCGCCGGCCGTTTCGCTACTGTGCAGAGCTGTAAAGACGATCTGATCAACTACTACGAGCTGGCCTCGGTGTTTCCTCACGAGATGGATGTGGAGGATTGCAGTATCTTCTGGGGAAAGGTGAAAACCGTGCCATAGCGCCGATGTTATACTTTGCCCAACTATGTTGAAGCTGGTTGCTTTAGGGGCTATAAGCGCTGCGCTCATAATCGCGCAAACGCCCGATATAAGGGGCGTCTGGAAGGCGGACCTGGAAAAGAGCAAGCTGGCTGGGCCGCCGGGTTCGACGCCTACGAATTACCTGGCAATCATTGAGCACAAGACGGCGGTATTCGACGCGCACACGAAAGAGCAGGCGCCGCAGTTTGTCGAGACCACAGGTATTTGGGGCCAACATGGCGAGGAGCGGACGGTGCTCACCGTTTTTCTGAATGGCAAGGCGAAGGTGCTGCCGTATATGGGTGTTCCGACGCGGCTGATCGCTTCCTCCGAAGGCAATGTATTCACGGTGAGTGGCGAGACCGCCGGCCGGCCGAATACGTTCAAGCGGACTTATGAACTTTCTTCCGATGGCCAGACGCTCACGCTGCATTCGGTCGCGAACAACAACGGCAAGCTAGCGGAGAGCACGATCGTGCTGTTGAAGCAGCCGGACGAGGCCGCCGCGCCGCTGCGCGCGCCGGAAGAAACCGCCGGGAAACGCTTCAAGAATGTGAAGACTCCGATGAAAGATCTGACGGCTTCGGAGTTTATCGAATCCATGCGCTATTTCGCCTGGTCGCTTGGGAAGAACTGCGAGTTTTGCCATGTGCGGTTCAAGATGGACCTCGACGATAAGAAAGAAAAGCAGACCGCGCGCAAGATGATCGAGATGGTGGCGTCGATCGACGCCGAGCATTTCAAGAATCATCCCGCGGTGCGTTGCTTTACGTGTCATGAAGGGCATGAGCATCCGTTAACGCATCCGTTGTTCCCGGATGAAGCAGCGGCTGCTGCTGCAAAGACGGCACAGACCGCGCAACACTAATTGGAAGCGGGTCTGATTCTTGGACAGGCCGATTACCAATCGGCCGCAGGTTACCAACCTGCCCCACAAAGCAGGCTAGCCGCAACCAAACGTGCTGTGCGGATTCAGGAGCGAACGTTACCGCTCCCTGTGGTCGCGGCTCAGTTTTCAAGATTGAACTTGTCGCAAGCGGCAAAGAATTTGAAATGTAGTAGTACAAAATATGGCCACTAGTGCAGAGATTTTGAAATACTTTCTGCTTTTGCTCGCTGTGGCGGCGCTCGGACGGGCGCAGATTACTACGCCGAAACAAGCGCTGGGGTTCAACCTGGGCGATGACTACCAGGTGGCGAGCTACACGCAGCTTGATGCTTACTGGCACAAGCTGGCGTCGGAATCGGACCGCATGAAGCTGGTGGATATCGGGCCCACAGCGGAACATCGGCGGCAGTACATGGCGATCATCAGCGCGCCCGAGACCATTAAACGGCTCGATCACTATAAAGAGATTTCCCGGAGACTGGCGCGCGCCGAAGGTTTGACGGACGAGCAGGCCCACGCTTTGGCGCGGGAAGGGAAGGCTGTGGTGTGGATTGACGGCGGTTTGCATGCGAGCGAGACCGTCGGGTCGCAGCAGGAGATGGAAGAGGTTTACGAGATGGTGAGCCGTAACGATCCGGAGACTCTGCGCATTCTGAACGACGACATTCTGCTATGCGTGCTGGCAAACCCGGACGGGCAAGAGCTGGTAGCGAACTGGTACATGCGGGAGTCTGACCCGGCCAAGCGCAGCCTGCGCGGGTTGCCGGTTTTGTTTCAGCACTACATCGGGCACGACAACAACCGCGATTTCTATATGTCGAACATGCCGGAGACCACGAACATGAACCGGCAGATGTTTCGCGAGTGGTTCCCGCAGATCGTGTACAACCATCACCAGACCGGGCCGGCTGGCGCCGTGATCTTTATGCCGCCGTTTCGCGATCCGTTTAACTACCATTTCGATCCGCTGATCCCGTTGGGCGTCGAGGCAGTGGGCGCCGCGATGCATCAGCGGTTGGTAGCGGAGGGCAAAGGCGGCTCGGTGCAGCGCTCGGGCGCGAATTATTCGACTTGGTGGAACGGCGGTTTGCGCACCATCGCCTATTTCCACAACATGATCGGGCTGCTCACTGAGATTATTGGCAATCCCACGCCTATCCAGATTCCGCTGGTGGCGGAGAAGCAGTTGCCGACGGGCGATTGGCCGCTGCCGATCGCGCCGCAAACGTGGCATTACCGGCAATCGATTGAGTACGAGATGAGCAACAATCGCGCGGTGCTCGATTATGCTTCGCGGAACCGCGAGACGCTGCTCTACAACATCTACCGGATGGGCCGAAACTCGATCGAAAACGGGAGCCAGGATCATTGGACGATTACGCCCGATCGGATTGAGGCGCTGCGTTCGGCCGCGCCGCCGCAGAAACCGTCGCACGAATTGCCGCCAGGATTGACGACAGGCGGACTCGGCGGCGCGGCGCTGCCGGCGGATTTATATCAATCGGTGCTGCACAATCCGCGGCATCGCGATCCGCGCGGCTACATTCTTCCGGCAGATCAAGCCGACTTTGCTACTGCAACAAAGTTTGTCAACGCTTTGATCAAAACCGGTATTGTCGTGCGGAAGGCGACCGCCACCTTTTCGGTGAATGGCAAGAAGTATCCGGCCGGATCGTACGTGGTGAAGACCGATCAGGCGTTTCGGCCGCATGTGATGGATATGTTCGAGCCGCAGATCCATCCAAACGATTTCCTTTATCCGGGCGGTCCGGCGGTTCCGCCATATGACAGCGCCGGCTGGACGCTGGCGCTGCAGATGGGGATTACATTCGATCGCATTCTGGATGGTTTTGACGGGCCGTTCGTCACGCTGGACGATTTGCAATCACCGCCGAAAGCGACTGTTCTGGGGCCAGGCCGGCCGGCCGGTTATCTGATCAGCCATCGCGTGAACGATTCGTTCATAGCGATCAATCGTCTGCTGAAGGCGGGATGCCCGGTGTATTGGATGGGGAACGCGCCTTCGGTGGATGGCGAGGATTTGGGCACAGGGGCGATTTGGGTTCCGGCATCGGACAGCGCGCGGGAAATTCTCGAGCAGGCTGCGAGCCAGTACGGAATTCCGGTTCACGGCGCGGCGGCGGCTCCCCGCGGGCCGGCGCTGCAACTGAAGCGCATTCGCATTGGCCTTTACGATCAGTACGGCGGCTCGATTGCTTCCGGCTGGACACGCTGGCTTTTCGAGCAGTACGAATTTCCGTTTGAACTCGTGTATCCGCAGATGCTGGATGCCGGAAGCTTGCAGGATCGCTTCGATGTGCTGGTGTTTCCCGATGTGATGCCGGGCGGCCCAGCGCAACCGGCTCCCGAGACGATTCCTGAAAAATACCGGTCCTGGCTGGGTCACCTGACAGAAGATGTCACCGCGCCGCAGCTCAAGAAATTTGTGCAAGCCGGCGGCGCGATCGTGACGGTCGGCAGAGGTTCCACGAGGATGGCGGATTGGCTCGATGTTCCGGTGGAGCGATACGTCACTGCGCCGCGCGAGAAGTATTACATCCCAGGCTCGCTGCTTAAGGTCAATTTAGATAATCGCAATCCGCTGGCTTACGGGATGCCGCGGGAGGCGATCGTTTTCTTCGACAACAGCCCGGTGTTCAAGCTGCGTCCGAATGCGCCGTTGCAGGGCATTGCCGCGGTGGCGTGGTTTACCGGTGTGAAACCGCTGGTAAGCGGCTGGGCCTGGGGCCAGCAATTACTTGACGGCGGAACGGCGGTCGCGGAAGCGAAGGTGGGCCGCGGTGAACTATTCCTGCTTGGGCCGGAAGTTACCTTTCGCGGGCAGAGCCATGGCACGTTCAAACTGCTGTTCAATGCTCTCTATGCGGGAAGTGCGGAGGCTGTGACGCTGCCGGGTTCGCAGAATTGAGGCGCGGTATGGGAACGCTTGGACCGGCGATATGCTTGACGTATGAAAAAATTGCCTGGCAAACGGAAGCCGCCGACACTGACTCTGAAACGCGGAAAAAATTCCTCGGCTGAGCCGGCTGGCAAAGGCAAGCCGCGATCGTAAACGGCGCCGGTTTCCATGGATACACAACTTGCGGGAAAACTGTGTTTCGTGACGGCCGGCGCGAACGGCATTGGCGCGGCCATTGCAGATACGCTTACTCGGGAGGGCGCGCGCGTCATCGTGGCGGACCAGGATGCGGCGACTCTTGCGAGCAAAGCCAATGCGTGGCACGGAACTTTTACCGCCGACCTCAGCACGGCCGCCGGCATTGAACAGTCCGTCGAATATGTGCTTCGCACGTTTGGAAGGGCGCCCGATATCCTCGTGAACAATCTGGGAGTCGCCGATCCGCTGCCATTCGAGCAAATTTCCGACGAGCAATGGCTGCGGTCGATGAACGTGAATCTACTGGGATGCATACGAACGTGCCGCGCGCTGCTTCCCAGCATGGCGGAGCTTGGCGCCGCGGCAGTGGTCAATATCGGGTCCGATCTAGGAAGGCAGCCGGAGCCGGCGGCCATGGACTATGGACTCTTTAAGATCGGCATTCTGCATCTCACGAAGTCTCTGGCGAAAGCGTACGCTCCGAACGTGCGGGTGAATGCGGTGTCGCCGGGACCGGTATGGACCGGGTTGTTTTCGCGGCCGGGAGGGATCGCCGATCAGATTGCTGCGCAATTCGGATTGGATCGCGAAGGGGCGGTGAAGAAGTTTCTCGAGGATCGCTACATGCCACTTGGGTTCGGGGAGCCGAGCGATGTGGCGAATGCAGTTGTCTTTTTGGCGTCTCCGCTGGCGAAGTTTATTACGGGGGCCAATCTCGATTTGGGCGGGACTTTGCGGGCGGCGTTCTGAAGATGCGGAGTTCCGCTTGCTAACGCGCGCGGTTCTTTAAAGGCGGGTTGCCAACCCGCCGCCGATTGCCAATCGGCCCCACAAAAGTGCAACAAGTTAGCGGCGCTTCCAGCGATACGCCTGCACGGAGTTTTTCCAATAGATTTTTTCAGTGGACGCGGCGTCTTTGGACGCAAGAAAATCGTGCGCAAGCTGGAACACCTGCGGGTAGGTGGCCCACTGGGCGCTATTAGGCCAATCGCTGCCGAACAGCAGACGGCCGGGGCCGAATAGGTCCCAAATATGATCCAGGCGGTCGCGATAGAAGTTCACATCAAGCGGCACGCGGCCGTCTACGCGGCGGACGATGCCGGAAATTTTGGCAAAGATGTTGGGGCGCGCCGCGAGGGACCGCAGATCGGCATCATCCGAAATTTTTAATTGCGGCAGGTGATCGAGGACGATGCGGAGATTCGGGACACGATCAGTGACGCGCACGGCCGCGCGCATCAAAGCGGGATTGGGATTGGCGGTATCGAGTGTGAGATCGGCGCCGGCGAGCAGTTTCAATCCGGTGATGAATTCAGGTTTTGAAATTGCGTTGCCGAGATCGCGGCCCCAAAGGTTACCGTAACGAATTCCGCGAAACAGAGGGTTCTTGTGCAGCCGCTCCAATTGCTTTCCGAAGTCGGGCGCGGCGGGTTCGAGATTCCCAATCATGCCGACAATGATCGGCGCATCGCGCGCGACGTTCAGCACCCAGTCGTTGTCGGCCGTCCAAGGGCTGCACTCGACCGCAATGGCGCCGGTGACACCGAACGGCGCCGTTAGTTTGCGGTAGCCATCGGGCAGCGAGCTTTTATAAATAGGACTGTTTTTCGGCGGCCAGGGCACGCCTTGGGGACGGGAAATATCGAACAAGTGAATGTGGGTGTCGATGATGGGATAGCGCGGCGGGGCGGCGAACAATGCCGATGCGGCCGCTCCGGTTAGAAAATCGCGGCGATTCACGCGGGCATTATAAACCGGAGCAGGCGTAAACTCATTGGGAATACTTCAGCCCATGATTCGACACTCAAAAACTGTGTTGCCGCTTTTATTCTGCGTATATCTTCCCGCGGCATACGCGCAATCGGAGACTGCTTACCAGATCATCGCGGCGAAGAATGTGATGGTGCCGATGCGCGATGGCGTGAAGCTAGCTACGGATATCTATTTTCCGGCGCAAGGCGGCGTACGCGCGGAAGGGAAGTTTCCGGTCGTGCTGGAGCGCACGCCGTATAACAAATCCGCCGGAGTGACTGCGGCGGAGCACATGGTTCCACATGGATACATCGTGATTTTTCAGGACGTGCGCGGGCGGTACAAATCGGAAGGCCGCTGGGTTCCGATTCGTGACGACCCGAACGACGGATTCGATACCGCGCAGTGGATTGGAAGCCAGCCCTGGTGTAATGGCAGCATCGGCACAATCGGCACTTCCTATGGGGGCGCGACGCAGCACGCGTTGGCAATTGCGAATGCGCCGTACATCAAGGCGATGGTTCCGCGTAACGCGATGTCGAATTTCGGACGCTACGGCGTGCGTCACAACGGCGCGTTCGAGCTGCGTTTCTTTAATTGGGTATTCACGCTTGGAGTAGCAACGGAAGAACCGAATCGAACGGAGGCGGCATTGCGGGCGGCGCAAGATCCGGCGGCGGCCAAGGCGCTGATCGAGATGGGCCAGCACGTCCGCGACTATGTGCGCGGCTTACCGTTGCGCGCCGGGACGACGCCGCTCAAATTCGCGCCGGATTACGAAGCGTGGCTAATCGAAGCGATGAGCCACGGCGATTATGACGATTTCTGGAAGAATTCCGGATCGAGCGTGCTGGATCATCTCGCCGAATACAAGGACGTTCCCGAATATCACACGACCGGCTGGTACGACTCGTGGGGCGCGCAAGTCGCGAATCTCAATTATGTGGAGCTGCGGAAGGCGAAGCACAGTCTACAGCGGCTGATTATCGGGCCATGGATTCACAGCGCGGAGAATCGCGACTATGCCGGCCAGGCGCAATTTACCGCAGATGCCGCGCTCGACCTCTGGGCTTTCCAGTTGCGCTGGTTCGACCATTGGCTGAAAGGGGTCGATAACGGTGTGGATCGGGAGCCGCCGGTACGTATTTACGTGATGGGCGGCGGCGATGCGCACAAGACCCCGGAAGGACGCATTTTTGTCGGCGGCCATTGGCGCGATGAACGGGAGTGGCCGCCGGCGCGAGCGCAGGCGACTCCGTATTACCTGCATGCAGGCGGCGTGCTTTCGCCGAATAAGCCGGTCAGCGAGGCTCTCATTCATTATTTGTTCGATCCCCACCATCCCGTGCCGACGCTGGGCGGCAACATTTCTTCGCAAGGAAACATCATGTTTCAGGGCGCGGCGGACCAGCGCTGCACGCCGGATTTCTGGCTGTGCAGCGATTCGCGGCCGCTTTCGGCGCGGAACGACGTTGTGGTGTTTCAGACTCCGCCGCTGGCTGCGGATATGGAGGTTACCGGACGTCTGATCGTGAAGCTGTGGGCGGCATCGAACGCGCTCGATACGGATTTCACTGCCAAGCTAATCGATGTCTACCCGCCGAATCACGATTTTCCGGGCGGCGTGGACCTGAATATCGCCGACAGCATTGTGCGAGCGCGCTACCGCAATGGCTTCGGCAAAGCGGAGTTATTACAACCGGGCCGGCCCTATGAATTCACGATCGAAATGTACCCGACATCGCTGGTTTTTGCGCGTGGGCACCGGATTCGCCTGGACATTTCAAGCAGCAACTTTCCGCGCTTCGATGTAAATCCGAATACCGGCGAGCCGCTGAATAATAACCGCCGCTGGCAGATTGCGGAGAATACGATTTATCTGGATGCGGAGCACCCCTCGCGGATTGTTTTGCCGGTGATTTCGGGGAACTGAACTCTCAGGGAATCGAAGCCTTCATTGACATTCCGGAGCAGATGAACAATAATCTACCTAATCGGTTAGCTAAAGGAATAGTATTGTGAAAACAGTTCGCTCTTTATTCTTTCTGACGCTCTGCGCCGGCCCGCTATTGGCCCAGAACGTGACCGCCACCTTGGTGGGAACCGTGAAGGACTCAACCGGCGCTGTGGTTCCGGGGAGCACCGTTACGGCGGTGAATGCCGGGACGGCACTTCGCCGGGCGACGCAGACTGGCGCGGATGGCAGCTATTCGCTGCCGCTGCTTCCGCCTGGCACTTACCGGTTGACGGCGGAAAAACAGGGATTCAAGCGCGCCGAAGTGGACGCATTCCAGCTTCAAGTGGACCAGACCGCCCGGGTGGATGTCGTTCTGGTGGTGGGGAGCGTCCAAGAATCGCTTACGATTACGGCGTCGGCGCCGCTGGTGGCGTCGGAAACCAGCTCCATCGGGCAAGTTATCGCGGAGAAGGCAATTGAAAATCTTCCGCTCAATGGCCGGTCCTTCTACAATCTGGTGCTGCTTGCGCCGGGAACAACGCCGACGATGCCGAAGTCGTTCATCGCGGGTAATCACGCGATTCCGGGCCAACTGACCACGCCGGCGTTCTATGTAGGCGGCGCGAGAGAGAAGTCCAACGGATACCTGGTGGATGGGGTGGATGCGCAAGATCCCCATTTTCAAACGCCCTCGCTGTTTCCTTCGGTGGATACGATCCAGGAGTTCAAGCTCGAAACGAATGCCTACTCTGCCGAATACGGCCATTTCGCTTCGCAGGTCAACGTGGCAACCAAGTCGGGAACGAACGAATTGCACGGCTCGGCCTACGAGTTTCTGCGCAACGACGCAATCGACGCAGCGAATTTCTTTACGAATCTGAACGGACTGAAGAAGTCGCCCTTACGCTATAACCAGTTCGGCGCGACACTCGGCGGGCCGGTGGAGATCCCGCATGTTTACAAAGGCACGAACAAGACTTTTTATTTTGCGAGCTGGGAGAGCACCCGTATTCGGAAGGGGAGCACCGCGCAGCTATCGGTGCCAACGGCCGAGCAACGCAACGGCGATTTCAGCCGCCTTGGATTTCGAAATAACCAGCGGATTTTCGATCCGGCAACAACGCGCATCGTGAACGGTGCGATCGTGCGGGATCCATTTCCCGGAAACATGATTCCCGCCGGCAGAATTACGCCCTTTGGCAGCGCGATCATGACGTACTATCCGAGCGCTACATCCGCGGCGGCATCGGGCAACAATTATGCGACCGGGCTGAACGATCTGAGCGACAGCGATCAATTCATGGGCCGCATCGATCATCATTTCAATGAATCGAACAACCTGTTCTTCCGCTATTCGATCATGAGCGGTAACCTGACCGATTTTTCGGCCATTCCGCTCAACAGTGCGCATACCGACGCGAAGACTCAGAACCTGGCGCTGAATTTCGTCCATATCATCAATCCGGCGACGGTATATGAACTACGGCTCGGCTACAACCGGCCGACCTATCTCAACCTGCAGAACAGCGCGTATGGGCCGAATCTGGCGGCGCAGCTAGGGTTGAAGAATTTACTGCAGGAGCCGATTGCATTCGGGCTGCCGAACATCAGCATTACCAATGTGAGCGGGCTCGGCGCGGGGACGTTTATTCCCTCCACGCAGCGCACGAATTCCTATCAGTTGTTCCAGGAAATTACTCTGACCAGGGGCCGACATTCGATCAAGACGGGCGCGGACATCCGAAAGCTGAACTACAACGATCTGACCGAACGGCAGCAGAACGGGCAGCTCGGATTCACTGGCGGGTTAACAGCCAATCCGGCATCGGCGTCGAATACCGGCATTGCGCTAGCCGATGCGCTTTTGGGATTGCCTTTGACGGCGGCCGGGTCCTCGCAATCGCTCGCCGGCGCGTACAACGGATTCAGTTACGGATTCTTCGTACAGGATGATTGGAAAGTGAATCAGCGCGTGACGCTCAATCTGGGTATGCGCTACGACTTGGCGCCACGCATGACGGAGAAGTTGAACCATCTCACGGCCTTCGACCGGAGTTATCCGGGAGGGCGGGTGCTGCTATCCGGCGCCTGCACCGCATACATTCCGGGATTAGGAACGTCAGATGGACGGTGCATACCGCGCGGGGTCGTTCCTACGGACAAGAACGATTGGGGGCCGCGCGTCGGCATAGCCATCCGGCCTTTCAATGACAATCGCACGGCGATTCGGGCTGGGTATGGCATTTTCTACGACATGATCGAGCTGCAGGACCTGCGCACGTGGACGCGCAATCCGCCGTACGGCGCGATCTTCTCGCTGCAATCGGACCAGAATGGAAATGCGAACACTCCCGCGGTGTTGAAGATCACCGATCTTTTTCCTGCGCAGGGATCGCTGCAGGCGCAGCCGGATATTTATAGTCCCGGCGATAAATACGTCGATCCGTATTATCAGCAATGGAACTTCGATGTGCAGCGGCAGTTTGCCTCGAATCTGCTGATCGATATCGGCTACATGGGGACAAAGGGAACGCACCTGGCGCGGCGGCTGCTGGCGAATCAGGCGCCGCTGGACGCCAATCCGGCGCATCCGACGCCCATTCAGACGCGGCGACCGTACCCGCGCTTCGGGAACACGATCCGTTTGACGGACGACGATGCGAACTCGACGTATCACGCGCTGCTCGTGAAAGCCGAAAAGCGTTTTTCGCAGGGGCTCTCGTTTCTTTTCTCGTATACGTACGCGAAGGCTCTCGACAGCGGCTCGTTGATTGACGATACTCCGCGGGATATTTACAACCTGTCGCTCGATAAAGGCCGGGCGGATTTCGATATTCGCCAGCGTGCCGTGTTCAGCGCTAGCTGGGAATTGCCGTTTGGAAAAGGAAAACCGTTCCTGACCGGCGGAATTGGGGGAGCGCTTCTGGGCGGATGGCAGCTCAATACGATTACCGCATTACGATCCGGATTCCCGTTCTCGGTCAGCGCTTCGGGTGATGCCTGCAATTGCGCAGCTACGAATCAGCTTGCCGAACAAGTGGGCGATCCGTTCAGCGGGTTCACGCAGAGCCGGTCGCTGTGGTTCAACACGGCCGCGTTCGCGCAGCCTATACGCGGCACGTTTGGAAGCAGCGGGCGCAATATTATGACTGGACCGGCGGAGGAGACGATTGATCTTTCGATTTTCCGGACTTTCACGATAGGTGAGAGAGTACGCCTGCAATTTCGCGGCGAATCGTTCAATTTGTTGAATCATACGAATTTTGGGCTGCCGGGGTCGACCGTGGCTTCGAGTTCTTATGGGTTGATTCAGTCGGCGTCGTCGTCGAGGAATATTCAGTTTGGGTTGAAGTTGAATTTTTGAGGCAAGTTCGTCGCCTTTGGATGTCGGAGACCGCTCCCTCGCGGTCGCGGCTCGGTAACTTGCTGAAACGTTCGAGCAGCTTTTCTGAGCCACGACCGCAAGGGAGTGATTGTAACGTACCAGTCCCCGCTTTGCGCGCTGTTCTTATAAGCCGAGGAGGCGGGCGGGGTTCTCGGCGATTACGCGATGTACGTCGCTGTGGCTGAAGCCATAGGCGAGCATGCGCTCGGCGTAGGTGCGCAGGCCTTCGGCGGGCGGCGGCGTGTCGGGCTGTCCCAGGTCGGTGGAGAGGATTGTACTTGCGCAGCCGACTTCGGCGACGGCATCGAAGATGGTTTCAAAAGGAGTAAATCCGCAGCGGTGCGTGGTGGAGACGAAACAGCGCTCGAACAGGACGCCTTTGCGGGAAAGCTCCATTTGTTCTTGAATGCTGTAGTGCGTTGCACGCCATTCCGGATGGGTGACGCAGATTCGACGGACCCCGAGGGCGAGCGCGCGCTCGATTAGCACGGCAGATTCGATCGGCGAGAGATGTCCGGTTCCCAAAATGCAGTCCGTGCCGGCAAGCAGCAGCAAAATTTCTTCCACGGAGGGCCGCAGGCGGCCTTCGCTGTCTAGGATGTCGATGCCGCCGGCCACGCCGTGATGCTCCCGATGATTGCGCGCGCTACGGGTGGGCATCCAGATCTGCCGCGCTCCCAATGCCAGCGCCACCTTTACGGCTTCGGTATTCAGGCCGCCGATGGGGTCGTTGAGCGCCAGCCCGCCGAATACTTGAATTTCCGGGACAACACGGCTTACGAGTTTGGCGCGCTCTACAGTAGAGTTCTGATGCGATTTGATGAGAATGCCGGCCATTCCGGCGCGCGCGGCTTCCCGCGCGAGATCGAGATCGTCGAAGCGCCGGGGATCGACGTCGGGTGAACTATGTACGTGTAGATCAATGGCGCCTGCGATCGCATCCATGCCGTATCTGTCATTTTGTTGCATACTAATCGATTAGTCAATGGATTCAGGACGGATTTGGCGCGGAGCGATGGTTGGCTGCGGATACTTCGCGCGGCATCATATCGAAGCGTGGCGGCGAATCGAAGGAGTCGAGATCGTGGCCGCTTGCGACACCGACAAGGAGCGGGCGAGCGCCTTTGCGAGCCGGGTGTATTCTTCGCCCGAGGAAATGATGGATCACGAAGCGCTCGATTTCGTCGACATCGTCACACCGCCGGCAACTCATCTCTCGTTGGTCCGCCTGGCCATCAGCCGCGGCATTCCGGCGATCTGCCAGAAACCTATGGCGGCCAACGAAGAGGAGGCGGCGCTTCTGGTGGAGGCGTGCGGATCGTCCGGGATTGCGGTGATGATTCACGAAAACTGGCGCTGGCAGCCGTGGTATCGAAAGGTGCATGAGGCCATTGCGGCAGGATCGATAGGCAGGCCGATCACGTATTGGATGCGGACGGTGCGAGCCGACGGAGCGGGCTCCGAGCCCTACGCAGCGCAGCCGTATTTCCGAAGCATGCCGCGGCTGCTGATTTATGAGACGCTAGTCCATCATCTCGATACGGCGCGGTTCCTGTTCGGGGATCTGGCAAGCGTCTATGCGCTGGCGCGGCGGCGCAATCCGGTAATTGCTGGAGAAGACCAAGCGCTTCTTGCGTTGCGGCACAGCGGTGGTGTTGACGGCTGCATCTCCGGTCACCGCTTTTTAGATGCATCGCCGGCCGAGCCTGTCATGGGCGAAGCCGTATTCGAAGGCGAAGATGGTGTTCTCACCGTGCTACCCAACGGCGATGTACATCGGAACGGTGTTTTGTTTTGGAAGAACGATGTAATGAAGGGCTACCGCGGCGATAGTGTGTACGCCGCGCAGCGGCATTTTCTCGACTGTCTCGAGAGGGGCGCACCGTTTGAGA
>JAICIH010000079.1 GCA_025924475.1 Bryobacteraceae bacterium
GCGCAGGGCCTTGGCTTCGATCTGGCGGATGCGTTCGCGGGTAACGTCGAATTCCTGACCGATTTCTTCGAGAGTGTGCTCGCGCTCGCAGCCGATGCCGAAGCGGAGGCGGATCACCTTCTCTTCCTTAGGAGAGAGGGTCTTCAGGATATTGGCGGTTTCGTCGCGGACGTTGGAATCGATGACGGCGTCCACGGGGGAGCCGACCCAGCGGTCTTCGATGAGATCGCCGAGAGCGGACTCGCCATCGCGGCCGACGGGAGTTTCCAGCGACACCGGATCGCGGGAAATGGTTTTGAGCTTCTGGACCTTTTCGACCGGAATGTCCATGCGACGGCTGATTTCTTCGTTGGTCGGGACGCGACCGAGCTCCTTTTCGAGCTCCCGGGTGGCGCGCAGGAACTTGTTCATACTCTCGTTCATGTGAACGGGAATGCGAATGGTGCGCGATTGATCGGCGATGGCGCGCGTGATGGCCTGGCGAATCCACCAAGTAGCGTAGGTAGAGAACTTGTAGCCGCGGCGGTATTCGAACTTGTCGGCGGCGCGCATGAGACCGATGTTGCCTTCCTGGATCAGATCGAGCAGGTGGAGGCCGCGGTTGACGTACTTCTTGGCGACGGAAACGACCAGGCGCAGATTGGCTTCGACAAGGTCTTTCTTGGCGCGCTCGGCTTCGATTTCGCCGTGGCGAATGACCGCGAGGCTATGGCGCAGATCGGGTAGCGGAGCGCCGGCTTCGGACTCTTTTTTCTTGAGGTCGCGCTTCAGTTCTTTGACGCGCAACTGGGCCGAAGCCGACGTACGCGTTTCGAGCTTTTTGATCTCCGCTTCGAACAGCGACATTTCTTCGGCGGTGTGCTCGATGGCGCGGACGAATTCCTTCCAGCGGGCCAGATTGAAGGGAACAGCGCGCAGGGCGAGCGACAGCTCGACTTTGGCGCGAAGCACTTTACCGGCCCATTTGCGGCGCAACTTTTTGTTAGCCGGCGGGACGGAGGCATGCTTATCGATGGTCTGCTGCAGTTTTTTGACCGCGGCCGCGTAGGCCAGAAAGAGCTCGGCAATTTCGTTGCGGCGTTTGAGATCGGCAGCGCTTCCTTCTTCAATGTCGGAAGGCCCAAAATCTACATAGCTATCGACGTCCTCGGCACCGCGGCGCACAAGCTCGGCGAAATCGGCGACCAGGCTCTGAATGAGCGGAGAACGGCTGATGGCCTTCTGCATACGGAGCTTACCGCGCTCCATTTTGCGGGCCAAATTGACTTCGCCTTCGCGCGTGAGCAAAGGCACCGAACCCATTTCGCGCAGATACACGCGTACCGGGTCGTCGGTATAAATCGACTCTTCTACTTGCTGGGCGCCATGGAACTCTTCGTCCTGCACTTCCTCCGGATGAAAGAAATTAGTTTCTTCATCGAAGGGCATACCCCCGATCGGCTCGGGGCTGTCGCCTAAAAATTGATCCTCGAATTGATCCACCTTACGTAATCACCTCAACCTGCATGCAAAACTTCTCGACCGGCATACGACCATTCCAACTCCAGACCGGCAGCTCCGCCGGACCCAAGAGGGGCTGACTGGCTGGTACTCAAGAGGGGGGATACTGCTCGAGCTGCGCCACACTGCACGGAGACGCAGTTGCCACAATTGTAATATTTTGCGCGCACCTATTATATCCGGCTTTTCACCGGAAGTTAATACCTAATAAGGGAGATGTCACGCAAAGTGGTTGGTTTCACAAAAGATATCCGCAGTTCCGGTCGAGAGCCCACCCTTACCTCATTAGACTTTCCGTTGGCTAATAACGTTTTTCAGTTCGTTGAGGAATTCTTCGATGTCCTGGAAATCGCGGTAAACGGAGGCAAAACGCACGTAGGCGATTTTGTCCAATCCGCGGAGGCGCTCCATTAACGTTTCCCCTATTAAAGTAGTAGGTAATTCGCCGTCCGGGCTCTCTAACAAAGCGGATTCGACCTCGTTCACCAGTTCGGCCAGCTTCCCCATGCCGATGGGGCGTTTTTCGCAGGCACGGAGAAGGCCATTCAGGACCTTCTGGCGGTCGAATTTTTCCCGCCTCCCGTCTTTTTTGATGACCATGTAGGGGACTTCGTCGCAACGTTCGTAAGTAGTAAAGCGGCGCTCGCAGGAGAGGCAAGCCCGTCGGCGGCGGATGACGTCGCCTTCCTTACTTTCACGGGAATCAATGACTTTGTCTTCGCTGAAGCCGCAGAATGGGCATTTCATTGGGGGGCTAAGGAGAGTGTAGCGGGCCTAGTCGGCTGAGGATGAAAAAATGGGGACAGACAGCCGCGCCTGATTGGGGTTGCTGTCTGTATTTAGGCAAATCCTAAACGGCGCTTCAGTCAGTCCCCATTTTTTCGGCACGTTACGCAATTGAACTTCCAGAGCGCGTTTGTCGTTTAACAGAGTGTAGAAAACGCTATGTCCGGTGCTTTGGCTCTCAGCATTTCGATACACTCGAAGCTTCCGTGGGTCTCGGGTGCAGCCGTAGGGAAAAGGCAGCCGTTGGACGCTGAAACGAGTTTAATCGAACGCTGCCTGAGTGGGGAGCAGGGTGCGTGGGAAGAATTGGTGAAGGCATATACCAAACGTGTCTACAGCCTCTGCTACCGCTTTACCAGCCGCGATAACGAAGCGCAGGATTTAACGCAGGAAGTATTTCTGCGGGTATTCAAGACGCTGGGGAGCTTTCGCGCCGGGGAAGGATCATTCGCGGTGTGGTTGACGCGGCTGACGCGTAACCTTCTGGTGGATCATTATCGCCGGACAAAGCAGGAGCGGGTCACGGACGCTATCGAGGACAAACTACCGGTGCTCGAGGAGAGGACGGCGCAATTTTCGCGGACAGACGGGCTGCTGGCCGGACGGGAAGCCGGGGAATTGCTGCAGTCGGCATTGCACAAACTTTCGCCGGAATTACGAGAAGCGGTGATTTTGCGGGATCTACAGGATATGGAGTACCGGGAGATCGCGCGAGTATTGGCGGTGCCAGAAGGAACGGTGAAATCGCGACTGAACCGCGGGCGGACGGAGCTGGCGCGGGTATTGAGGCGGAATCGAGTGAGTATTTAGCGGTATGAATTGCCCGGAGTTCGAGAGCACGCTGGCCGATTACGTCGATGGGACACTCGACGCGAGCGGGCGTGCGCGCCTGGAGGCGCACATGGCCTCGTGCTCCGGCTGCCGCGAGATGTTCGAGGGCGTCACGGCGGCGACGGCGTTTCTGGCGCGGGTTCCGGAAGTGGAGCCGCCGGATACGTTGATTACGCGGATTGCCTATCAGGCGCCGGCGGGCCGCATACGCGGAGCGTGGGAACGGCAAGGGCTATTGAGCCGGCTGGCGAGCAAGTGGATGCAGCCAGTCCTGCAGCCGCGGCTGGTGATGGGCATGGCAATGACGGTGTTGTCGTTCGCGATGCTCGAGCGCTGCACCGGCGTGAAAGTGCAAAACATTCAAGCGGCGGATTTGAGCCCAGTGCGGATCTGGGGCGGCGTGGAAGACAGGGCGGTGCGGCTGAAGGATCGGGTTGTGAAGTCGTACGAGAATCTGCGCGTGGTGTATGAGATTGAAACCCGGCTGAAAGATCTGGAGCAGCAGCAGGAGACGTATCAGGATCAGCCGCAACGGCAAAGGTCCCGTGGGTCCAGCGAGCGCCAGGGAAACAGCAAAGAAGGAACGAAATGAACTGCTATTTACATCCGGATGCGCCAGCGGTCGCTTATTGCCGCTCGTGCGGCCGGCCGTTGTGTGAAGCGTGCCGGCGGCCGTCGGAAGGAACGGTTTTCTGCGAAGAGCATGTGCCCGCGGCTGCGGCCAGCGGCGCTACTGCGGAGGCCAATCCGTACCTGCAAACGGGGACGCCGATTGCGCCGGTGAATAACTCACCAGGCCTCGCGTTCTTCCTCGGCCTGATACCGGGCGTTGGCGCGATTTACAACGGGCAGTACCTGAAAGGCCTGGTACACGCGATTATTTTTGGATTGCTGATCAGTCTGGCGAACGCGATGGAACATACGCCCGGGGCGCCGCTGCTTGCGATGATGTGTTTCGCTTTCTATTGCTACATGCCGTTCGAGGCGTACCACACGGCGAAGAAGCGGCAGGCGGGTATGGCGGTGGACGAATGGTCGAGTTTGCTGGCGCAGCACCGCTATGCTTCGCGAGCGCCGCTGGGACCGATTCTGCTGATCCTGCTGGGCGTGCTGTTCCTGCTCGATACGCTGCGGCTCATTGAGTTCCGGGACCTGGCGCGATTCTGGCCGGTGCTGCTGATCCTGGTGGGCGCGTTTATGCTTTACAACCGCGTCAGCGGCCCGGCTGCCGTGTCTCAGGCGCCGCGGACGCCTCAGCCGCCGAAAACGAATTTGGGAGAGTCGCAGCATGAACAATAGAGCCGCATTGTACGCGCAGGCGATACGCGGCCCGATCGTGCTCATAGCAATCGGCGTGTTGTTCGCGGTGCATCAGGCGGGCATTCTGCCGTTTTCGCGAACGTGGCCTTTGCTGATCATTGTTTTCGGCGTGATGAAGCTGATCGAACGCTGGAACGCGCCACCGCGGCCGGCGCATACGGCGCCCCCACCGTATCCGCCGGGCGCGCAGGGAGGTCCACGTCCATGAGACCGCGCGCTTCGCTCACAGGACCGCTGGTCTTAATCGTGGTGGGCGTAGTCTTTCTGATTCACGCCATCACGCCCGAGTTTTCGGTTACTAACCTGTTCTTTCACTATTGGCCCTATCTGCTGATTCTCTGGGGCGTCATCGCGTTCATCGAAGTGAACATCCGTTTCGCGCGCGGCGGACAAGCGCCGGCGAACGGCGTTTCCGGTCTAGGTTGGATGGTGGTGCTGGTCATCTGCCTGATTGGGGTGGCGGCGTACGAGATACACCGCGTGAATCCCTGGTGGCGGCAAGTGGGCTGGGAGCGCGGCATTGAAGCGTTTGGATCGGAGCACGAGTACACCATCGATCCGCAGAAGAAAGGCGTGGGGGCGACGCCGCGCATCGTGCTGGAAAGCTTGCGCGGCGACGTGAAGATCACCGGCACGGATGCGCCGGAAATTTCGCTCGGCGGGCGCAAGCTGGTGCGCGCTTTTGAGGAGCGGCTAGCGGACGTGGCCAATCGCGACACGCCAATCGACATTGCGGTGGAAGGCAATATGGTGATTGTGCGCAGCCATCAGGATCGGGCGGACTCGCGCTCGCGCGTTACAGCGAACCTGGAGCTGTCGGTGCCGAAAGGCGCCAGCGTGGAAGCCACCGGGATAGGCGGAGATTTCGATATTTCCGGACTCACCGGCGATGTGGATTTGAGCAGCAGCAATGCCGGTGTTCGTTTGCAGGATATCGGCGGCAACGTCAAGATCGATACGCGCAGAAGCGACCTGATCCGCTGCCTGAACGTGAAGGGCGGCGTGGATTTGCGCGGGCACGGCTCGGATGTGGAATTGACGCAAATCGCAGGACAGGTGACGGTGAATGGAAACTATACGGGAAGCGTTTCTTTGCGAGATCTGGCGAAACCGGTGCGGCTGGAGAGTCTGCGCACAAAGCTTGCGGTGGAGCAGGTGCCTGGTGAAATCCGGATCGAACGCGGCAGCTTGAATGCACGCAATGTGATTGGTCCGGTAAAACTGACGGCGCATTCGACCGATATCACGCTCAACGGCTTTACGGAAGGACTCGATTTGACTGTGGATCGCGGAGACGTCGAGCTTCGGCCGCAGAGCGCGCCTCTGGGGCGCATTGCGGTGCATGCGCGTTCGGGGAACATCGATATGGCGCTGCCGGCCGGGGCCAAGTTTGCGATGAATGCAGCGACGGGAAATGGAGATATCGACAACCAGTTCGGCGGCGGGCTTAGCGAGCGGTCGGAAGGGCGCGGAGCGAAGCTCGAAGGCTCGGTGGGCGATGGGCCCGATGTGAGTCTTGTCACCCAACACGGCAATATCACGGTGCGGAAGTCTAGCGGCGAGCCGAATTCTCCGAAAGATTCCGGCGGCGAACCGGTTAGTACGAAGCCGCGGGATAATGTTGCGCGGCTGGTTTGGGTGGGACGCTAACAGCTAAGTTAATGTGGCGCACGCACTCGTGCGGGCCGCGTCGAGACTCGTCTCGACGCTTGCGCTTGACCAAGAATACTGGTCCGGGAGCTTGACCAATCCAGCTTTTACGGATTATTTTCAATGTATGCTTTAATGCTCCGGAACTCGGCTTGGTTTCGCACCCAATGGTCGTACGATTCCTTCTGCCAGAACGGTTCTCCGGTTCGTCCCAGGAGTTTGTTAGCCTCTCGCGCGGTAGCGCCTTTTAGCGATTTAAGTAGCTTGCTGGGCTCGATGTGAGGATGAACAAGGATATGTACATGGTTAGCCATTACCACATATGCGTATAGTTCGTAGTGGCCGAGTTGCACGCCTTTACGAATCGATTCCACGACCAGTTGAGCGATTGCGGGCTGGCGCAGATACATCGGGCCGGAGCGAATCGTATCCAACTGCCGATCCATCCAGACGAAAGCTTCGCCGCCGGAAAGCTTACCGGGCCGGGCAGAGAAAGATGGCGGCAGGACGCCATGCAGGCTCCAGGTTACGAATAAGCTCGCATCTTCCGGATATACGTGAGGCAAACGACGGCGATGTTCAACCATTAGCAGATACGTCGTTTTCTGTTGGGAAAGCTCTCAACGGCGTCGAGATGAGTCTCGACGCGGCACGCATGAGTGCGTGCGCCACAGCTAATATTCGACGGAGACTAGGAAGAGGCCGCTGGATGGGACGGCGGGGCCGGGAGGAATTGTGGATTGCGGTTGTAAGCGGGCACGTACGTCATCGGCGGTGTAATTGCCCTTCCCTACTTCGAGTAGAACGCCTACCAGATTGCGCACCATGTGTTTCAGAAAGCCGGAACCGCTGACGCGATAGATGAGAAGCGCGCCGTTTCGCTCGAAGCGGGAAGAGAAAATCGTTCGCACTTTGGAGCCACCGGCTGCATCGCGCTCGTCGGAAGCGGCGAATGCGCGGAAATCGTGTTCGCCTTCCAACAGCGGCGCTGCCTGGCAGATAGCCGATTCGTTCAGTGGATAGGGATGGTGGTAGACGAAGCGGCGGTCGAAGGGCGGACACACCTCTTCGCGAAAAATGCGGTACTCATACGTCTTGCGGCGAGCGTCGAAGCGTGGATGAAAATCGAGCGCGGTTTCGGATACGTGGTTTATACGAATCGTGTGCGGTAGAAGGCGATTGACGGCGCGGCGGAAATTATCGACGGGAATCGGGTTCTCGATACTGACGGCGGCGACTTGCGCGAGCGCGTGCACTCCGGCGTCGGTACGGCCGGAACCCGCCACATGCACCGGACAGCCCTCAATGGAACCAACGATTTCTTCGAGCGTGCCTTGAATCGTCGGCAAACCCGGCTGCACCTGCCAGCCGTGAAAATCGGTACCGTCGTAGGCGACTTCGAAGCGGAGTCTCCTTGGGCAAGCCAGCATGAAACAAGCTCAGGTGCGACGCGAGCCCGGCTTCACGAGCGGCAGACCCTGGCGGCACAGCGGGCATTCCTCGGGCTGGTAGGCGACGGCCTCCAGAGTTTCAAGTGCGACGCGAGGGACACCGACATCGGCGCGGCCACCGCTGCGATCGATGATCGACCCGGCGGCGAGAACCTTGGCTCCGCTAGCGCTTACAGTGTCGACCACCTCTTTGGTGCTGCCGCCGGTGGTGATCACGTCTTCGACGACGATGGCTTTCTCGCCGGGGAGGATTTCGAAGCCGCGGCGCAACGCCATCGCATTGGTTGCGGCATCGCGTTCGGTGAACAGGGAGCGTGCTCCGAGGGCACGCGCAACCTCGTGACCAATAACAATTCCCCCCATGGCAGGAGCCACTACTACATCAATCGCCGCACCGTCAAGAAGCGATTTGATTTTTTCGCTCAATGCACGGCCGAGCCTTTCGGCATACTGCGGATGGGCTAGCACCTTGGCGCATTGCAGATATTCCCCGCTATGCAGACCGCTAGTCAAGCGAAAATGACCGTGCAGATAGGCGCCGGTCTTTTCAAATAAAGCCATGCTGGAGGTTGCCATGCCCTCGACAGGATAGCAATCGCTTTGCGAAAGCGGCCCCTCGCTTCCCAAAATCGGACAGATAGATAATGCCGTCTCGCCGCATTGTTAAGTTACTATGAGGGTTCCCTCTAAGAGAAACAAGGAACTTGAGTTGCGACTGATGCGTTGTTCTTCTAGACCATTTTTGATGAGACGATTCAAAACCCCTCTTTCCTGGCTATGTAGCCTACTGCTGTTGGTGGCAACCCAAAGCAGCCTCGTATCCGGGCAATCGGCCGTGCGCATTGAGCCCGCCAAAGGCGGCCTCGGCTGGCTGACGCACCCGTATCAGCAACGCTACGTTCCTCCTATCAATTTGACGAATTCAAGCCGGCTGGAGTCGCTGGTACGCGCGGGCAATCTGTATTTGTCGGCGCAGGATGTGATTGCACTGGCGCTCGAGAATAATCTCGATATCGAGATTCAGCGTTATGGGCCGCTATTGGCAAAAGAAGTGACGCGCCGCACCGAGGGCGGCCAGTTGTTGCGCCAAGTGAGCGTGCCGATCGCGCCCGGGCCCAGCAGCGTGAGCCTCACCGGTGTGAGTTTGAACGCGAGCGGCGGGGGGGCGAGCACGGTCGGTGTAGGATCGAGCAGTGTTTTGACGCAGGTCGGTCCGTCGATTCCGAACCTGGATCCGCAGGTTTCCCTGTTTGCCAATTTTTCCCACACGACCAGCGTGCAAACCAACACGTTTGTGACGGGCACCACGGCTCTCATCCAAAGCTCGCGCACGTATCAGGCGCAAATTTCAAAGGCCAACCAATGGGGCACCTCCGCGCAGTTGACATTTTCTAGCAGTCATTTGAAATTCAACAGCCGCGCGTTCAATCTCAACCCTTTTTCTCAAGGCAACCTGGACCTGCAGATTTCTCAAAATCTGCTGAACGGTTTCGGGAGCTCGGTGCTAGGGCGCAATATCATCGTGGCCAAGAATCAGGAAAAAATTTCCGATCTGGACTTCAAACAGCAGGTGATTACAACCGTGTCAGCGGTTCTAAATCTCTATTGGGACCTGGTGAGCTTTAACGAGGAGGTCAAGGCTCGCAAAGACGAGCTCGCCACGGCGCAACAGCTTTATGAAGACAATAAAAAGCAAGTGCAGATCGGGACGCTGGCGCCGATCGAAGTGACGCGCGCCGAATCTCAGGTCTATGCAAGCCAGCAGGATTTACTGGTAGCGCAAACCAATCTCCTGCAGCAGGAGACGGTTCTAAAAAACGCTTTGAGCCGGAATGGCGTGGCCAGTCCGACTCTGGCGCTGGTGCATATCGTTCCGCTCGATAAGGTCACGATACCCGAAAAGGAAGAGATCCCGCCGATCGAGCAATTGGTGCCGGAGGCGCTTTCTAAGCGTGTGGAAATCGCGGAGAACGATATCAATATCGCCAGCAGCAAGGCGCAGCTACGAGGAATCAAAAATGGGCTGAAACCGACGCTGCAGGTTTTTGCCGAACTGACGAACAATGGTTTGAGCGGCTCTCCCAATTATCTTGGCGATGGGACAGTGACGCTGCCTTATCTCACCGGCGGATACGGCAATGTGCTTGGCCAGATTTTTCGCCGCAATTATCCGAGCTATTCGGCGGGATTGTCATTGAACATTCCGCTGCGCAACCGCGCGGCGCAATCGGATTACGTAACTACGGCGCTCCAACTTCGGCAGAGCGAACTCGGATTGCAGAAGGCAGTGAACCAGGTGCGCGTGGATGTACAAAACGCCGTGGTCGGTTTGCGGCAGGCGAGGGTGCGTTACGATTCCTCCGTAAAGGCGCGCATTCTGCAGCGGCAGACGCTGGAAGCCGACCAAAAGAAGTACACGCTGGGTGCATCGACGGTCTTTCAGGTCGTAACGGATCAACAAGCGCTCGCTGCCGCGCAGAGCGCCGAGCAACAGGCGCTTGCCAACTATAGCCACGCGCGCGTGGCCTTCGATCAGAATATGGGGCGGACGCTCGAAGTGAACAACATCTCGATCAGCGAAGCGTTGGCCGGCAAGGTTTCGAGGCAGTCCGTACTTCCAGCGAATCTTCCGGCTTCCCCTGAATCGGATCTTCCGCAACCGAGGCAACAATAGCGATGCTCCGCAAGCTTACAGCGATTGGACTTTGCGGAATGCTGGCAGGGCCGCTCGGTTGGGGACAGCAACAAGCTTCTATCGCACCGCAACGACCCGATCACAACGTTCTTATTCGTCCCTACCTGGCGCCCGCCGTCCCGCCGGTGCGCCTCGGTAACGGAATGCGCCTACGCGATTTGATTCGCGCCGGCAAGTTATATCTCACAGCGCAGGATGCGATTGCACTGGCGCTCGAAAATAACATCGATGTTGAGACATCCCGCTATAACCCGCTGCTTGCGGCATCCGCCCTGAAGCGTTCTCAGGCGGGCGGGCCGTTGCCAGGCGTCCCGAGCGGCGCATCGCAGGTGAACACCGTCACGAGCGGCCAAGGTGTGGCCGGCACGCAGCAGGCGGCAGGTGTCAATGTGGGCGGCAACGTGGGAGCCGCGAATGGCGGAAACACTACCATTACACAGGTTGGGCCTGTGACGCCAACATTGGATCCGACTTTCCAGAGCTCGCAGGTTTTTTCTCACCTCTCGGAGCCGCAGTTCAATACGACCCAGAGCCAGGTGGAGAACCTGATTTCCAACAAGCGCAACTACAGCGAATCTATCCGCACCGGTTACGATCTCGGCGGTAGCGTGAGTCTTGCCTTTAATAATTCCTACTTAAACGAAAACTCACCCGTCAACTTTCTGAACCCATCGAATATTGTCTCGCTGCAACTTTCGATCCAACAGAATCTGCTGCGGGCATTCGGACGGGCCGTGAATAACCGGAACATCACAGTCGCCAAAGCGAACCTGCACATCAGCGATCTGAATTTTCAAACGCAGGTTGTCGGCGTGGTGGTCAATGTCCTGAACCTTTATTACGGCCTGGTCGCCGATTATCAGGACGTGAAGGCAAAGCAAGGCGCCGTAGATGTCGCGCAGAAATTTTACGAAGACAACAAGAAGCAGGTGCAGATCGGTACCATGGCTCCCTTGGACGTGACTACGGCGGAAGCGCAACTGGCCACGTCGCAATCCGATCTTGTGGTTTCGCAGACAACTCTCGACCAAGGGCAGGTTGCGCTCAAGAACGCGATCAGCCGGAACGGGTTGGCCGATCCGCTCCTGAGGGATGTGGAAATCGTTCCGCTGGATCGCATCGATGTACCGGAGAAGGACAATCCTCCGCCCATGAATGATATGTTAGCGACCGCCATGGCGAACCGCCCGGATATCGAGGCGGACCGGCTGAACCTGATCAATGCCCATACATCGGCGCTTGGCACGATGAACGGACTTTTGCCGAACGCGGGCGTGATCGGTAGCGCGACAAATAACGGGACGTCGGGAACGCCGCAAATTGTGCCGCTGGGTGGCGCGTCCGGAATCGGCGCTCCCGGAGCGACCCTTCCGACTGGAATTTTTCCGTGCCCCCCCGGCATTGGGAAGCCGGGACAGCTTTGTTCCACCGCGCCACCGGCTTTAGCAGGTGGCGTGACCAACGCACTGGGACAAATGATCCGCCGCAATTACCCAACGGAACGCGTGGCAGGCTTTTTCAATCCTACGTTGCGCAACCGGGTCGCCCAAGCCGATTATGGCATCGAGCAGTTGGGATTGCGTCAAACCGAGTTGGAGAACCGGCGAACCGTGAACCAGGTTGCGGTGGATGTCTCGAACCAATCGATCGCTTTGCAGCAGGCGCGAGCCCGGTACCAAGCCGCTGTGCGAAATCGGATTCTCCAGCAGCAACTGCTGGATGCCGAGCAGAAGAGGTTTGCGCTAGGAGCTTCCACGTCATTTCTGGTCGTCCAGCAGCAGCGGAATCTGGCGACCGCCCAGTCAACCGAAGTAGCGGCCCTAGTCGCTTATAGCAACGCGCACGTCGCCCTGGACCAGACGCTCGGTCTGACCCTCCAGGCGAATAATATTTCGATCGAAGAGGCGCAGTCCGGACAGGTGAAGCGTCAGTCTACCCTGCCGCCGACGCTGCCGTGACATGGAGGAAATGACCGGGTCGGTAAAAAATTCGCTGCGTGCCGTCTTGGGTGAATGGTAAGTTCTTGAAAAATATGCGAGCGGGCGTTTGGCAATGGAGATGCCTATATTCAAGCCGAACCAAAAAGATTGGACTCAGGGAACGATGGTTGCTCCACAACCGACACCCCGCTTCTGAAACACCCAACCAGTAAAATCTTCAAAAATCCACTCAAAACCCACCCAACCAAGTTCCCTGAGCCGGTTTAATAACCGGCTTTTTCTTTTGCGATCGCCTCGGCGATCAGCTTTCCATGGAAACGGCCGTTTTCGATAAAGATTTCGTTGGTATGCATGCCGGCGACGATCACTCCTGCCAGGTACACGCCGCGACGCTCGCTTTCGAGAGTGGCCGAATCGGTGATGGGCTTCGAGGTAGCGGGATCGAGATGAATGCCGTGTTCGGCCATGAACTCAAAATCGGGGCGATAACCGGTCATGGCGAAGACGAAATCGTTCTTCACGATTAATTCGCCTTGGGGCGTCTCGATCACGACGTCGTGCTGGCGAATTTCTTTGATGCGGCTGTGGAAATACGCCTGAATTTCGCCGTTCTTAATGCGGTTCTCGATGTTCGGCTTGATCCAGTACTTCACGTTATGAGAAATGCTCGAGCCGCGAATGACCATGGTGACGCGCGCGCCGGTCCAGTAGAGCTCCAGCGCGGCGATAGCGGCGGAATTTTTGGCTCCGACGATCAGTACGTCCTGGTTATAGAAGGGGTGTGCTTCGCGGTAATAGTGAATGACCTTCTCGAGATCTTCGCCGGGTACGTTCAGCCGGTTGGGGATATCGTAGTAGCCGCTGGCGAGTATGATTTTGCGCGCGCCATAACAAGCGATATCGGTACGAACGGTGAAAGCGTTGTCCACGCCTTCGAAGCCGAGGACGCGCTCGTACTGATGAACATTGAGCTTATACAGATCGGCAACGCGGCGATAGTATTTCAGCGCTTCGGTACGGCCGGGTTTTTCGTTCAGCGAGGTCATCGGGATATCGCCGATTTCGAGCAACTCGGGTGTGGTGAAGAAGACGAGATTGATGGGGTAGTGGTAAATCGAATTGACGACGCAGCCTTTGTCGAACAGGACGGGTTTCAAGCCGCGCTTTTGTAGTTCAATACCGCAGGCGAGGCCGGTGGGGCCCGCGCCTACGATGGCTACGTCGAATTGTTCCAACTAGCGACTCCGCCGGCTCACGTAGCAGCGGAGCCACAGCGTTTGTTCTTCTGCAGCGGCATCCTTTTGGCGGGTTGCCAACCCGCCGCAGGTTGCCAACCCGCCCCACAACAGGTTATGCGAATTTTTGTTCAAGCTTAATGGAACAATTTTTGTCATTTAGAGCAGCGCTCCTACTTGCTGGTAGACGCCGGCGAGGGCGGCGGGCAGTGCGTCCGGATTTTTTCCGGCTCCTTCGGCCATGTCGGGCCGGCCGCCGCCTTTGCCGCCGACGGCTTTGGCGACTTCGCCGACCAGCTTGCCGGCCTGCACTTTTGCGGTGAGGTCTTTGCTTACGGCGGAAATGATCGAGACGTTCGAATCGTTTACGGAAGCGATGACAATGACCGCGCTTCCCCATCTATTGCGTAACGTGTCGGCCGCCGTGCGAAGCTGCTTCGAATCTAAACCTTCGAGTTTCTCAGCGATCACCGTGGCGCCGTTGATTCTGCGTCCTTCGAGATTTTCAATCTGCCGGCGGACCAGTTGTGTTTTAAGCGCGTCGAGCTGGCGTTCCAATGCTTTTTGCTGTTCGAGCAGCTTCTCCATATGTTCCAGCACCGAGCTTTCGGAAGTATGGAGGAGCTTGCCGGCATGGGCAAGCTGCGCGCTGGCCGATTGGAAGCGCTCCAGCGCCGCTTCGCCGGTCAGGGCTTCGATGCGCCGGACGCCGGCGGAGATGCTGCCTTCGTACACAATTTTCAGAAGCCCGATATCGCCGGTACGGCTGACGTGCGTGCCGCCGCAAAGTTCACGGCTGAAACCGGGAATGCTGACGACCCGGACATTTTCCCCGTATTTTTCGCCGAACAATGCCATGGCTCCGGTGGCGAGCGCACGATCCAGATCCATGATGTCGGTAACCACTTCGGTATTGGCCAGGATCTGCTGATTGACCAGACGTTCCACTTCGCTGAGCTCGCTTTCCGCCATGGCCGTATAGTGGCGGAAATCGAAGCGCAGACGGCCGGGTTCGACAACGCTGCCTTCCTGGCGAACGTGCGAGCCGAGGGTTTGCCGGAGTGCGGCGTGCAGCAGATGCGTAGCAGTGTGGTTGCGCATCGTGGAGGCGCGCAGCGGCCGGTCGACAACGGCGATCAACTTGTCACCGGCATGAATGGGTTTCGCGGCGCGAATCTTATGGACGATGGCGGAAGGAACGGGCTTATACGTCCCTTCGACCACCGCGACCCGCTCGCGGGTTTCCGGATCGAGCAAAAGTCCGGTGTCACCCACCTGGCCGCCCGATTCGGCATAGAAAGGCGTTTTGGCGAACACGGCTTCGTTGTCGCCAATGAGCCGCACGACTTCCACGGGCGACTCCAGCGTTTCGCGGCCAATGAATTCCGACGGCGGGAGTTCCTTGTAGACGTCCGCAATCTGAGTCTTGTCGGCGCCTTTCCAGCTTGCGCGAGCACGAGCGCGCTGCTTCTCCATTTCGACGGAAAAATTTTCGCGGTCGATGGTGAGACCGAACTCGCGCGCCATTTCTTCCTGTTCGTCGAGCGCCAGCCCGTAGCGGTCGTAGAGCTTGAACGCGGCTGCGCCGGGCAACACGCCATTGACCGCCGACTTCGCTTCCTCCTGGAAAAAACGCTCGGCGACTTGAAAGGTAGTTGCGTAACGATTTTCTTCATCGCGCACGATACGCGCCACGCGCCCGGCGCTTTCTTCCAGCTCCGGATAGGCAGGCTTCATCATCTCCGCGACGAAATCGGTCAGTTTGTAAAAATATGGCTCGTTTGCTCCGGCGAGCCGGCCGTTGCGCAATGCGCGGCGCATGATCTTGCGTAAGACGTAGCCGCGACCTTCATTGGACGGCACAACGCCGTCGTGAATCAGAAATGCGGTGGAACGGGCATGATCGGCATTGATGCGAAGCGCGGTGGCCGATTCCGAATGCAAGAGCTCGCCGGCGCGTTTCACGATGGGCTCGAGCAGATCCGTATCGTAGTTCGAGAGCTTGCCTTGCAGCACGGCGGCGACGCGCTCAAGCCCCATGCCGGTATCGATCGAGGGACGCGGCAGCGGAGTGAGTTTGCCGTCTTCGGCACGATCGAACTGCATGAAGACCAGATTCCAGATTTCAACGAAGCGGCCGCCGGCATCGGATGGAAACGATTCATGCTCGCGGCCTTTTTCAGACGCTTCCGGGCCCATGTCATAGTGAATCTCCGAACAGGGGCCGCAGGGGCCGGTCTCGCCCATCTGCCAGAAATTGTCTTTTTCATCCAGCCGGAAGATGCGCTCCTTCGGGAAGTTCGCTACTTTGCGCCAAAGCTCTTCTGCCTGATCGTCTTCACGGAAGATCGTGACATATAGCTTGTCCTTCGGCATGCCGTACCAGTTGGGGCTTGTGACCAGCTCCCAGGCAAAGGCGATGGCGTCCTGCTTGAAATAGTCGCCGAAGGAGAAGTTGCCAAGCATTTCGAAGAACGTGTGATGGCGGCGGGTGTAGCCGACGTTTTCGAGATCGTTGTGCTTGCCGCCCGCGCGGACGCATTTCTGCGATGTGGTAGCGCGGGTGTAGTCGCGCTTTTCGAGGCCCAGGAAAACGTCCTTGAACTGGTTCATGCCGGCATTGGCGAACAGCAGAGTAGGATCGTTGGCCGGCACGAGCGACGAGCTGCGCACGATACGATGGCCCTGGCCCGCGAAGTAGTTCAGGAACTTCGCGCGGATATCGTTTCCAGTCATTCTTTAGTTACAGTTTCGCATTAGGGTGCTAGAGGAAAGATGTCCGAAAATGTTGCTTGAGGAGATTTGCTGAATGTGTATTTTGAATGCTCGATGCATTGCTACCTGCGTTGCTCTGGTAATGGGTTTTACACACGCTGCGTCCGCGGCTGACATTCTGATCGCCGATGCGAAATCACAGCCGGAAAGTTTGACTGTGGCGCCGGGCGGTGTGCTGATTGTTGGCAGCGCGAGCACGCCATTTATCTATAAGGTTCCTTCCGGCTCATCCACAGCCGAAAAGTTTGTAGACGCCAGCGCCGAAGGCCCGGGAACGTTTTTCTTTGGCATGCTGGCGGATGCCTCCAACAATATGTTGTGGGCATGTCAGCTCACCCCCGTACCAAACACGCATCCAGTGCAGCGCCACACGGCCCTCAGAGGCTTCGACCTCTCCACCGGCGCGGCGAAGATCCGCTGGGATCTCCCCGGCGACAACAGTACGTGCAACGATTTTTCGATCGGGCCGGATAAGGCGCTCTACATAACGGACACCGCCAATGGCAAAATCTACAAGCTGCCGTCTGGCGCCTCCACGGCGGAGCTATTCCTGGAGCATCGGACGCTTATGGGCATCGATGGCATTACCTTCCTGAATGGCACGCTATACGTCAACAATGTGTTCTTCAACAATCTCTACCGCATCCCGGTAGATGCGGCCGGTAAGGCGGGTACGCCTGTCGATATCTGGATGGACCAGCCGGTAAAAGGACCGGATGGCATGCGCGCAGCGAACGGCAAGCTCTTCGTTGCCGAAAATGGCAGCGGTAAAATTTCCGCCATCACGGTGAATGGAGACAAGGCAAGCGTCACGGTGATCAAGGAAGGGCTTAAAACGCCAACCGCTGTCGAGCCTGCCGGCGATACTCTTTGGATCGCCGAGCGCGGCGCGGGCAAAGCCGTTTCGATGCCCATGCCGAAATAGTTGGCTGCGATAGTAAGAAGTGAGGAGAAATCAAAATGAAATTGGCGAAAGCGGCGTGGCTTCTTGCCTTGGCCCCTCTGGCTCTCTGGGCTCAGGTCAATGCGGGCGAACAGAAGCCCGAACCCAGCCTGCCCTTCACCATGACCACGGTGGCCACCTTTGAGCTGCCCTGGCGGATCGCCTTCCTGCCCGACGGCCGCATGCTGGTCACCGAAAAGGTCGGGCCTGTTTGGCTGGTGACCCAACAGGGGGAGAAGATGCCGGTGGCCGGTACGCCTCCAGTTTATTGGCAGGGCCAGAACGGCATGCATGGCGTTTTCCTCTCGCCGCATTACGCCACCGACCAGACTATCTATCTCACGTACGTCGAGCCGGGTGATTATGGCGGTGGCCTGGCGCTGGCCCGCGCCAAGCTGCACATCACAGCCGCCAGGGCTAGATTGGGAGACTTCGAAGTGTTGTGGCACCAGATGCCTAAGGGTAAAGGCGGCCAGGAAGGCGCACAGGTCGCCTTCTCGCCCGATGGACAGTATCTGTTCCTCACGGTTGGCGACCGCCAGCGCTTCACTCCGGCTCAGGATCCAAATCAGCCCGAAGGCAAGATCCTGCGGCTAACGCTGGACGGCAAACCTGCTCCCGGCAATCCCAACTTCGGCAAAACTGGCGCGGCCACCATTCCGCTGATCGATCCGCCGCGCGACACCGAAGCCGCCAAGACCGCGCCGGTGGTGAGCACTTATACCGTCCCCGGCCCCAACCTGACGCCGGCTGAAACCTGGGCCAGCGGCGTCCGCACGCCTTATGGCATGGCGTTTTCACCCACCGGCGAATTGTGGGAAGTCGAGCATGGCCCGCGCGGCGGCGATGAGCTGAACCTGATCGAGAAGGGCAAGAATTATGGCTGGCCGCTCGTCTCCTACGGCCACAACTATAACGGCGTTCCCATTCCCAACCCCGACACGCGGCCCGACTTGACGAAGCCGGTGATCTATTGGGTGCCGGTGATCGCGCCGGGCAACCTGATGTTCTACCGCGGCACCCAGACTTTTCCGCAATGGAACGGCAACGGCTTCATTAGCGGCTTGGAAAGCAAGTCACTCAACCGCATTATCTTTGACGGCCATGGCGGCGCCAAACCCGCTGAGCGCTGGGATGTGGGCCACCGCATCCGCGATGTGGAAGAAGGCCCCGATGGCTCGTTGTGGATGCTGGAAGATGCCAATCCCGGCGCCCTGATTCATGTGACGCCTAAGGCGATCACCTCGCGTTA
>JAICIH010000080.1 GCA_025924475.1 Bryobacteraceae bacterium
CCAGGTGCAAGGCGGTGTCATCGACGGTCTCAGCGAAGTGATGGATCAGCAGATCACGCTCGAGGCGGGCCGCGTGGTGCAGCAGAACTATAACGAGCATAAGTTGCTGCGCTTCAGTCATGCGCCGCAGGTTGAAGTACATTTTCTGAAAACGGATCACCCGCCCACCGGATTGGGCGAGCCCGCTCTGCCGCCGGTGCTACCGGCGGTTTGCAACGCGATCTTCGCGGCGTCGGGTCGCAGGATTCGCGCGCTGCCGCTTTCGACCAGCGGATTTAGCTGGGCGTAACTCGGCGACAAAGTAGGGCAGTTCTCAGAGCGGCACCCGGCACCCGTCCGGCTTGCTTTGTTTGCACTACTCTATTGCGATCGAAAAAGCGCCAGGAAGTAACTACAGCGCAGGTGTTCCGGATCTTCCGGGCTGCGTGCCACCGGCGACTCGTTCAGGAGGGGCGGACTCCGTAGGCGGAGCCGTGATAACTATTCGCCGGTTAAAATGATGGAGAGGACCATGCGTTTAGACACAGTGCAGGAAATTGAGCGCGCTATAGACGCGCTCACGCCGCAACAGGTGGAAGAACTGTCCCTGTGGCTTGACCAGCGCCATCCGCAGCTTATCGACGCCCAACTTAAGGCGGACCTCGAAGCCGGACGCATTGACGACCGTATCAATCGCGCTATTGCCGACCACAAGGCCGGAAATACACAACCTCTTTAGCGCCGGTTCGATGATCCATCGCGCTAACGCGGATTTCTGGAATGATTACCGGCGATTGCCAGCCGACATCCGCGGCCGCGCTGATAAACAATTCGCTTTGCTGAAAGCAAACCCTCAGCATCCTTCCTTGCAATTCAAAAAGCTAGGCGACCGCAGCGGACAGGAAATTTGGTCCGCGCGGGTGACGCTGAAATACCGCGCCCTAGCCGTCAAACTTCCCAATGAATACGTGTGGTTTTGGATTGGTGAACATAACATCTATGACGCTCTAGCCGGATAACCTTGGCATGTGCTCAGAAATGGTCACCGTGGCGCTTCCCCGCCGTTCAACAGCCGCTAGTAGTTTCGCAAATGGGCCTGATTTTGTCCCACGAAAGTTTCCGATACTCAGCGTTTATGTCAAAGGCGGCATTACGGAGAAACACCTGCCTCCCCACGAATGGCTAGACGGGTTTAAAGGTAAACAGATTAATACGCCGCAAAGATGGAGTACCTACCCCCTGTCCCATATATTCGCCGTTTGAAACAGTGAGGCCGTAAGGAGCCAATTCCCTATTGAGGAACGCCTCGGCGGGCCGCCACGTCCAGGACAACATCGTAGACAGTTGCGAAGCACCAAGCGATTTTGGGAGAACCGAACCGACTTTCCGTGCTCAACGTGACAACCGGCAATGCTGGATTATTTATCTCCTTCAGCTTACGTTCCAAGACCGAGAGGACATGCTCTAACTCGGGCATAAAGGACTTTTGGAGAATGATTATATAAAGGCAGCATCGACTCTTGGTGTGAGACCGATCGGCTGCTTCAACCGTACTGTCGCATGAAGGGTACGTTTTGACCCAATGCGCGATCCCTGTAAACATTGGCGCTTATATATGGGTCAAGACACAGGTAAAAATGGAACGAGGGAAACACCCTACCGTGCATGTCCGTTTGATCTTACTGCCAGCCAAACTACATGCGCAGCTGGCAGCAGGAACAGGCTGGACAGGGAACCGAAAATCTCAGTGCCTGCTCTATCGCCGGCCGAAAGCAACGTTGGACGAGTACTTGAGGACCTTACAAGTGTAGCGTCGCGGTGAGTTCGTTAGCGTGTACAAACCGCTTACCTGCGTGCGCGGCTCAGTTTGTAGGCGGCGTTCATACTTATGTTTTCGTTGCGGCAGATCACTAGATGCGGCGGCGGAAGCAGCTACTTGACCGCCCCGGCGGCGAATTCTTCGTAGGTTCCCGCGAAGTCTTCGATCTTGCCGTTGTCGAAGTGCCAAATACGCGTTGCGACTTCCTCCACAAGATCTTCGTCGTGTGTGACGAGGAGAACCGTGCCTTCGAACTTTTGCAGCGCGATATTGAGTGCGTTGATCGATTCGAGGTCCAGGTGGTTGGTGGGTTCGTCGAAGACCAGTACGTTTGGCTTTTGCAGCATCAGCTTGCAAAAGATGAGACGCGCGGCTTCACCGCCCGAAAGCGCATCGGTGGGCTTTAAGCCTTCTTCCCCGCTGAACAGCATCTGGCCGAGCAGGCCACGGATCTCTTCTTTCGCCGCCTGCGGGTCCCACTCGTGCAGCCACTCGCTGACGGTGGTCCCGTTGCGAATGGAGGAGCGGTGGTCCTGGGCGAAGTATCCTACCTGCACTTCATGCCCCCAGGTCACCGTGCCTGAATCGATGCTTACGTCGGGATCGTCCACACCGGGCGCATTCGCCAGCAGCGCCTTGAGCAGTGTGGTCTTTCCGGCTCCGTTACGGCCCATCAGGGCGACCTTCTCGCCACGCTGCACGGCAGCCGAGAAGTCGCGGATCACTTGCAAATCCCCGTATGCCTTGTTGACGTCTTTGAACTCGAGCGCATGACGCCCGGAGGGCCGCTTCATCTCGAAACGGATGAAAGGCCTTTGAATGTTCGAACGCGCGAGCTCGGTAGTCTGCAGCCGTTCGACTTCTTTTTTTCGGGATGTGACCTGGCTCGCTCGCGTGCCGGCGGAAAACCGGGCGATAAATTCGTTCAACTGGGCGATCTTCTTTTCGCGCTGGGCATTCTCGGCCTCAATGCGCGAGCGGATATTGGTCTTCTGAAGCACCATGTCGTCGTATCCGCCGGGATAGGTGATGATCGTCTGGTAATCGATATCGGCGATGTGCGTGGAAACGCTATTCAGGAAGTGCCGGTCGTGTGAAATCGTGATGAGGATCCCGTCGTAGCGCGTTAAGAAATGCTGCAGCCAATGGATCGATTCGAGATCGAGATAGTTGGTCGGCTCATCGAGCAGCAGAGCTTCCGGATGGCCAAACAGCGCCTGCGCCAGCAGCACGCGCACCTTCTGGCCGCCTTGCAGTTCGCTCATCTGGCGTTGATGCAGCGGCTCTGGAATATCCAGACCGTCGAGCAGCACGGCGGCATCGCTCTCCGCCGTATACCCGTCTTCTTCGGCGACGATGCCTTCGAGTTCTCCCAGCCGCATGCCGTCCTCGTCACTAAGCTCCGGCTTGGCGTAAAGCGCTTCGCGCTCTTCGAGGGCCTTCCACAAAGAAGGGTTACCCATAATGACGGTGTCGATCACGCGGTATGGATCGAAGGCAAACTGGTCCTGGCGAAGAACGCCGACCTTTTTTGGCCGCACAACGGTGCCTTTTTGCGGCTCCGTTTCGCCGGAAAGCAAATTCATGAAAGTGGACTTGCCCGCTCCGTTCGGGCCCGTCAAGCCGTAGCGGCGGGCCGGTAAAAACGCGGTAGTCACTTCCTCAAACAGAATTTTGGCGCCGAAGCGCATACTCACATTGCTGACTGAAATCATCGGAAAAATTTAGGCGGGAAACTTTTAGTGTAACGCACGAGAGCCGTGCCTTTCGGCGTAGATGCGCGTTAATATGGCGCCAAAAAAGAAGATTTGCGCCGAGTAGTAGACCCAAACCACCAAAGCCACCAGGGACCCCGCCGCACCGTAAGCCGAGCCCACGCCGGCTGTCCGGAGATAGAAAGAAAGCCCGGTCCGGCCGAGGCTAAAGAGAATCGAAGTGACCACCGCGCCGCCCAGGACATCGCGCCAAGCGATGGGAACGTCGGGGACGAATTTGAAAATCAATACAAAGAGCGCGGCGATAATTACCGGCGAGACGAGAAGGTTCAATATTTCGCCGCCGGCGATGGTCCCAGCGGGAATCAGATCGCCCAAGAAACGTGCGACCACACCGAGCACGGCTGTCACCAGCAGCGACGCCAGCAGCAGACCACCTAAGACTAATATCGTTACAAAGGAGACGAGCCGCTGTGTAATCAGGCCGCGCCAGCCGCTCCATGGCTGGGCCGGAACGTCCCAGATCTGGTTCAGCGAATTACGTAGTTCTACGAACACACCGGATGCGCCGAAAAAAAGCGCGACCGCGGCCGCTATGCCGGCTATGGCGCCGGAACCCGGATGATGGCTGGCGTCAATCACCGTCCGAAGAGTCTGCGCACCGGAGTGACCGATTACGCGTTCCAGTTGCTGAAGCAAATTCGATTCGGCGGCGCTTCGGCTGAAGATCAGGCTGGCGATCGCCACCAGCAAAATCGAAAGCGGGGCGAGCGAGAGCAACGCATAATAGGCCAGCGACGCTCCCAACCGGGGAGCATTGTGGGCATTCCACCGGGAAGCCGAGGCGCCAAGGAGAGCGAGCGCTTCCTTTCCGGTTATCATGAAGTCTCCGCGAATTGTAGACTGCTCCCGATACTGGGATGAGACACATGTAACAGGGGATGGGCAGGAAACGTCCACCGAGTAACACGCTTCAATGACGATCGTGCTTCTGGGTCTGCGGCCCAGTGTCTGCTGTTGTCTGCTCGCTGCGCTGGCGGTTATCGCGCCGGCCGCGGATTTACGCGCGAGTGACTTTGCGGGAAAGATCGTCACATCCATTGAGTACTATCCCGCGACGCAGCCGCTCGACTCCCGGGACTTGCAGCGCATGCAGCTTGTCGAGCAAGGGCAGCCGTTCGACAGGAGGCAGGTAGCGGGGACCATCGACCGTTTTTTTTCGAGCGGCCTTTACGACGACATTCAGGTGGACGCTCAAATAAACGGCAGCGGCCTTACGCTGCGTTTTATTACGCGCCCGCGCCGCTTTATTGGCCACGTCGGCGCACACGGTGATATCAGCGATCCGCCCAATCGGGCAGTGATTATTAACGAGGCGCAGCTTGCCCTAGGGACGCGCTACGACGAAGAGACGCTCGAGACCGCTAGGAAAAATATCGAGCAGGAGCTTAGACAAAACGGGCTGTTTCTTGGGCGCGTGGGAGCCGCGACGTTTGAAGATCCCGAAACCCACCAGATGACCATACGTTTTCTAGTGGAAGCCGGCAAGCGCGCCAAATATGAGAAACCGGTAATCACCGGCGATACCAAGTTATCCGACGAGACGATCGTGGCAGCTACCGGCTGGCGCATCCGATTCATTCACATTTGGCGGCACGTGACACAAGGGCTGACAGATAAGGGCATCGACGGAATTCAGAACAAATACGCCAAGCAAGACCGCTTGACCACCTCGGTCGATTTGACCGGAATGGATTATGACGTGAGTCGCAATCGAGCTCGCCCGCACCTAAACATCGAGGCCGGTCCGAAGATCACCATCAAGGCGCTGGAAGCGAAGGTCTCCAAAGGGAAGCTCCGCAAGTACGTGCCGGTTTACCAGGAAGGCTCGGTAGACAACGATCTGTTGACCGAGGGCGCGGTCAATTTGCGGGATTATTTTCAATCCCGCGGCTATCCGGACGTAGATGTCACGTTCAAACGCGAGCCGCTCCAAAGCGACCAGGAAACAATCGACTATTACATTGCCACGGGTCCGCGGCGCAGGTTGGTGAAGGTGACCATTAGCGGGAATACGTATTTCGATACCGATACGCTGCGTGAACGGATGTTCCTCCGGCCCAAGTCCTTCGCGCTCCGCTATGGCCGCTATAGCGAAAGCTTCCGCCATAAAGACGAGGAGACCATCGAGAATTTATACGAATCCAATGGCTTCCGGGATGTACAGGTAACGTCTACCGTCGAGTCTAACTATGAAGGCAAGAGGCACGATATGGCGGTGGCGTTTCAAATCCACGAAGGGCGGCAGTGGCTAGTGGCGAATCTCGACATCGAGGGCCCCAACCAGCTTGATATTTCCTCGCTGCGGAATCAATTCGCTTCCATACCGGGCCAGCCTTTCGCGGAAGTGAACGTGGCCACGGACCGCAATCGGATTCTCGAGTACTACAACGCGAATGGATTCCAGTCCGCTTCATTTTCTTACCGGACTGCGCCCGGAAAAGATCCGCAAACGATCGATCTTTTCTATCGGATCCGCGAAGGGCCGCGCCAGTTTGTGCGTAAGGTGATCCTATCGGGCCTGTACCGGACACGGCCCAAGCTGGTCGAACGTGCAATCCATATCCGGGACGGCGAGCCGGTTTCACTGACCAAAATCAACGAGATCTCCCGCGAGTTGACAGATTTCGGCATTTTCGCGAACGTGAACACCGCCATTCAGGACGCCCAGGGAAGCAATCGTTACAAATATATTTTGTATGACTTTGACGAAGCCGCGCGCTACGCCTTCAATGTTGGCTTCGGTCTGGAACTCGGCCGGTTTGGCGGAACAACCACCAACCTCTCGCAAGCCGGAGGCGCGAACGGAGTCTCTCCCATTGTCTCGTTCGATGTGAGCCGCCTCAATTTTTTGGGACGCGGCCAGACGGTTTCGCTGCAGACGCGCTACTCCAGACTCGAACAAAGGGAATCGCTGAACTATATCGTGCCGCGGTTTCTGCACTCCCGGAATCGAACTCTCACATTCTCGCTGCTCTATGACACCACGCAAAATGTCCAGACGTTCTCCTCGAGGCGCACCGAGGGATCGGTCCAGATTGCGCAGCGCTTCAATCGCGCCTCGACGCTGCTCACCCGCTTCGCCTATCGCCGCGTGAGCACGGGGAACATAAATATCCCGGCGCTCTTGATCCCGCAGCTCCTGCAGCCGGTTCGCATTGGCATTCTGTCGGCCAGCTATATTCAGGATCATCGCGATAATGCGACGGATGCACGTCACGGTTTCTGGAATACGGTGGACGTGGGCGTAGCCGGAAACTTTTTCGGTTCACAACGTAATTTTGTTCGCGTTCTGGCGCGTAATGCGACTTATACGTCTTTCGGAAAGAATCTGGTTTTTGCCCGGCAGACGCAAATCGGCGCGATTCTTCCCTTCCACATTCCCCCTAATACGTCGCACTTTGATTCGGTTCCCTTACCGGAACGTTTTTTTGGGGGCGGCAGCGTTTCCATGCGTGGCTTCGGAGATAATCAGGCCGGTCCTCGCGATATCGGCACGGCGGGAGAAGCGCCCGGATCGGCCGCGGCGGTTCCGACCGGTTTTCCCATCGGCGGTAACGCGCTGCTGTTCAATACGTTTGAATTGCGTTTTCCTTTATTCGGTCCCAATATTCGCGGCGTGTTGTTTCACGACAGTGGAAACATCTACAGCACCTTCAGCAACCTCTCATTCGCCTACCGGCAGAAGAGCGATCAGGATTTCAGCTACGCGGTTCAGGCTCCTGGTTTTGGAATTCGCTATAAGACACCGTTAGGTCCGCTGCGAGTGGATTTTTCATACGCGCTCAATCCGCCGACTTATCAAGGCTTCAACAAGAACGAAAGCATACAGGATCTAATTCAGTGCAAACCGCAGGACATAAATAACACGCCAAATTGCACCCCCAGCCGCCAACGGCTGAATCATTTCCAGTTCTTCTTTTCCATTGGACAGGCCTTTTGATGCGCGCTGGGATTATGGCTTTATTTCTTCTAGCGCCGTCCATCGCTTTTGCCACGATCATCGACCGCATTGCAGTGATTGTCGGCAATTCTATCGTGAAGGACAGCGATATCGAGCGCGATCTGCGAGTGACCGCGTTTCTCGATGGCGCGCCGCTCGATCTCGGCAGAGAGGCGAGAAAGAAGGCCGCCAAACGTTTGATCGATCAGATATTCATCCGGCGCGAGATTCGCCTTGGCGACTATCCCGCGGCCACTCCGGAAGAAGCTAGCCAGCAGCTTGAGGTTTTAAAAAAACAGAAATTCAAGACGAATACGGCTTTTCAAAACGCGCTCGCCAGATACGGCCTGACGGAAGCGGATTTGCGGTCGCAGTTTCAATGGCAACTCACGGTGCTGCGCTTTATCGACGCGCGGTTCAAGCCCGCGGTGCTCGTCACGGATCAGGAAATCGAGCAATATTACGGGGCTCATCGCGCCGCGCTGGCGCGTGAGCATCCCGGCAAAACCTCTTTGCACGATTTGGAAGACATCGTACGAGATATCCTCACGGGCGAAAAAGTAAACCAGTTATTTTTTTCCTGGCTGGATGAGCAGCGGCAGGGCGTGAAGATTGAGTTCCGGGAAGCGAGCCTCAGTTGAAAACGCGGTACAAAATTCTGATCGGCGCGGCGGCGCTCCTTGTGTTGCTGCTAGTCACTTCCATTCTGGTTGTGCGCAGCGGCTGGTTCTCGAATTTTGTGCGGGAAAAAATTATCGCTGTAGTGCAGGACTCCACCGGTGGAACCGTGGAGATCGGATCGTTCCAATTTGATTGGAGCCATTTGACGGTGCGCATCCACAACTTTGTGCTGCATGGCCGGGAGCCGCGCAGCGCGCATCCGCTGGTCCGCGTTCCGCTGCTCGAAGTTCGTTTGAAACTGCTATCCGGATTTAAGAAGATGGTCGATCTCCGCTATCTGGGCATTCAGCAACCACAAGTCAATGTAATTGTGTTTCCGGATGGGACGACCAATATTCCACACCCGAAGGTTCACAAGCCGCCTAGCCAAAAGTCGCCACTCGAGACAGTGGTGAACCTGGCCGTCCAGCGCTTCGAGATCAACAATGGGCTGCTCGAGTTCGCGCAGCAAAAAAGCTCATTGAATGCGCGCGGGGAAAACCTGCGCGTACTTCTCAATTACGATCTCACGAATCCGCAATACCGCGGAAATGTAACGATCGATCCCGTGCTGGTCACATCGCCGGATCGGCCCGACCTGCGTGTGCGGGTCGATCTACCCATCACTATTGGGAAGGATGCAGTCACTGTCGCCGGCGGCAAATTCTCCACCGCTCAATCGCAGATTCTGATCGACGCTTCGCTCCAAAACCTGAAAGCGCCGGTGGTCTCGGTGAACGCCATAGCGGCCATTTCCCTGCCCGAATTCGAACGGAAGTTTCCCGGCGGCGCTCCGAGAACACTGAATGCCAAGCTGGCGGGCCGGGCTGAGTTGAAGAACAATGTATTTGCGATCGAGGTTGCCGACGCGTCTCTCGGAAAGAGCGCATTTCATGCCGCTGGAACACTTGAACCCTCGAGCGGCTCTACCGTCGCGATTCGCGGCAATTTGGCATTGGACGAAATTGGCCGGCTGTTGAACACCGGCGCGACCAAGCCAGGCGGCAGCCTGGAGTTGAATGGCACGGCGAAATTGGACGCGCGGAATCGCTATGTGGTCGATGGCAGCCTGCGCTCGCATGGGTTTTCGCTGCGAAATGAGACCGTGCAGCTTACCAACATCGACCTGTTCTCACCGTTCCATGCCGACCCGTCTTTGATCAGTCTGAACGGTTTGACAATCGATGCGCTCGGCGGCCGATTCGCGGCAAAGGTCTTCATCGAAAATCTGGAACGGCTGAGTGTGGACGGCAACCTGCGGAATTTCGCCCTATCCGTCCTCGTACCGGCCATTACCGGAAAGCGGCTCGACTACGACGGAGCGATCAATGGATCGTTTACAGCTAAAGGAAATCTCAAAGCGAAGGGTGCGAGCGGTTACCAGGCTTCGGCGCGCCTGCACATCAACCCGGGGCCGCGCGGCGTACCCATGTCCGGGCAAATCAACGGCGAGTATTCCGGCTCGGCCGGAGCAGTCAGAGTACAGGAATCCTACCTTGCAATGCCGCACACGCGGATCGACATATCGGGATCGCTCAACCGGTATCTCGATGTTCACGCTGTCTCGCATGACCTCAACGACTTTTTGCCTATTGCTAACTTCGGCGCGGCGCGGCCGGTGCGCTCTCTGCCCGTTGCGCTCGAGGGAGGCCCGGCTGCTTTTACGGCGCAAGTAGCGGGCAATCTCAGCGCGCCGCAGATCCTCGGTCATTTGGATGTGAATCGGTTTGCGATCGAGCGCCGCTCATTCGATCGACTGGCGTTGGACGTATCCGGCTCTCCGTCGCACGTGGCGGTCAGCAACGGATTTCTCACGAGAGCCGGTCTCCGAAGCGACTTCGACGCCTCACTGGGGCTACACAAATGGAAGCCGGTTGCCGAATCCCCTCTCACCACAAACATGACCGTGCGCAACGGAGAGCTCGCCGATCTGCTGGCGATGGCGGGCCAAAATTCTATTCCCGCTTCGGGAAGAGTCGGAGCGGATGCGCACATTCACGGAACCTACGGGAACCCGCTGGGCACGGTCGCAGTCGAAGTAGCGGACGGCTCCCTGTACGAGCAGCCATTTAGCCGCATGTATGCAGAGGTGAATTTTGCTGATCAGCTCATCACGCTATCGCCCGCGGAATTCGACGCAGCCGGCGGCAGCCTGACCATGCGCGGCACCTTCCACCATCCGCGGGAAAGCGTTCGCACAGGCCATGCGGAGTTTCATCTAGCCACCAACAATGTGCAGCTCGCGAACATCACACCGCTTCAGCAGCGGAATACCGGCGCCGCAGGCTCGATCGAATTAACCGCGGATGGCGCGGCGGATCTGCGCATCGTAAACGGCAAAACCGAGACCGCGATTTCGAATGTTGGCCTCGATCTCACCGCGCGTGGTCTTCGCGTCTACAATCAGGACGCCGGCGATCTCCTTGCCACTGCCCGCACCGCGAATGGAACCGTAAACTATGAACTGAAATCCGATTTTGCCGGCTCAGATATCCGGCTGAACGGGCATACCGCGCTCGCAAATAACTACGCCACAAATGCCGAGGCTTCCGTTCGTTCTCTCGCCGTCGAGAAAGTTCTTGCAATCACCGGGCAGGGAGCGATTCCAGTGCGTGGGAACTTATCTGCCACGGCACACGTGAGTGGAACGCGGCAGCAGCCGGCCGGAGATTTGAGTTTTACCCTGGCGCGGGCCAATCTCTACAACGAACCGATCAACCGGCTCGACGCAACACTCCGCTATGCCAACGAAATGCTGGACGTTTCTTCGCTCGATGTTCGCGCACCCGCGGGCCGCGTTACGCTGCATGGGTCCTTAAACACGAGGAATGCGTACGACGCAAAGCTTCGTGTAGACGGTACGGACATCGACTTGGCGAAAATCGAGCACGCGCGCCAAGCCATGCCCGGTCTCGCCGGCACACTACATCTGGCAACCGATGTTTCAGCCGAGCTGCCGCAACATGGCCGGCCGCAGGATCTGCGGCTCAAGAGCCTCAATGCCGACATCCACACCCGCGAATTGCGCGTAAACGCCCGGCCTCTCGGAGATGCGAGCCTCACCGCGCGCACTGCGGGGACAAAGTTGACGTTCCGGCTCGATTCCGGTATCGCGCAAAGCAAGATTCGCGGCGAAGGAGAAACGCAGTTGCAGGGCAAATATTCCACCCGCGCAAGCCTGACATTTTCGAACATCCACTATACGAACATTGCGCCATTTATTTCGGAAACGCCGGAGATTAAGCCGGCGTTCGATGCGGTCGTCGAGGGGCAAGCTTCCCTGAATGGGCCAATCCTCGATCCGGATAACTTGAATGCCCGGCTGCAGCTCGATCGCGCGGATTTTCTGACCAATCCGCAAGGCTCGCCCACCGGTGGTCCGGCGGCCCGTAAAGTGGAATTCCACAACGACGGCCCGCTCATCATCGCGTTAACTCATTCCACGGCACAAATTCAACAATTCCGCATGCAGGGGCCGCGCGCCTCCATCCAGGCATCAGGCGCTGTGAATTTCAAAGACACAGAGGCGCCGCTGGCGTTGAAAGTGAACGCGAACGCTGATCTCGGTGTGCTGCAAGATGCCAGCCGCGATATTTATTCCTCGGGGGGCATCACGCTGGAAGCTACGGTACGCGGCACCTTTGGAAGTCCTCAAGCCGTCGGCAGGCTGGAGTTGAAAAATGCCAACTTGAACTACGCGAATGCGCCCAACGGCCTCTCGAATGCGAACGGTGTCATTCTGCTCAATGGTACGAACGCGGCCATTCAAAGTTTGACCGCTGAAAGCGGCGGCGGCAAGCTCACATTGGCCGGCTTCGTGGGTTACAACGCCCGTTCGATGAACTTTAACCTCCGCGCGACTGCCGCCAAAGTACGCACGCGATACGCCGGCGTTAGCGTAACTTCGAACGCGACCATCAGCCTCATCGGCAGCAGGAGGCGTTCACTGCTGAACGGCACAGTCACTGTCCAGCGCATTGCCTACACTACTTCGAGCGACGCCGGGTCTATTCTATCTAGCGCATCCACGCCGCCCTCTACGCCCAATGCGCCGTCACCTTTGCTTGCGGGCATGCGGCTAAACATCAAAGTGCTTACGGACCCGGATTTGCGCGTAGTTACCAATTACGCGGAGAGGCTGGAACTGTATTCGAATCTCACCGTTCGCGGCACGGCGGCGAACCCGGGAATTGTCGGCTCTGTCCGTGTCACGAATGGCCAGCTCCGGTTCTTTGGCAACACGTACACAGTAAACACGGGCACGGTTATCTTTTCGAATCCGAACGCCATCGAGCCGGTACTAAACATTTCACTCGAAACCATTGCGCAAGGTGTAGACGTTCTGCTCGGCGTATCCGGTCCCATGAACAACTTGAGTCTGAGTTATCATTCGGACCCGCCGCTGACCTTCCAGCAAATTGTCCAGCTCCTCGCCACCAACACGACACCAGCCGATCCGACGATTGCTGTACATCAACCCACGCCGGCGCAGCAGTCTCTCAGCCAGATGGGCGAATCGGCGCTCCTCGGGCAGGCCGTGGCCAATCCACTTGCGAGCCGTGTGCAGCGGGTTTTCGGACTCACACAATTCAAGATCGATCCTACTGTCGCGGGGGGGATCAACGGACAACCTTCGGCGCGCGTCACGCTGCAGCAAAAAATCGCCAGCAAGGTGACATTTACCTACATCACTGACGTGACGCAGACGAATTCCCAAATTGTGCGTGTGCAATGGGATTTCACTCCGAGATTTTCGGCCTTGGCCTTGCGCGACTATAACGGAAACGTCAGCTTGCAGTTCCTCTACAAGTTCAAGGTTCGCTAGCGCCTTCCGCTACAATGGCCAGTGAGGTAACTGCGCTTTTTGAATTATGCTTGAGCTGTGCCGCGATACCTATCGCTATCGGGAATTAATTTGGGCGCTAGCCTTAAAAGAACTTAAGATTCGCTACAAGCGGTCGGTTTTGGGGTTCCTCTGGGCGCTCTTGAATCCGATGCTGCTTATGTTGGTCTTGACGTTAGTGTTCACTACCATCATGCCGATGATAAGCAAGCCTCATTACGCCATTTTCGTTTTGAGCGCTTTGATTCCCTGGACCTTCTTTGCACAGTCGCTGAGTTACGGAGCGGAGTCCATCGTAGGGAATGCTGACCTGATCAAGAAGGTAAGAGTCGCCAAACTGGTTTTCCCCATGGCGGCCCTTGTTTCCAACATGATCAACCTGCTGTTGTCGCTTATTCCGTTGGTTTTGATCCTGCTGGCCGTGGGGCATCCGTTTCACTGGACCTGGATATTTCTGCCGGTCGCTCTGTTCGCTCTTACTTTGATCACGCTCGGTGGAAATTTTTTCTTTGCGGCGGCGAACGTATATTATCGCGACATCTCGCATATTCTCCAGATCGTGATACAACTCTGGTTCTACGTCAGCCCGATCATCTATTCAAAGGATCTTATTCCCCCGCAGTATCAGATTTTTTTCAAGCTCAATCCGATGTATTATGTGCTGAACGAATTCCGTTTAAGCATTTATGATGGACAACTGCCGCAGTGGACCAACATTTTCGCTTGCTACGTATGTGGGCTGGCATCGCTGGTTATCGGGTTTTACGTCTTCCGCCGCTATCAGGATGAGTTCGTATTCTATGCATAGTCTTCCATGATGGACAGCCCCGTTGTAATTCGAGTGGAAAATGTGACCCAGCGCTTCCGGGTCATTCACGAGCGGCCGGACAGTCTCCGGGAGCTCTTTTCCAAATTTTTCCGGAAGAAAGTAAAGTACCACGATTTTGAGGCCGTGAAGGACGCCTCATTATCCGTGCGGAGCGGTGAGGTAGTTGGCATCATTGGCCGCAATGGCTCCGGCAAGAGTACGCTGCTAAAAGTGATCGCCGGCGTGTACCGTCCCTCGGCGGGACGCGTAACCGTAAGCGGAAGCATCGCTCCGCTGATCGAGCTGGGCGCCGGCATGCACCCGGAGCTCACAGGGCGTGAGAACATTCTGATCAATGGACTGCTAATGGGCTTCTCCAAACAGGAGATGCTACGGCGTGAACAGGCGATCATCGAGTTCGCAGATATCGGAGACTTCATCGAAGCGCCGATCAAACAATACTCATCCGGCATGTTCATGCGGCTTGCGTTTGCAGTTGCTACCGAAGTGAATCCCGACATTCTGATCATGGATGAAGTACTGGCTGTCGGGGACTTCGAATTTCAGGCGAAATGCTTCGAGCGCCTGCGGCGCTTCCGCGAATCTGGCAAGACCATTCTGATCGTCACGCACAGCATGTCGCAGATCGAGGAGATTTGCAGCCGCGCCGTGCTTCTAGATCATGGCCGCATTCTCGCCGACGGGACTCCCGCCGAAGTCGCCGAAATATACCTCAAGAGCGGCATAGCCGAACATCCAGAGCCGGTCCTAGTGGAGGCTCCGTCCGCCCACGCTTAGCGCGCAGGATCTTCGGGTGTATTTTTCGCTCCGAAGCCGGCCTTCGCCATCTGCCAGAGGAGCGGATTGCACGCCGGATCGCTTAAAACTTCCTGGACAAAGGTGGCGTAGGAATAGTGCCACGCGGCGCGATCTGTTTCGTTGACGGTATTGTCGGCGCCGCGGAAGGAAACTCCGGCGATGATTGCATCGAGCGGCCGTACCTCGACTTGCGGAGCGCTCAGGGCCGCGAGCAGCATAAAGTAATCCTCGTTGTAGTCTCCCAATGCCCGGCGATCCGCTAAACATTTGGCCATGAAGCGCACAGGCCACAAGACGCTACAAATGGGAATATGGTTCGCCCCTGCCAATACGCGAAATACATTCTGGTGGCTGAACTTGTTTACGATGCGGCTGTTCGTAAGAGTGGGCGCCTCTTCGCCCTCGGGAGCGGCCCAGGTCTCTTCCACCTTCAACGAATCCGCGACAACGAGAACATCAGCCGCGGGCATGAGTGTGCGCGCAAGCGCCTGCAAAGCGCCAGGCATGATGTAATCGTCATCATCGACAAACCAGATGTAGTCGGTTTCAGCCCGCTCTATTGCGCCAAAAAGAAGATCGGCGCGGGAATGGCGCGGCGGCCTTACGGTGTGGCGCCAGCACTCTAATGAGAGCGCGGGAAATTCTTTTCGCAGAGCATCCAGGTGAGGCGCGGATACGTCCGGCTCGCAATCGGTCAGAAGCCGAACGTCTAAATCCAGGCAGGCGCGCGCGTCAATTTTGGCGGACGTGAACGAAGCGAGAGCGCGCCACAGTAGTTCGGAACGTCCAAATTGTGTCCGGCAGCAGAGCGATATCGAAGTCCGGCGCGGGCGGGCCGTCGCCAGATTCTGTTCGAACAATTCCAGTAGATCGCGCTGGGCAGGCCGATGAGCCGGTCGCGCAGCGTAATCATAATCGACGTAGGACTTCGTGTCGAGATCGGCATCGGGCCACGGAACAAGATGATTGATGAAATGTTCGCGATAGTAGCTCCGAAATTCCGTGGAAGCGCCGAGGACCGCGACACCCGCAGCGCCATGTTGGGCGGTTCTTACCGTAAACAATCGCGGATCTACGAATAACGGCAATCCGTGGCGCAGGCACTCGAGCGAGAGCGTAACCCCGAAGATCGGCGACTCCAGGCCGCCGAGATCGGCTAGCTCGCAATCGCGAAGATTGCGGCAATTGACGAGCACCAGATTATCGTCGAGCGTAAAGACCGGCCTGGGCGCCAGCGCCGCTCCAATACCGCCGCCTTGATTCCGTGTGTAGGCAGTGTAATCATAGAGAACCGCCCCCTCCCAAACGCAGCCCCGATTGCCGCAGGCGCCCCAGCGGGGAAACCGGCGATCCAAATCTTCAATCAGGCGCCGCGCTTCGGATCCGAACTCCATACCGAACCACACGTGTTCCTGGCAAACCACGACAGCACCCTCGTAGTCGGCCACCACATCTCTCAGGATTTTCCAGGCTTGCGATACGAAAGCCATCGGGACGATATCGAGATCGGGACAATAAGTGCGGCGTTCTCGCCAGTTCGCCGCGCTTTCGTCCGACGAGCAAAGCACAACGACCGGTAACTGGCTATTGGCGTAATTCATGAAAAATATTCAGCCCGAGAATCTTCACCTTGCCGGTATTGCTGCCGACCGGTTTTTGCACTGCAATAGAAGCTTTCAGCGCGTGGTAATCGGCCAAAACTCTCTTGCGCAGCTCTTCCGGAAGCTTCGCGGCATGCAAATATTCGACCGCGATCCGCTCACCTAACTCTCCGAAGAATTTATACGAAATAACGAGAAAATTCCGCAGTGAAAAATAGTGCTCGTAATAAAAGCGCGTGGATGCATAGGAATGCAGACCCGTCGAGTGAGCGCACAGCGCCAACGGCTCATGAATCACGCGAAACCCGTGCAGCCAGGCACGCCAACTGAGATCGACATCTTCGGTATATAGGAAATAGACCGGATCGAACCCGTTGAGCGCTTCGAATGCGGCGCTCGAGATTAACGTAAAAGCGCCGCTCGCCCAGGGTGTTTCGCGCGTTTGCGCGTCAAATTCCTTGGGATGAGCGCTGGGCCACTGGCGAGCTTCCACAATCGCCGCCTTCCGTGCGACATATGTGCCTATCAATCGCGCCAGGCAACCTTGCATGGGAAACGAATCCGGATTGCACAGCAGAAAACAACCATTCGGACGCACGGATTTAAATAGATAATTGACGCTTTCCCCGAATCCCCAATGCCCGGCGGGCCGCTGTTCAGACCAGTCGTGCGCATTCTCGATATCGCCCAATAATGCCTGCTGCTCGCGATAGTTAACGAAGTGCAGTTCTACGGGCACGGTCTTCGATTCATTCCGGAATGCCGGAACCACCGCGTCTCGAATAAATGCCACGTTCGAAGGCCCATAGACGCAGAAAACCGCCAACGGGAAAGTGGGTTCGTCTAAAGGCACCGGTGCGCCTGCGCCCGATTCGCCGGCCAGCTCTGTGAAGTAGAGCGGGCGCGCAAACGTGCGGTTTCCGAATTGGCCATACTCCAGGTAATGGCTTAACGGCTCCGCGCCCACGGGAACGAGATCCGGATAGCGCGCCAGATAATCCTTCATGCCAAAAAGCGGATGCGGGTCAAGCCCCCGCGCCGCACCGAATTTCACGAAATGGACGAGTGGATTGATCCCCGATGCCGCCACTTCCGGATTTCGCCAGAGATAGAAGTCGATATCGAAATACGGATTGGGATTGTAGCAGAGTTTCGCGCCTTTCGTCAGAAAATGGACCAACGGATCGCTTTTTTCCGCCAGCACTTCCGGATGCTGCGCAACGTAATACTTCGCATCGAATAGGGCATGAGGGTTCCGCAGTTCCCTGGCTCCGCATTGGCGGTAATGCAAGAACGGAGAAATTCCCGATGCCGCCACATCGGGATTGTTGCGAAGATAGTACGCTTCATCAAATAGCGGATGCGTCGCATGGCCTTCCGCGCGGTTGCTGAGTAAGTGACGCAACCCGATTCTTTCGTCGGCGATCGCTGCTTCGAGCGGCGGTTTGCCGCGCTTCTTCCAGCGGCGGCGAATCTCGCCAATGGAAAAAAAAGCGAGCGTACTCCAACTGATCGCCAGCAGAGCCAAATGGCCCGGCGGTTTATACGCAAAGGTCACTTGATTTTCGCCTGCAGACACCGGAACGGCCCGGAAAATAAAATCGGCACCGGCAATTTCACGCGAGCTCCCATTCACGGTAGCTCGCCAGCCCGGCGCCCAACGATCCGTAGCCATCAGCCACCCGGAAGCGGGAGCCACATACTGAAAGGCGAGCGAATCGGGCCGATAGGAAAGATGCAAAATACCGGCGGGTACGCACGCCTCCGGCGGTGAAGGGCCTCTGACCGCGACGGTCGCGTAACTATCCTGTGAGGACAGCAGCAACATGTCGGCGGCGGAATGCAGCAGCAGAGGCGGCGCGCCAAGTTGGTGCATGCGGTCGCGGAATAGCTGAAAGGCAGCGCTACTCGGAGGCGCCCAGGACGGATTCGCGCAAAACCAAAATCGCTGCGCGCTTAGCGCCATCCTTTGCAGCAAAGGATCGCTTACAAATTCCCTGTGAAATCGGTTGGCAAAGACAATAAAG
>JAICIH010000081.1 GCA_025924475.1 Bryobacteraceae bacterium
CTGTCTGTACCCAATTTTTCACACCCCCAGCAAGCAATCCTGAAACGTTCGTCCTCTTGCCGGCACAATCCTACGCGCATATATACTGAGCGATGCCCGATAAGGAGGAATTCTCTTGCCGCTGGATCCGATCGCCTTACAAAAAGCAATTCGTGACGCTGGTCATAACTGGCTGGTGCGTACACCACCCGAAACCGAGCGCCATGGACTAGGGCTGCTGCCCTCCGATCCCCAAAAAATCCAGGCGGCTATCGCGACCGCGCGTGTGATGCTTGAAGCGCGCATCCGTCTGTTTCCAATTGCTCCGATTCATGAGGCTCGCGGACTTCATCCGGCGCAAGCGGCCACAACGATCTCACTCGCTGCCGCCGCGGCCCATATTCCGAGCGAAATGGATTGGCGCACTCGCGGAATCATCGGACCCGTACTGGATCAAAAGTGGTGCGGATCGTGCGTCTCCTTTGCCACCACCGGCCTTGCGGGAGCCATGGCATGGCTCGAATTGGGTCTGCGCGGCGTGACGCTATCGGCGGCAGATCAACATTTCTGCTCGTCGCATGGCGCCAACTGCGGCGGCTGGAACGCGGCGGATGCGCTCGGCCAAATCAAATCGCGCGGCGTCGTCACTGAAGAAGTCTTCCCCTACATGACCGCCTTCGATAATCCGCCAAAGGGCGATCCCAACGACAATCCCGATCACCTGTGGCTGGCCTACTGCCGCGCTCAGGTGAATCGCAAGGAGCGCCGCTACCGGATTGAGGACTACAGCGCCTGGCCGTCCAGCATGTCCGGCATTCCGTTCGATGCGCGCAAATACTACCTCGCCAATTTCGGCCCCATGGTCATGGGCTTCACCGTTTACGAAGACTTCGATAGCTACGGCGGCGGCGTGTTCAAACACACCACCGGCAAATCGCGCGGCGGCCACTGCGTGCTGGTAGTTGGCTATTCCGATAGCAATCAAGCGTGGATCTGCCGCAATTCCTGGGGCACCGGATTTGGCGGCGCGGCGCACGCCGATGGCACCGGCGGCGGGTTTTTCATGATCGCCTATGGCGACAGCAACATCGATGACACGTTCTATGGCTGCCACGGTGTCATTGTTCCTCCCGCAAGCCGGCTCGCGCAGCGCGTAGGCGATGTCGATGGCGACGGCCGCACCGAAGTTGTCGTGACCAGTCCTTGGGGCATCGGCATTCTCAAGCAGGCCGGTGCCACAATGACCGCGCCCATGATGGCCCCCAACGGCACGCGTTTCGGCGGATGGCTGCTTAATACTGGCGATAACACCTTCGGGCCCATTGCCGATTACGATGGCGATGGCCGGGCCGAAATTCTGGTCACCAGTCCATGGGGAATGGGAATCCTGAAGGAATCCGGGTCGACTCTGACCGCGCCCATGATGGCTCCCAACGGCACGAATTTCGGAAGCTGGCGTCTCGATACGGCCAACAATCAATTCGGCCCGGCCGGCGATTTCGATGGCGACGGCCACGCCGAAATTCTGGTCACCAGCCCTTCAGGTATCGCCATTCTCAAGTTAAGCGGCGCTACCATGACCGCGCTCATGACGGCCAACAACGGTGCGCGTTTTGGCGGCTGGCTGCTCAATACTGCCGATAACACCTTCATCGCGGCGGCAGATTTTGATGGCGATCGCCACGACGAATTGTTTATCGCGAGTCCATGGGGGATCGGGATTCTGAAGCTCGCCGGCAGCGTATTGGGCGCTCCGATGATGCAGCCCAATGGCACACGCTTCGGCGGTTGGCTGCTCAACACCGCCGATAACAACTTCGGCGACGCGGGCGACTATGACGGCGATGGCCGCGCGGAAATTCTTGTGAACAGCCCGTGGGGTTTGGGCATTCTGAAGATGGCGGGCGCTACTATGGCCGCGCCGATGATGCAGCCGAACGGTACGCGCTTTGGCGGCTGGCTGCTGAACACCGGCGACAATCAGTTTGGACCGGCCGCCGATTACGACGGCGACGGCCGTGTCGAGTTGCTGATCACCAGCCCATGGGGTTTGGGCATTCTGAAGATGTCCGGCGCCACCATGTCCGCCCCCATGATGGCTCCGAATGGCACGCGTTTCGGTGGCTGGCTGCTCAATACGGCGGATAATCAGCTCGGCATCGCCGGCAAATACGAAGGCGGACAGCAGGCGGAAATTCTGGTGTCGAGTCCCTGGGGCATCGGCATCTTGAAGCTGGCCGGTTCCACCTTGACCGCGCCCATGATGCAGCCGAACGGCACGCGCTTCGGCGGTTGGCTGCTCAATACCGCCGACAACGAGTTCTAAAGAACCGCGCACGTAAGTAATCGGGCAACGCGGCGCGGCTGTCTGTCCCCAATTCTAAGGATGCGTTTTCAGTAATCCCGGCGCCGAAGCCTCGAAGCCTTCGTCGAACGCCGCAGTCGAGCCACATACGATCACGCGTAGACCCTTTGTCGCCCGAAACGGCACCAGATTGTTCATGCCGATGCGCAGCACGTCCACGGTCGCCCCATCCTGATTGGCCGTATACGTATAGCAAGGCGGCTGCTCAGTCCGGCTCCATTTCCCTTTTTCGAAATTGAGATGGCTGAATTTCTGCTCGACGAATCCCAGCGTATCTGCGAACATCGTTAGCGAGAGAAACAGCGCTCCCGTCAAGGCCCATGTCGGTATCTTCACAACGTATTCAGCATATCCCGCGAAGCCGGTTGCATTTGAAAATATGCTGGGCGCTCTTGCTTCCGCTTATCGCCGATGCGGAGCTTCGCCCGCGCCCCATTGCAAACGATTTGAAAGGCGGCTATCAAGTCCTGGCCGCCGATGTGAATCACGACGGCAAACTCGACCTGATCGCCGTCGCGAGCGGCCAAAGCGAGCTGGTCTGGTACGAAAATCCAACCTGGCAGCGCCATGTCATCGCCGGCAATCTGAAAGGCATGATAAACGCCGCCTATCTGGACGACAAGATCGTGCTCGCCTCCGCTTTCGCGAGCGATGCGAGACGCAGTATCGGCATCGTTTCTTTGCTCACGCCGAACGGCGATCCCACGCAGCCTTGGAACATTCGGGAAATCGATCGGCTCACGACTTCCCACCGCCTCCGCTGGGCGGATATCGATGGCAACGGCAAAAAAGTATTAATCAACGCTCCGCTTACCGGAGCTACCGCGGAACCTCCCGAATATCACGGCCGCGTACCGCTGGTCTTCTATCGCCCCGGTGATTGGAAACGCGAGACGATCGGCGATGCCAATGAAGGCGTCCAACATGGTCTGTTCATCACCGATTGGGATGGCGACGGGCGCGATGACATTCTCACAGGCAGCTTCTCAGGAATCGATCTCTATCAATGGAGCGGCCGCAAATGGAAACGCACCGCGATTGCAAAAGGCAGCCCGTTGCCTTGTCCGAAATGCGGCACGAGTGACGTGACCGTCGGGAAGCTGGGCAAAGAACGATTCCTCGCCGCAATAGAACCGTGGCATGGCAATGAAGTCGCCGTGTATCGCCGAAATGGCAAGCTTTGGACAAGAACCGTGATCGAAAATTCGCTCGTGCAGGGGCACACGATTATCACAGTGGATCTGGATAACGATGGCCGCGATGAGATCGTGGCCGGATACCGCGGAAACGGTGGCAGCGTGCTGATCTATCGGGCGGACGCGCGAGGCGGCTGGTCGAAAACGGTTTTAGACACTGCTATTCCGGCAAACGCTTGTGCCGTTGCCGATCTGAATGGCGACGGCCGCCCGGATCTGGCATGTATCGGCGGCGCACTCTTGAAATGGTATGAAAATGGCCGCTAGTAGCCTTTCTTCTTATCCACCACGTGAATCAACGGCTTACCCGCAACAAATCGACGGATATTTTCCTGGATCGTTCCCACCATGCGCCCGGCATCCTGATCGGAACGACCTGCAATGTGCGGCGTGATGATCGCATTTTCGAATTTCCATAGCGGATGGTCCTTAGGAAGCGGTTCCGGGTCTGTCACATCGACACCGGCTCCCGCCAGCCGTTTTTCATCGAGAGCTTTGACGAGCCCGCCCATGTCGTAAATCTTTCCACGGCTGACTGCGATGAAATACGAATTCTTCTTCATCAGCGCGAACTGATTTGCGCCCATCATTTTGCGGCTCTGCGGCGTATCGGGCACCGAGATGAACACCACATCGGCCTGCGGCAGAACCTCATCCAGTTGATCCGGCTTCACAAATTTTTCGACAAACGGCACGAACGGCTTGTCTTCCCTGTCCACGCCGATCACCTTCATCCCGAAGGCGTTGGCGCGCAGTGCGATTTGCGTTCCAATGCCTCCTACTCCGATCACCACCGCGGTTTTGCCCCGCAGCTCAATGCCGTGAAATGATCGTGGGTTCCAGATTTGCTGCTGGTCGTTTTTATAGAGGATGTACAGGTTGCGCGAAAGCATCAGCAGCATCGCCAGCGCGTGGTCGGCGATCTCCGGCCCCTGCACAATCTTGTTATTTGTCAGAATGATGTCGCTGTCGCGCAAAGCGCTGGTTCCATCGGCCGGAAACAACACACGCTCGACTCCGGCCGACATCACCTGTACCCATTTGAGATTTTTGGCTGCGTGGACTTCATTCGATGTGATCTCGCCGATGTACGCATCCGCGTCGCCGATCTCGTCCATCATCTTTTCCCGCGGCACCGGCACGATTCGCGCGCCGGGCGACGCGCTTTGCAATTGTTCAACGAGCGCCGGGCTGGCGTTCACGGCTACGATCTTTTTCTGCTGACCATAAACAATCAGCGTCGAAATAAGCGCGGTCAGGATGAGGCGTCGCATACGTATCGCGCCTAGAATATCGAATTTCGGCCAATCATTCCACTTTCGCGCCGCCGAGCGATGCCGTTGCGAGCGTCCCGCCTAATCCCATCGTTTCCACTGCCGAAGAAGGCACAATCACCATCGAACCGCGCTCTTTGATGGCTTCATAGAGCATGTTCATGGCGCGCAAATGCAGCGCGACGGGATTGTTTTGATAGATCACCGCCGCCTGCGAGAATTTTTCTGAAATTTCCGTCTCCGCCTGTCCCAGGATGTTCCGCGCCTGGCGCTCGCGTTCGGCCTGCGCCTGCCGGGACATTGCGTCTTCGAGCGCCTGCGGAATGCGCACGTCGCGAATCTCCACCGACTGCACCGTAATGCCCCAGGGATTCGTCTTTTCATCCAGTATCCGCTGTAGTTCACGGCCCAATGACTCGCGCTCCGTGATCATTTGCGCCAGCTCGTGCCGCCCGATCGATTCGCGCAGACCGGTTTGCGCGCTCATGTTGATAGCCTGTACGAAGTCTTCGACTTCCAGAATCGATTTCTCCGCGTTCCAGACGACCCAGAAAACAATGGCATCCACGTTCACCGGCACCGTATCGCGCGTCAATGTGGATTCGGCCGTGACGCTCGCCACGCGAATTCTCTGATCCACATAACGGCTCAGCGTATCGACCACCGGAATGATATGAAAAATGCCGGGCCCGCGCAATCCGATGTATCTGCCGAGCCTGAGAACCGCAACTTTTTCCCACTGGTCCGCGACCTTGATGGAAAACAGCAGGTAAACGCCAATGACCAATCCAGTCACTAGCGGGGCTTGTCTGCCGGTGGCCGCAGTGATTCCAGAGCCCGCCGCCACCGCGATGGCGAACAGGGCGGTTGCGACGCCGCTTACATGATTCCAATTCAGAACTCGCCACATAATCGCTTATCTCCTTTTCTGCAATTGTTCAAGGCGTTCCAGCAGTTCCTCGATGCTGAATCCCTCCGCGCCCGCACGCGCCACAAATTCGCTGGCTAGCTGATTCAAGCGCCGCTGGCGCAATGGACCGTCGCGTGGCGTCTTCTGCTCGCTGATAAACGTTCCGGTCCCCTGCTGGCTGTCCAGCACACCGCGGATTTCCAGCTCCCGGTAAGCGCGTATGACCGTATTGGGGTTAATCGAAAGATCGACAGCGAGCTGGCGCACAGTGGGCAGTTGATCGCCCGCCGCCAGAGCGCCCGTCGCAATCCCGCCGGTCACCTGGTCGATGATTTGCCGGTACACCGGGACGCCGCTATCGGGGTCCAGCCGGCACTGGAACGGCTTTCGTTTGCTGGCTTCGGCGCTCACTAGTTATATATTGTACTAGTTTAATAGAACAATCAAGAGGTATCCGCCAAAAATGTAATGGAACATTTGGGCGTCGGCAGCCGTAATGGAAGAAAGACTCCGAAGGAGTAAGCCGATGAGATATCCCGCGCTGGCTCTCGCAGCCGCGATCCTCGCCACTGGCGTCCTCTCCGCCCAGGAACAAGGATCGTTCGAAAAGACTTTGACAGTCACCGGTCCGGTGGACCTGGACGTGGTCACCGATTCGGGAGGAATTACGGTGATCACCGGACCTGCCGGAAGCGTGCGGGTACACGCTATTCTCAAGGCCCAGCATGGTTTTCTGGATTTCGATAATGCCGAGGCGCACATCCGGGAGTTGGAGCGGCATCCTCCGGTCGAACAAATCGGCAATCGCATCCGCATTGGATACGTACAGGGCCGCGATCTGCTGCGCGGCGTTTCCATGCGTCTCGAAATTTACACGCCGGTGGAAACGCAATTGCGCGCTCGGGCCGACTCGGGTGGTATTCACGTCCGCGGCATTCGTGGCCCGGCCGAGTGCCAGACCGATTCCGGTGGCATCGAAGTGCATGAGGTCGGTTCGGAAGTGCATGCCAGCGCCGATTCCGGCGGCATTCGCCTCGGCCGTATCGGCGGCGCGGTAACCGCTCATGTGGACTCCGGCGGCATTGACGCCACGGACGTAGCCGGCGGCATCGACGCGCAGACCGATTCCGGTAGCATTCACCTAGTGCAGACCAAAGCCGCGCCCATTCACGCCAAAACGGACTCTGGCGGCGTGACCGTGCGGCTCGCACCTGGCGCCGGTTACGATATCAGCGCGGGAGCGGATAGCGGCGGCATCTCGGTTCCCGAAATGACGGTCCGCAACGAAGTCTCGCGCCATCACGTGGAGGGTAAGGTTCGCGGCGGCGGTCCACTGGTGAACGTGCGCGTCGATTCGGGCGGTATCCGCATCGAATAACGGCGTGGTAAACGGCTCTTGTGCTATGTTGCGAAGAGATCCCGACCCGGCCGGCGCGGTAGCCAAGTGGTAAGGCAGAGGTCTGCAAAACCTTTATTCGGCGGTTCGATCCCGCCCCGCGCCTCCATCAACTTACAGAAAATAAACGATCTTCCCCTCGGACCTTAGCGGACGGAAACGGACGCCAATGGGCGAATAGGAATCGAAGCGGCCCCCTTGGTCGGACAAAAAACCGGACACGAACTCGTTTTGTGTCCGACCTCCGCGCGCCAGGCTTCCGCCCGTCGAGCTTAGGCACTGCTTCTCAAATCGGACGAAGAGAAGCCGAGGTTCGTCTAGAAGTCGGACAAGAGTCGGACAACCCCCAGATAGCCGCGGCTGCGCTCGGCGCCGCGTTTTTTCTTAACCCTGTCGGATGTCCTGAATCCCGCCTCGCGCACATCGGAAGAAAACCTTCCTCCAGGGGCGTTGCCCCGGCGCGCGCAAGGGCGCTGCCCTCCCGGTTTTGGTTCCACCGTAAACGATCCCCCAAAAAAGTCGCAAGCGACTTCAGCAACCCTTGCGCTTGCCGCCCCAGTCTCGCCAGCGACGCCTCGGGGGTGTTAGCGAGCGCTAAACAACCCAAATTCCATTTTGAAAACAAGAAAAGGAGATTTTCAGATGATCGAGACCAACAAAGCGGAGTTGATTGGATTCCTCGGAGCAGACCCCGAACGGAAAGAGAACGGTAACGGCAACAGCCATCTCGTGTTGTCGGTGGCGACGAATACCTCGTGGAAGAAGCCGAACTCGGAAGAGTGGGAGAGCCGCACGGAATGGCATCGCGTTGTGGTGTGGGGCAAACAGGCAGCGCGCCTGAATCTGAGCAAGGGCGACAAGGTGCTGGTAGTCGGAGAGATTCGCTACCGCGAATACGAAGACGAAGTCAGCTCCGGCAAAACGAAGATCGATGTCAAAAAACGCCTGGCTGAGATTCATGCCTCCGGCGTAGAGCGGCTCTACAAGGCCGAGAAAGCCGAGGCCGCGGAACGAGGGCCATCGAATGACGGAAGCGGACGCGCTTGCCGAACTAACGCGACTCGACGGGGAGTTTGGACAGATGGCCGAGGGCGAACGCCGGCATTTCGAAAATCTGCTCTATTTGCGCGCCATGATTCACGGCTGGACAGATGACCCACTGTGCCAACCAGCCACCTCGGTACTAGCTGCTTACCGGCAGATGCGGACGGAACGAGAGGAGGCCGACACCGACATGCGCCAAACGTCTGTTTATTGCATTGAGTGCTTGTGTGGTCGGCACATCGAGACCGAATCCGCCGAGCTCAATTGTCCAACTTGCGGCGGAAAGCTGCGCATCGAATGGGATGCCGAAGCACAAGCGCCCGAATCGAAACTCGAGCCAAAGAGCATTCCAGCAGCAGCGTGAGCACAGCTCGCTTGAAGAAAAGTCCATAGGAGTTGAACGTGAGTCTCTCGAATCGGATGTCGCACTCTGTGGGCGACCACCGGAATGGAAAGAATGGAGCCGTTCCGATCGATGCTCTTCGCGATGCATCTGCTCCTTTGAATCTGGTCGGCTCTGCACTTTCGAACGCGGATTTCATTGCGTTAGAAGCACGGTGGGTGGATCGCGAACTTGCCCAGGCAGCATTCTTGCGGCGTGTTGATTCGTTCACAGGAGCGCAGCTCGTCGGTCGAAAAGGCGGAAACTACTCGGGAATCGCGATTCCGTACTTTTCGCCAGGCTCGGCGTATGTGCGCGAATACCGCCTGCGGCGCGATCATCCCGATTTCGAGGCCGGCGCGAATGGCGAGTTGCGTGTCAAGCAGAAGTATTTGAGCCCGCCAGGCCGCGGCAATATGTTGTATCTCCCGCCGGGGTGTGATCCCGCTTTGCTGCGCAACGCTGCGTTGCCGTTGATCCTTACGGAAGGCGAGTTCAAAACTCTGGCCCTGTGGCGTCTCGCGACGCTGAATACGATGGACGGACCACGCTTCCTTCCTGTTGGGATTGCCGGCGTTTTCAACTGGCGGGGAACAGTTGCTAAGGCGACAGGGCCGGACGGGCAGCGGTTGAATGTAAAGGGTCCGATCGCGGATCTCGATTGGATCGCGTTGAAAGATCGCAAAGTCACGATCGCTTTCGATGCCGACGCGGGTACGAAAGAGCAGGTCCGGTATGCACGCGCGGAACTCGCCCAACATTTACGCCGGCAAGGAGCGGTCGTGGGCTTTTACGAATGGGAGTTCACGCACGGTAGAGGTGTAGATGATCACGTTGCGGCTCTGGGGCCGGACGTCGTACTCGGCGAAATCTCACGCATTCCATTCACGAGCTTCGATTGGCGGCATGAGCTGATCCGATCGAAACCAACGGCGGCCGACAAGCAGGGCCATGTATATCCCGTCCTGGCGAATGCCATCACCGCCCTGCGCTATGCCCCCGAATGGAAAGGCGTGCTCGCGTTTAATGAATTCGACCTGATGCCGGCGGCAGTGCATACCGCACCCTGGGGAGCGCTTCCAGGTGGCAGCAGTTGGACCGACCACGAAGACCGGCTGACGGCCGAGTGGTTACAGCACAATGGAATTCTGGTGGACGTGCACACCGCCGGGCAAGCTGCGCAGACGGTCGCCAAGGATCGTTCCTTTCATCCGATTCGCAGTTACCTCTCATCGCAGCAGTGGGATGGCATCGAACGTCTCGATTGCTGGCTATCGGCCTATTTGGGCGTGGAAGACACGGCATATGCACGGGCGGTTGGCGCGCGCTGGCTGATTTCCGCCGTGGCGCGAATTTATCGGCCCGGTGTCAAAGCCGACTGCTGCCTGATACTCGAAGGACCACAAGGCACTCGCAAATCCACCGCTTTGAAAACGCTCGCGGGGCCTTACTTCACGGACGAACTAGCAGATTTAGGCAGCAAAGATTCGGCGCTGCAGACGCGCGGCGTGTGGATCATCGAGCTTTCCGAATTGGATACGCTCAGCCGCTCGGAAGTTAGCCGGATTAAGGCCTTCATGAGCCGTAGCACCGATCGCTTCCGGCCGCCGTACGGCAAGCCAGTGCGTTTTTGCCGGCACGGTGAATCATTCCAGCTATCTCCGAGATGATACCGGGGGGCGCCGCTTCTGGCCGGTTGCTTGTGGCTCGATCGATATCGAGCGCCTGGCACGTGACCGCGATCAGCTTTGGGCGGAAGCCAAAGCGAGATTTGATGTGGGCGCCGTTTGGTGGTTGGAAACTGGCGAACTGGCGGTAGCCGCCGCGCAGGAACAGGCAGACCGGTTTGATGGAGATCCTTGGGAGGAAGTAATGGCTCGGTGGTGTGAAAACCGGCCGAGTATCTCCGTTTCGCAGGTACTTTCGTGCTGTCTCGACAAGCCAAAGGCGCAGTGGACGCAGGCGGATAAAAACCGGGTGGCGCGCTGCTTTCGCACGCTCGGCTGGGAGCGCTTTCGCGAACGCCATGGCGTGACCTTGGAATGGCGTTATCGGAGAACAGGTGCCTAATATTCCCATTTCTCGGAAGGCGAGTTTGTCTCAGATGAGGGGGGCAGTTCCCCATGTTCCCAGTGTGTTCCCAGTTTATGCGCTTGAGAACAAAAGATGTTCCCAGTGTTCCCAGTCCTCGGGCGCGCACGCATACGTATTTGCGCAGGTTTCTTATATCGATTTCAAACTTACTGGGAACACTGGGAACAGTGGGAACAAGACTATTAAATCAGCAATTTACGGTGTTCCCAGTATCGAGTTATGAGTGGGAACCGCACTTGCGCTGCGCGGCGAAATGAGACAGAGGGTCGAGGGAACAGTTACCCGGACAACTTAGATTGACAAGCTTCAAAATCGATTTGAAAGTAACTGATTCGCGATCAAGCATAAAAATCTTCCCGCCAGCAAGATGTCATCTTACCTCGACATGCGAACTTGCTTCTGATTCTGATGCGTACGGCTGATTAAGTTCTTTAGGACTGAACCAAGGATAGAGGACCGGAAGAAGATAAAGAGTGAGCAGGGTTGAGGTAATAAGCCCGCCGATCACAACGGTTGCCAAAGGCCTTTGAATCTCAGCTCCCGTTCCTGTGGACACGGCCATCGGTATAAAACCAAGGCTAGCCACAAGTGCAGTGATCAGCACGGGGCGTAGTCGATCCGCAGTTCCTTGGCGAATGGCCAAAGTCATCTCCATTTTCTTCTGCCGCAGGGAATTGATGTGGCTCACCAGCACGATGCCATTCAGGACCGCTACTCCGAACAGGGCAATGAATCCAATCGACGCCGACAAATTCAGATTCAGCCCGCGAGCCCAGAGCGCAGCAATACCGCCGACAAGAGCGAACGGAACGTTAAGAAGAATCAGACCTGCGTGTTTCACGGAATGAAAAGTTGCGAACAGCAGAGCAAAAATCACAGCAATCGAAGCGGGCAATACGATCATCAGCCGGCGATTGGCTCGCGATTGATTTTCAAACTGGCCGCCCCACTCGACTTCGTAACCCGCCGGAAGTTGGATAGAACTGTTCACCTTCTGTTGAGCCAATCTGACAAAGCTTCCGAGATCCGTCCCGCGTACGTTGGTCTGAATGGCAATCCGCCTTTGCGTGTTTTCTCGGGAAATCACTTCGGGATCCCGAACGATCCGGACCTTCGCGACTTGATCGAGCGGAATAAGTTCACCACCTGGCGCGCGAACTACAAGCTGCTTCAGGGCTTCCGGATCATTTCTTAGATTTTCTGAAAGCCGTACTGAAATCGGGGACCGCGCCCTGCCCTGGATCATCTCCGAAACAGGTTTGCCGCCGACCAGGTTCTCGATAATCTCCTGAACATCCGATATGTTTAAGCCGTACCGCGCCAGACTCGCCCGATCCACATCAATTTGTAATTCGGCGACACCGGAGGTGACTTCCATTTGTGGTTCAGCGGCTCCGGGTATCGACGAAATGACTGCGAGCGTGCGTTTGCCTAGCTCATCCAAGACTTTCAAGTCGTCGCCAAATATTTTGATGGCTACATCTCCACGGATGCCGGTCACCGTTTCATCCATGCGCATCTCCATCGGCTGGGTAAATGTGTACGAAACGCCCGGAATCCTTTCCAGCGCATTCGACAGTTTCTCAATCAGTTCCTGCTTGCTCCGGCAGCACTTCCACTCACTTTTGGGGGTGAGTTGAAGATAAGAGTCCGATTCGTAAATACCCATAGCTTCCGTTGCCACATCCGGCCTACCGAGCTTTGTCACAATGCCCGTTACCTCGGGAAATGTGCGTATTCTTCTCGCGATTTCTTTGCTGATCTCGATCGATTGAGTTAAAGAAATCCCGGGTAGTTTTCGTGACGTGATCAGGATGGACCCCTCGTCCAGCTTCGGCATGAATTCCGTCCCGATGAATTTTAGAGAGAGCAATGCCGTAGCAACGAGAACGACTGCTACCGTCAACAAACTCCATTTGTGATGAAGGGCGATATCGAGCGTGCGCTCATAGAACTGCCGCAATTTCATGAACCACTTTTCGCTGAAGGTCGTACGGTGAGCGATCCTGTTTTTTAGACAATAGCTCGATAACGTTGGCACAACCGTTAGCGCCAAAAGTAGCGAACCCAGAAGGGCCGAGCACACCGTAATGGCCATGGGGCGGAACATCCGGCCTTCCAGTCCCTGCAGGGTCAAAATCGGCAAGTAAACAGCGATAATGATGGCGACGCCGAAAAGGATGGGGCGAGCCACTTCGTGAGATGCAATGCGAACCGACTCGAGTATTCGGTTGTTCCGCGACGTTTCCAGTCGATGCACAGAGTTCTCGATCATGACGACGGACCCGTCCACAATCATCCCGAAATCGATCGCACCCAGGCTCATGAGATTCGCCGAAACGCCGAATAGCGCCATGCCGATGAACCCGAAGAGCATGGAAAGGGGGATCATCATGGCAACAATAAGCGCCGCACGCAGATCGCCCAAAAATAGCAACAGTACAACTGTTACCAAGAGACCGGCTTCCAGTAGGTTCTTCCGTACCGTGTGGATGGTGCCGTTTATGATCTGCGATTGATCGTAAAACGCCCGAAGCTGATACCCCGTCGGTATATGGATCTGAGCAATGCGATCCTTAATGCGTTGGATGGCGTTTCTGCCATTTTCGCCTTTGAGTGTTATGACAGTCGCGGAAACAACCTCATGTGTTTCGTTCAGAGTTGCTCCATAACGAAGAAGTGGGGCCGCGGTTACGGTGGCTACATCCTTAACGAGAATGGGCACGCCGTTCCTCGACAGGAGGACGATATTTTGCAAATCGGCTAAATCCGTCGTGCGGCCGATCCCACGCACGGTGTACTGTTCGCCGGCATGTTCGATGTATCCTCCTCCGAAATTGGAATTGTTCTCGCTTACCCGCTGAATGACATCATGCACGGTTATGCCGTACCTGCGCAGTGCGTCGGGATCAACGTCAATCGAATATTGCTTCGTTTGGCCACCCCAGGCGTTTACTTCGCTTACACCAGGCACGCTGCGCAAAGCGTTCCGAAGCGTCCAGTCCTGGTAAGTTTTCACGTCCATCAGTGACGCGTTTTTGCTTTCAAGCGTATATTGATACACTTCGCCGAATGCCGTCGCCATCGGACCCAGTACCGGTTGCGTATCTTGCGGAAGGCGTGAACGCGCATCTTGCAGGCGTTCGGCCACGAGTTGGCGCGCTAGGTATTGGTTCAGCGAGTCGTCGAATATTAAAGTGATCATCGACAGCCCCAATTTAGAAATCGAACGTACCGTTTCAATGCGCGGCAGGCCGCTTAAAGCAGTCTCAAGCGGGTAGGTAATCAGCTCATCCACTTCGGTCGAAGACATCGACGGTGCTTCGGTGACAACCACGACTTGATTGTTGGTCAGATCCGGAAATGCGTCGATTGGCAAATGAAAGAGCACGTACCCGCCGCCCACCAGGAGAGCCGCGAGAGCGGCCAAGACGAGCCATCGGTTGTCCAGAGAGGAATTAACGATTCGGTTCAGCATCGGACTAGTCCTCTTGAATCCTGCGTTTCAGCAATTCGGATTTGAGCAGGAATGCGCCTTTTAGAACCACAACTTCACCCGGATGGACGCCCTCCGATATTTCCGTTTCACCATTCGCATGCTGCCCTGTTTGGATGCTCCGGGCTTCAAATTGTGTGCCGGTACGCTGCACGAATACAGCCGGCATACCATCGATGTCTTGAATGGCGCTATCCGGCAGAAAAATGGCTGCGCGCCTTCCTGGCTGCTGAATAGCAGCAGACGCATACATTTCGGGCTTCAACAGGCCCTGCAGATTGGGAACGAGAATACGGACTTCTAGTGTTCTGGTTGCCGGATCTAATTCCTCGCCCAGTTTAAGGATTCGCCCAGGAAAGAGCTTTCCCGCATAAGCTCGCACTCGAATCTCCGCACGCTGCCCAGGGCGCAAGGCTGACAAGTCTGTTTCGTTGGCGGCGGCGATCATCCATAGGCTGCTCGTGTCAGTTAACGAAAACAAGACATCGCCAGCGCCCACAACACTTCCCACGGTGGCTTTGCGCTCGAAGACTACGGCGGGAGCCGGTGCATAGACGGGAATGTCCTCTGTGTCGGTGGGTTGTTGCGCCTTCGGCTCCGTGTCACTAACCGCCTCCACGGGAACGTGCAGAACGTCTGTCAAGTGGATTCGTTCTTTCCGCACTTCAGCGATCGCCGTTGAAACGGCGGCCTCGGCATCAACGAGCCCGTTCTCGGCTGATTCCAAATCTTGCCGGGAACCGGCTTTCAATTCGAGCAGCCGCTTGGCTCGATCACGGCGCTGCTTCGCATATGCGACGGCCGAGCGGGCCCGGTCGAGCTCCACGGTCGCTTCACGATAAGCAGCGCGCGCTTCGTGGACATCGTGGCTGTGGATTCTGGCTAGGACCTGGCCGGCTCGCACGAAATCTCCGACCTTAGCCAATACTTCGTCGATCTTCCCAGGTGCGATTGCGCCTACGCGCCAGGTGCGATCCTCGTTGGCTACCAATTTGCCCGGCGCCGTGACTGTTTGCGCCACCTTCTGCTCTTGGATGGTCCCAAGGACGATGTGCGCAGCATCCTGTTCTGTTTTGCCGATAGTAACCAGCCCTTGTTTTTGCCGTGCGGTTCCGTCGCCATTATTCGATTCCGTGGATTTTGAAGGGTGTGACTGTGAGCCGTTTTGGCGCGCACACGACGACAAGCTGACAGCAAGGGCTGTGACAAATAGTAGCCGTGTCATGGCAACAGTCCTTCTGCCGCTTGCAAGCTCACAGCACTAAGGTGATACTCCGCAAGAGTTCGTATGTAGAGTAATTGCGCATCGATTCTGGCTCGTTCCGCGTCAAGAAGCCGCAGGATATCTGTACCGCCTTCTCGGTAAGCTGCATCTGAAATGTTGTAAACCTGCTGAGCGCGGTCGCGCATCGGGCGCAATGTCTCCTCAAGGAGCCGTCTGCGCCCGTTGTAGTCTTTCTCAGCAGTGGCTACTTCCGAGCGAACAAGTGCCTCGGTTGTGGCGAGAGAGGACTCTGCGGCTTTGATTTCCGCTGCTGCAGCCTCGATTTGGCCTTGATTTCGGTTTCGGATCGGAAGCGGTATCTCGATCGAACCGTATAGCGTATTGACCGCAATGCCTCCGTTGGCCACGACACCAACCGCCGCCGTGCGTTTGTACCCTACTTGAACGTCGGGATCGGGCTTTGCATTGGCGTGTTGCAGGCGAAGATTGGCTCGGGCCTGCTCGATCGCCTTACGCGCGACTTGCATCACTGGCCGCCGTTCCAAGACTTGTGCCAGAGGAATGATCGGCACCGGACGGACTTCATCCAATGAATCTACAAATTCAACACTTGGGAATTCAGTTTTCCCCATTTCGCGAAATAGCGCGATGGTAGCCCGGTCCGCGTCCTGCTGCGCGATCTTCACGGAACTGGTGAGCCGGTCCCTTTCTACTTCAATGCGAAGCAGATCGACTTCCGGCGCAGCCCCTTCTTTTACCCGGCTTTGGTTGTACTCGACTACGCGCTGGAAATTTTCCAGTTCCCGTTGAAGCAGGTCCTTTGCTCTCACCGCGCCTGATGCGCTCCAATAGGCGCTACTGACGCGGCTGACGATCTGCCGCCGAAGTACGTCTTCTTCAAGCTTGCTGCGTTGAACGCCCGCCGTTGCAGATTCTACTCGACGCGTTCGCTTGCCACCCGTTTCGAATGTTTGGGAGAGTAACGCAAGGCTGTCCGCGTCGGGTGAATAGGAAAAGGGCGGACTACCCCAAAACCGCCCGTTCTCGGACTGTAAAGTGAGCCGGGGATTCGGCGCCATTCCAGCCTGCCGGCGAAGTCCTTCTGCTACTCCTACACGAGCGCCTGCTGTCGCTATTTGTGGGTTTCCGGCAAGAGCCTCCGAAATCGCATCGGCCAGCGTCAATCGTACCTGAGCCCAAATGCCAGGCGTAAAGAGCACAACGGATGCAACAATCCGTGCAGATAAATGCATATCTACCCCTCAAAAAAATTAAAAGAAAACCAAGATAGTCACGCGGATGCGTGATCGTACAGGAAGGCGGTTAGGCAGGAGGTGCGCGGGGGGTAGTTGCCTTCAGTGGTGGAGGACCGTGAGCATTGGCTTCGATTGGGATGACGGGGCGATTGCTCATCGCAGGGAGCGGCACAGAAAACAATGAGGTCAGAATTACGGGTGAGAACGCCGAATCGCCTGTCGCGACGGCGAACCATTTTTGGAACTGAGCATCGTCGTCGGGGTCCAGATCCCGCAATTCTGGTTTGCTCGAATGAGGACCGTCAATGTGCCGAAAATGGGCGTGAATAAGGCTGCCTGCGTGCTTCTCTGTGCTCTCATGTTGGTGAACATGCAGGAACGGTGCTTGCACAAAGGCGAGCGCAAGCGACAGGTTCACCAAGATGCAAAGGAACGATCGCACCTGCTTTATCGTAGCGTAAAGGTGTTCAGAGCGCTTTCCACTGGATGTTCCGGAACAGCACGGTCCCCGTGTGCGTCTGCAGCCCGATGAATCGTGGCTTCGCAGGCGTCGACGCCAGCCCCCGCTGTGGAGACTACGGATCACCAGTAAAGTGGAAGCGATTTACAATCTGTGCATTCAAGGCAACCGTAAAATCGGCGCCATCTACCGTGATCTCGTACTGATTCCACTCCCCAACCGGTCGAACAACCAATGGCCCGTCTGTCGGTCCTTTAAAGGAGTAAATTGCTCCCGTCCTGTGGATCGGTGCATTGTCGGGGCGCGCTAGTTCGTCGATCTGAATCTCAAATCCAAAATTAACGCCAACGTACGCAGTATTGTCATAGCCCTGCTGTTCGGGATGCAGGAATGAGACGAATACACCAGAGTTGTCGTCGGGCGCCGTCATCATCCACTGTATTCGCAGCACGAAGCGCGGCGGAGACTGATGCTGAAGCGAAGAAAAAGCATGAGAATGGCCAAGAAGAGTGTCGGCATCAAGGGCACGAGGATGAGCAGAACGTTAGAGGGGAGGTGAGTAAACACCATGGTATTGACGAGGCCAAAGCGCGATGCGAGGCGGGACGCGAGCAATGCGCTGATACCCGCGAGGACATTCGCACCGAAGAAAATAATGCCGAGGGTCGCCGGACTCACACCAAAGCGCATATGAAACCAATAAGCAGCAAAAGCTTGGATGACGAACCCACCGCCAAAGGAATCGAGCGCGAAGAGGCTGGAGAGTTTCAGCACAATACGACGTGAGTTGCCTATTCCAAGAAAAGTTTGCATCCGCGCTGGTGCTGCAGATATCTCGTTCGGTAGCCGTATTTCCGTAGCAGACGAAACGCTGCTGAAGAGAGATGCCAACAGAACGCCCATTGCGGCATAGAGGACGACCACAGCGCGGTAACTTCCAGTTGTTGTCACAGCCGTTCCTTGGAGCAACTGCACAAGCATCCCCGCGAACAGTGCTCCAATTGCCGTCGCACAAGCGCCAGCCACGGTGTACCACGCGAATACCGCCGTTCTCATCCGATCCGAGACGATGTGGGAGAGCGCAGCTTGCTCGATTGATAGAAATGGACCGACTTCGTTCCCA
>JAICIH010000082.1 GCA_025924475.1 Bryobacteraceae bacterium
GGTTTTTTGATACAGCTCCCATAAAACACCGCTTCGGAACTTGTACGCGAAGAATTTGCCAATACCGGCCTGAATAGCAACATCGGCCGCAATGCGGCGCAGTTCGGGGGCATCTTTTTTGGAAGCCTTGCCAAGAGCCCGCGCCTGGCTCTTCGCGGCGGCATTCGAAGCATCTTCGAGCCACTGCGCTACGTCGAGTGGGTTATATTTCGCCGGACTCTGGCCATCAACGAGCGCGTCGGCGCATTCGTTGACATTCGAAAACAATTGCGGATCGAAGGCGCTTACGGTTCCGAATACTTTCGGGTCCGGCGTATCCCGGTATGGCTGCGCGCGGTTCGGGTCCACGATCGGCATATTCATATACATTTCGGGCCAGTAGGAATTGTTCGATCCGGAAACCCCGTGGGCGGTGGTGATCACGGGAAGGATGCGGCTGGCGTGGCTCAACGCCGCTTCGACATCGGGAGCGGCCCCGCGAAATTCGCGGCGCAGATAACGGCGATAGCCATCGGGATCCGTTTCGGGATTGTAAGTAAGACGGCCCCAAACACGATACTGGTACTCGTACTTCTGCCAATCCCATTTGGGCTCGAGCGATTTATCGGCGTAAGCGATTCTGGTACCGGCGATGCCGCTGCCCATGCGTCCTTTGAACGAAAGCGGCTCGAACAGTTCGACACCGAGGCTGCCGGAGAAACTGAACGCGCGGCCATAGCCGGCGGCCATGGCGGGATCGCCCCAGAGAAGATGGCGCTGGGTTCCCGGCCATACACGATGAATGATGCCGTATTGGCGAGTGTCCTTTAGATAGTCGCCGTAGCCGTAACGGAGGAAATTGCGGCGAGCCGTGATGCTGGTGTACTCGCGGCCGGGCCTTACCGGAAGAGGCTGAAATTCCTGCTCGCGAATGGCGGCTTGATGATACGGCATTCCCATGTGCTCGGCCCAGAATTTTGGCGCCATGCTGACCGGCATGCCGGTTGCGCGCGCGATCGCGATGTGGCGCTCGTCGGTGCCTTTGGCATGAATATCGATGTCGATTTTACGGCCGGAGTTCTTGATCGCGGAGAACAGAGTTTCCCAGAAATCGTAGCGGCCGTCCGGGATGCCGCACTCGTGGTGCACGCGGAAGCTGAGGCCAGTAATTCCCGGGCATGCTTTTAGAATGGCGGCGAGGCCGTCGCGGCAGTAAGGGGCGTGCGTCTCGTCCGTCAAGCCGGAAATTTTGTAGTTTGTATCTGCATTGGGCCATTGGTAGGCATGCGACCACAGAGCCAAATTGAATTGCAGCCCGCGCGCGACGGTCTGCTCGCAGATGAATTTCAACATCTCCATGTTGCGGTCGCGCTCGGAATCGGGAAGCCCCACGGCCTTGACGTCATAGCCGGGAACAGGCAGGAGGAACGGATAAGCGAAATAAAAGTACGCATCGGGTATGTTGTGGTTGCTGTTGTAACCGATGCCCAAGGTCAAGTTGAAACGGCTAAATCGATGGGTGGCGAGAGTGGTGAGGTAGTCGGCCCAGAGTTCGCGATCGTAGAACCAGGATTTGTCTTCCACGTCGCTGACGAAACAGCGCGCGCAGCTTCGAATGGTGTTGGCGGGCTTCTCGACAATTGGCGATTTGACATCGAGAGAGCTGCCGTACTTCAAACGGTCGGCAAGCTCTAGTACGGCGAAGACCAGGCCGCGAGCGTCGCTACCGCTCGCAAGCAGAACGGACCGGCCTCCAGTCTGTCCCGTAGCGAGAGCGAGCGCTTCCGGGCTGGATGGGGCGGCGGAGAGAATTTGGCGCGCAGCGGCATTTTCCGTGCCCGCGATCAGAATGTGGCGGCTGCCGGCGGGCGCGGCATCGATACGCGGATAGATGTTGGCAGTTGCGCCTTGCGCGGTGAAGGCATCCTGCAGGTTGCGGACCGCCCAGGAGGATGCCGCAGACGAGGCAACCGGATCTTTCGGATCGACAATGAGGGCAATTCCCTGCGGGGCGCCGTGAAGATTGTGGACTGCCGCGGCGCCAGCGGCCAAACCGGTTTGCTTCAGAAAACTGCGTCGATTCATTTGGTAGTCCTCGCGCGGGACTATATCACAAATTCAACGTTTGCCATAACTTAGGTTCATAATGTGAAACCCTAGGAGCAAGGAGCTAACAGCTATTAACTATTAGCTATTGGCCTTTAGCTTTTGGCTTGGCCATCATCTTTCGATTCCTGTAAGCGCCATAATCGCTCGGATTCTGCCATATCGCGGTTCAGATCACGGAGTTGCTGGGCATCGACTTTGTATTGGGCGAGCACAATTTCCCATTTGTGGCGCTCTTTCTTCATTTCGTGGCGCTCCTGGCGGCGGATTTGGTCGGCCTGAGCATGCTGTTGCCGTTCGAAGCCAATTTCGGCCTTTCGCTTTTCGGCTCTTAGTTTTAGCAGGTCGTTCAGGGCTTTGTGGAAGGCGCGCTCGTGCGTGGTCTGGTAGCGCAGGTAGAGGGCGAGCTTGCGATCGTCGATAATTTGGCCGGTGGTGTAGTCGAAGCAGGCTTCTTCCAGCCGCATGGCGCGGTGGCGGAGCCAGTGATGTTCGGCCATGGCCTGGACGAGCGCTTCTTCGGTGGGAGTCTCCGGCTGGTGCTCCTGCTGGAACTGGGCCAGGAGTTGGAGGAATTGGGTTTGCGATTCGGAGGGCAGCACCCAGAATTCGCTAGAGGGGGTGAGGCCGTGACGAAAGTTATTGCGCGCGGCGGCGGCGCGTCCTGCCTCCGATTTTGGACCCGTTGAGAGTTGTGCGTTCGCCTGGTTGGCGGCGATCTGCGCTGAGGTAGACATGCCCAAAGTTTTACTGAAGGGCGTGCGACGGGAGGGGCTGGAAATGGCCGAAGCAATTGAAAGCAATGGCAAATATTTTGTTTAGAACTTTTGTGACTGTACGTCGCCGTTACAATGGCATTTGGATGTACTCGGCGACACCCCAGATGGATCAATTAAACAAGGCGAGTTGAAAGAAACGATTGACCGCTTCAGCCGATCTGCTTAGTTGCCCGCACTACCGATGATAAGCGCCCGTACAGTTGGGATTCGTTATCAAATCGAAGGTCCCCCTATCGGCCAAGGGGGTATGGGCGTGGTCTATAAGGCCTTCGATGACATTACCAAGCGCTTTGTTGCCGTTAAAACGCTAAGGGATGACGTAGACCCGTCGTCCAGTGACCTTTTTCAAAGGGAATGGAGCGTGCTTGCGCAGCTCAGCCATCCCAATATTGTCGATGTACTAGATATCGGTGACTTTGTCGAAAACGGCAAACACAGGCCCTATTTCGTCATGCCACTTTTGCCAGGCACGACGCTCGATGCGCTCATGAAAAGAAGAGAACCGCAGCTTACACCGGAGCGCGGGATCGAGATCATTTGCCAAGCGTGCCGCGGACTGCAGGCCGCTCATAGCCGCGGGATCATTCATCGCGACTTGAAGCCCAGCAATCTTTTCGTAATGGACGACGACACGGTGAAAATTATCGACTTCGGGGTCGTTCACCTAGTGGACGCGGAGAGCAGGACTTGTGTGAAGGGCACGCTGCAGTACATGGCGCCCGAGCAACTCGAAATGAAGCCCGCCAGCGCGAGATCCGACATATTTTCGCTGGGAGTCGTTTGCTATGAAGCGCTCACGGGACGGAAGCCGTTTGAAGGAAGCACGGTCCAGGAGGTTATTGATTCCATTCGGTCTTATATACCGCCGCCGATTTCCCAGTTAAACCCGGCGGTAAACGATCAAGTCAGCCGGGCCGTGAACAAAGCGATGGCCAAGCAGCAGTACTATCGTTTCACGACGGCTCGAGAGTTTTCGGAGATGCTGCAGCGCGCGGTGCGGAACGAGGATACCGAGCCGCTCGATCGCAGCAAGATTCAGCCTCGCATCAACCGCGCCAAAAAAGCGCTGAACGAGGGCGATTTCCAATTGGCCACGGACATTCTGGACGAACTCGAGTCGGAGGGCATCTTTGAACCCGAGATGTCCGCGCTGCGGGTAAAAACGGAGCAGGCGACCAGATTAAGAACAATTCAGCAGCTAATTGAAAGCGCGTGGATGAGGATGGAGGAGCAAGACTATCCTTTAGCGCTACAGAATGTGCAAAGGGTGCTGGATCTCGATCCAGCGAATGCCGACGCCCTCGCCATGAGACGCGAGATCGATCGCCAGCGGAATGCGGGTCCACCAGCTATGCTGCAACAAGAAAAGCAGCAATCGTACTATACCGGCTATACCGGCCGGAACGGGCCGAGCAACAGCGCAATCATTGGCACGGCAAGCAAGCTGGAAAGAACGATCCCTCCGGCTCGTGAATTGGTAGTGCGCCGCCCACTGGCTGGCGAAGCGGACAACGCTCTCTTACTTCCTGTTCGGTCACGGCGCCGCGCAAGATCTGAAGATGACATCGTATCGAGCGGGTTTTCGTTCCAGACGAAGCTTCTGGCAATGGCAGCTCTGTTAATTCTGGGCGGCGCCGGACTCTTCTTTAGTTTTGGGGGAGGAAATCACAACAATTCGCCCCAACATGTCTGGCTGCCGGTCAGTCCCCAACTGCATGAAGGCGCGGATGCATCGCGAAGAACAAGTGCGGCCAAAACAACTCGAAACGAAGACTCGCCCGAAAGCATGTCCGAAAATCAGCCTCCTTCGCTACCTGACAAGGTGGCGCAGTCGGAGATAGTTGCGGCGCCAGTCTCGTTTCACTTCGGAAGCGTTCCGGCACGGGCACGTGTGGTTGTGGACAACGACGATCGACGGAGTTGTCTGACGCCCTGTGAGCTACCACTTAAACAGGGGCGGCACACGTTTTTGATGTCGGCGCTGGGCTATAACCCGGTACAACGCATCGTGCAAGTACCGGAAAGTACAACTTCGTTTGAGTTTTTGACGGAGGGGCTGAAAACAGTTCGCCTGAACTCCATCCCCTCAGGCGCGGAACTCTCCGTCGATGGTGAGCCGAGAGGCCGGACGCCAACGACCCTGCCTCTCGCGGTTGGGAAGCACAAGATCAGGATTGTCAAAGATGAGGTCGCGACAGAGGAAACGATCAACGTCACTCCAGACGATCTTGTATTTCATATTGTGTTGAATAATGCGGGACAGTGAAAACTGAAGAATGTTATTGAGCAAATCTCGCCCGGTAGTCGGGTACTCGGGTCCGTGCTGCAACGATTTCGTGAAATCTATGTGAACGATGCGCTAGCACGCGAACAGAATATGACGGCTGCGCAGCGCCTCACTTTTCACAACCCACAGTGGGCCGGTAATGGAGCAACTGAAAGGTTGGCTCCGTGCACAGTTTGATGAAAAGAAAGTGGAGCCGAACTCTGGTCTCGGAGTGGCTATCACGTATCTGCGGAAGCATTGGGACCGGTTTACTCTCTTTCTGCGCCACTGGTCCTGGCGATGCAGGGGGACGGTAATCTCGTGCCGTATCAAGGTACATGATTAAGAACCCCATAAGCGAATCGCCAAGGCATCGTGATCTCTATTTATTGCTGATTGGCAGGGAACGGCGGAACCATGTCAGGGCCGGCATGACGCGGCGCTATTTCAGCGACCGGCTTCATGCTGATGTGCGGAACGAATTCATAATCAAGGTAGTGGTCCAGGCGGGTAGATGCGACTGGGCCCAATCTCGTTTGCAACTCGACGTAGTTATGAACGAGCAGTGCTGTTCGTGCGCGTTGTAGATTACGGATCTCAGACGGTAGTGGAGGGATTGGCTTGCCTGACCGTGCAGCGGCCAAGGCATTTGCTCGAAAAGCGGAAATGGTTGCACGTGCGATTTCATCGTGCTTCTTGAGATCGGCCATCATAAGCTTCGCTTGATTCCGCAGAACATCTAGCTCAGCGGTCGCTAGGCCGGCGTGAGATGCAAATGGCTTTGCGAATTGATAGGAATCTGTCGATCGCGCGGCTATCGCCCGTTTATCGAGAGCATCGACATAGGCGAGGAAATGTCGGTATGCAAGATATTTTGGGAAAGGCGTCGTTTTGGCTACGGCGTTCGCGATACGAATGTCAGGTGGCGCATCCTGTGCAGAACAGAAATACACAGTCAATACGGTTAGTAGTAGTGCTCTAAAAGCTGTTTTTATCAAAATTAACTCCTAAAAACTAGTGGTAGTGCTACATATCGCGGCAATATCTAAACTAAGCGCGCTATCGTGCGGAAACGCTTGAGCATCGTTGGCCCCAGTTCAAGAGAGCTTTACAGGCGGCATCTCTAACTTTCGGGGCTTCTTCTCTTACAAGTTGTTTAAGTTTAACGATCGTGTAGCTTTGTGAAAAAAGTGACGGGCGGTCGCTATGTATGGCTTTGATCATGTCTTCATCATCCGCGTTGTTTCCTCTCGTAAGAAGAAGATCAATGATGTTATACTCTAACGGCTTCGTTGTGTTGATTCTAAATTGAGGATGAGGTCCAGAAAAAACGGGGACGACACAGCGATCTGAGATATCACAAATGGTGCGAAATTTACCAGATTCCTTACGCAAGAAGAACATTTCACGATCTCCAATATGCCAATCACCGGCTCTTTTCGACATTCCCAATCCAGGCGGACTGCCTATAGGACCCCAATACGCAAAGTAGTATACATACAGATCGCCGCTGTCCACCCGCCCTTGCAGAACGTTCTCAACGGTCAGGTTGACACGGTATAACTGCACCTTCTGATATTTGTTCCATGGCGCCGGTTTCTGGTGGCCGACTTCCACGTTTGAAACGATGCGTCCCACGAAAATAAATGGTATGGAGGAAACCTGTTCGTAAGGAAATGTGCCCACATCTGGCCGGCGTGGGGTAAATCCCATAGTGCTTGCACAGGAAAGACAGAGGCCAGCGATACAGAGTGCGCCTGATAATTTCGTGAGAACCATAGCTGAGGCGTTCCGGGTCATGGGAATTTAACCAAGCATAGCCGTGTTATTCCATCAGAAGCTTCGTACCTGAGCACCGAAATTTGATGCATAGGGAAGGCAAATGAAGAAAGATCTGTTTGAGCCCATAATCGGTTGGCTATTGTCAACCTATTCTCCTCCATATTCAACTCACGCGAAACGATCACCATGGGCAACTCATGTTCGGTCCGCGATCGCCACTAACACCAACATAGTCGCCCCGTAGTGTGTCCTGAGCTGAGCACAGCACTGGGTCGAGGCGATCCGGCGCCTGAATAGCGCTCTTTTCATCGATACAAAACACGGCGGCGTGCTGCGGCGCTTCTCGCATTCGGTACTTGTTTGGATTACTGCCAGAGAGCCTACAGATGACTGAGTTTCCGGCTCGATATAAGAACTAGTCGGTTACAAGGCTTGCTGAGCAGTTATCTTTCGAATCGCGAGAAGCAATGTGAAATTCTGGTCCGCGATCGCATGGAGGAGATGCAGAGCGGATTGACGATTATCTAGATTTTGGTGTGCTGTACGTCTGGCTGATCAATCTCGCAAACAGAAGGCTTTCATGTATACAAGAGATGGCGTCCAGGACGTTAAAACGGCATTCTCCAGACGAAAAGCCGGGGTATTCACGTGAGTCTTTTGGAACTGGATTGAGCGAGGGCGGAGGCCATTACGGGCAAACCGTTCTAAGCCACGGAAGCGTGATTCGCCTGATCTCCGCCGCGGACGAGAGATCCTCGCAGGCCGCTTTTCGGACCGCTGAAGTCTCCTCTGTTGCTATCTGTCGAAGTTTCTTGAACGTATAGCTCTCAGAAAAACTCCATGCTGGATTGCCCCTAGGATCGCTAGAGATTGCCCGAATCATCTGGCTGTCATCGCAATGCTCTCCCCTTGTTAGGAGGATCTCGACTATATCTTCTTTGATCGATCTACTTATGTTGCGCCTAAAGGCTGGGTGAGCTCCGGTGAGAACCGGCGTGACACAAACTGCAGAGAAATCGCAAACCGTCCGGAACACACCTGCTTCCCGGCGAAGCACAAACAACTCGCGGTCTCCAATTCGCCACTGCCCTCCATCTTCTCGCATGCCCAGCCGAGCAGGACCGCCCTGAGAACCTACATCAGCAAAATAATAAACATCGATGCTTGGGTTCTGAATATCGCCCTGGAGAACGTTTTCCACATGAATCGCCAGACCATAGAGCTGTACAGTACGGTATCTATTCCAGTGCGACGGATGAGGCGTGCCAAATCTGGAATTTGAGACGATCCGTCCCACCACTACGGGCAATCCGGATGCAGCACCATCAAACGGTCCAACCCGCTTGCTAGGGTCTTCATCAATCAATGGCGGGGTTCTATTGCAGGCCATTTGAAGCCCCAGGTACATAATGAAGAACCCGCAAGCAAATCGCCTAAACATCGTGATCTCTAGTTATTGCTGATCGGCGAAGCGAGGAATCGCGTCAGGGTCGGCATGATGGGGCGTTATTTCCGCCACTGGTTTCATGCTGATGTGCGGAACAAATTCATAATCAAGGTAGTGGTCCAGGCGAGCAGATGTTACAGGACCCAATCTTGTTTGTAACTCGACGTAGTGATGCACAAGCAGTGCTGTTAGTGAGCGTTGTAGATTGCGGATCTCGGGCGGCAGCGGGGGAATTGGCTTATCTGACCGTGCAGCGGCCAAGGCCTTTGTTCGAAAGGCGAGAATAGCCGCATGCGCGATTTCATCTTGCTTTTTGAGATCGGTCATCATACGCTTTGCTTGGTCCCACAGAAGATCCAGCTCGGTAGCAGCCAGCCCGGCATGAGATGCGAATGGCTTTGCGAATTGATAAGAATCCGTCGCTCCCGCGGTTATTGCTTGCTTATCGAGGGCATCGACATAGGCGAGGAAATGCCTGTATGCAAGATACTTTGGCAATGCCGGCGTCTTTGCGATAGCATTCGCGATGCAAACGTCGGGTGGTGCATCCTGTGCGGAACAAAAATGTGCAGTCAATATAATTAGAAGCGCTATAAGAGCAGTTTTTGTCAAAGGGCCTCCTTAGACGTACTTCTCCGAGCCGTGGCTACCAGTGTCATTAACAAGATCAGGATTGTCAGAGATGAGGTCGCGACAGAGGAAACGATCAACGTCACTCCAGACGATCTTGTATTTCATATTGTGTTGAATAATGCGGGACAGTGAAAACTGAAGAATGTTATTGAGCAAAAACAGAGCTATCCGAAAAACGGAACTCCCCGCGGTGCGATCAGACTGAAGCCGCTAGCCGCGGGGGCAACTCCGCGGATCATCTTACCTCTGACATCAGCTTGCGCCTGCGGCCGAAGCTCTCAGTCACTGGAGAGCGATAAACTGCCGAGCGGCGACCTGCGCGATCTGTTCATGCGTCGCGAACCAAACGCCGGTTTTTAATTGGATGTATTCGATGAGTCGATCGAGGACTAAAATCCTGGATCGGTGTCCGGTGACGAAGGGGTGCATGGTCAGCAGGAACAGCGTGCGTTCGTCATAAGCGACATCGAACTCGGCCTTATAGATTTCGAATACATCTCGATCGCTGATGCGGTGGTAGGAGTAGGTGGACCAGTCGAAACCGTAGTAGGCGTAGTCATCGAGAATCCATTCTACGGGTAATTCCACGAGACCCGTGGGTTGGCATCCGGCAAGGATTTCATAAGGCCGGTCGTCACCCATCAGGCTGGAGTCGTAAAGCAACCCCAAACCGCGAATGATATCCAACGTGACCGACGAAAAATCCCAAGCGGGAGTCCGAATGCCTGCCGGCTTTCGGCCGAGGCGCCGCGTCCACCATTCGAAAGAGCGACACGTCAATTCACGTTCCTCGTCCGGAGTGTGCGCGGTAATGCGTTCGTGAATCCACCCATGGAGTCCTATCTCATGCTTTAACGGTGAATCGATAATGAGCTCTACGGCAGCGGGATGAAGCTGCGCGCTGACGGCGGGTATGAAAAAGGACGCAGGAAACTGATATTTGCCAAGAACACGAAGGATGCGCGGGAGTCCAACGCGAGGCCCGTAGTCACCTCGGGAAAGCTGCTGAGGAGAAACATTCCCGGTATAGAGGCTATATGTTTCGGCGTCGACATCGAACGACAATGCAACTGCGACGCGCGCATCACCGGGCCAATTCTGGGGCGTGAGATCCCGGCCGGCGCGTACGTGGTTGGTGATCGCTTCAATACGGGGTAAATTCCATTTCCAAATAGGATCGTTAGAGGGCGACATAGCAGGCTGACGGTTTATCAAGCTCGATCGACGCTCTTCGAAGAGCGGACTTCTGACAGGATAGTACCCAATGTCACTTAGTTTTGTAGGGCGCCTCCTCGATAGTGTTGCAAACAGAGCAAGCCGGACGAGGACGTCCGGCGCGGGTCAGGAGACGCGCCCCACAACGCAGGCTAGCCGCAACCAAACGCGCCGTGCGGATTCAGTGCCGCTTGCTAACGCGCGCGGTTCTTTTTGCCGCGGAACCCCGGATCGTCAGGCGTGCTTGAAATTGCTGCAAGCAGCAAAGAATTTGAGATGTAGTAGTTCAGTAGGACAATTCGGTCCGTATCTGGGAAAACCAAGTGGCATTGGCTTGCCAACCTGTCATCTGCAAGCGGTAAAGTAGTTCGCGAGACTTATGGCGAAACCATCACTTTTTGTCGGATCTTCCAGTGAAGGGTTGGAGTTCGCGCGAGCTGTTCGCTCATCGCTTAGCGACGTCGCGGAGACCACGCTGTGGAACGACGGTGTGTTTAGCCTTGGCCGGACGTTCATAGAATCGCTGATTTCAGCCGTTTCCCGCTTCGACTTTGCAGCCCTTATTTTGACGCCGGATGATCAGATGGTGGTCAGAACTGACGAGACGCTCGGCCCTAGAGACAACATCATCTTCGAGCTTGGCTTGTTCATGGGACGACTCGGCCGGGAACGAACGTTTATCGTACGGCCAGGATCTGGTCCACTGAAAATACCGTCCGATCTAGCCGGCATTTCGGTAGCTGCATTCGATTGGCCCAGAACAGATGGAAGCTACCGCGCGGCGCTCGGCCCGGCCTGTGATTTGATGCGGGAAGTGATCCGTGATCTTGGCTTTGCGCCAACCAAGACCGACGCGCAGGTCCGGGCTCTAAAACAGGAACAAGACCAACAGCAGATACAATTCAACGAGCAACAGCAGCTTTTTCAGCAGCAACAACGAATGATCGACGAGCTGGTTAAGTATGCCATGTCGGCGTCCATCTTTCGCCACCTATGCGGCATTGCTCTGTTAAAAGAATACAAATACTTTCACAATGACGGAAATCGCCGCGAGTTCTATTTTTTGCGTGATGCGGGCTATATCAAACCACGATTCGACGGCTTCATCGAATTCAATGAAGGTTTGAATGCAAGGAATATCGCTGAGATTACCGAAGCAACTCCGATAGGTAGATTGTGCGTGAAACTTCGTCAATCCGAGATACCTCTGCAAATGCTCGAAGACACAACGAACTTGCGGTTCAAACCGGAAGAACTCTAAGTGAATTGGTCTTCCTCATTGCCGAATGCCTGCCATGCGAAACGCCATCGTGCTTAGAATAGAGTCTCTATCGTGGTGAAACGTGCACCAGGTCGGCGGCGCCCTCGAAAAGCCAAGCCTGGAACTACGGGCCTTCAGCCAACTGATTGCCGGATCGAGGAAACTACAGGACTGGCAGCGGAAGCTGAAAGAGTGATCGCGAAGGCCGGCGGCTATGTTGTGGGGCCGTACAAAGAACCGCTTGGCGGGCATCCAGTTTTGCTTAGTATCCTGCCGATTGACGCGGTCGAACCCACACCCTTTCAGCGGGACCTTTCTGATACACATCACAAGCGTCTGGCTGACGTCATCAACAAAACCGGGCGCTTCCTCGACCCGATTATTGCCGTCCTCACACCGGGCGGTAAGCTGTGGACGCCCAACGGCCGTCACCGTCTGGAGGCCATGCGGCGGCTCGGGGCCAAATCGATTGCCGCTCTCGTTGTGCCCGACTCCGAGGTTGCCTGGCAAATATTAGCTCTGAATACCGAGAAAGCGCACAATCTGAAGGAACGCTCGCTGGAGGTGATCCGCATCTACCGTAATTTGATCGAGGAACATGCCGCCCGGCCGGAATCCGACTTTACGTTTTATCTGGAGGAAGCCGCACTGGTCACGCTTGGCGTTTGCTACGAACGGGTCCCGCGCTTTGGCGGAGGCGTTTACCATCCGATTCTGCGGCGCTTGGAGAGCTTTACAGAAGAGCCGCTGCGTGTTGCCATCAAGGATCATGAGAAACGCGCTGCGATGGTGCTGGATCTGGAGCAGAAGGTAGCGGCCATAGTGCAAAAGCTAAAGGATCGCGGGCTGCAAAGTCCATATCTTCGCTCGTTTGTGGTGGCGCGCATCAACCCGCTGCGCTGGATTAAGGAGGAACCGGCGATTGAGGACGTGCTCAAGACCATGCGTGAACGGGCGACAAAATTCAATGTCGAGAAGGTCAAGCCTCACGATCTCGCGGGCGCCGGCGGGCCGCCCGACGAAGAAGCCTGATCGTGAGATTCCGTCGATCGACGAACTGGCGCAGGGCTGTCGATCGGCGGGCAATCGGGGGTGTCGCGGTCGCGCATGCCGCGATCGATTCGGAAAGCGTCCCTCTGACGTAAACTGACCGTTGAAGAGACCCCCGGCATGATGACCAAGATCGCGACGTACTTGTTCCTTATGTGCGCCGCAGCCTCATTCTCTCTATCCGAGCAACCATCTGGGAGCGCGACGCCCGCATTTGAGGTGGCTTCGGTCAAACGGTCGACGACTCGGGAATTGGGTGGCGTTTACACATATCCTGGAGGAAGAGTTGCGTTCCACGGGTGCACTCTGCACTACCTGATTGAGCAGGCGTTTAAAGTTCAGCCATTTCAGGTGTCAGGCGGGCCGGGATGGATGCAGGACGAACGATACGATATCGAAGCCAAGCCATCGGCTTCCTCGAAGTCGAGCACCTCGATGCCACCCTATCCCAAAGCGCCTCCGAATGAGGAGCAGCGGCAGATGCTCCAATCGCTTCTGATAGAGCGATTCCAGCTGAAGTACCATCGCGAGACTCGGGAGGGCCCCGTGTACTTGCTGGTGAAAGGGAACAAGGCGTTAAAGCTGGCGGACTCCAAAGACAAGAATGCGTATCCATGGGCGGGCGGACTTGGCGGCGGCGGAATCATGGGGGATGGTTTGGCCGGCATTAATGAATCGATGGAGGATCTGGCCAAGAGGCTGGGCCGGTATTTGGGGCGGCCCGTGCTGGACAGGACGGGACTTTCGGGCTCCTTCGATTTCCGGACCGAATACTCGGCGGGCGACGTGCGTCCCGACGTAATCACGATGATTTTGGTGAGCGTGCAGGATATTGGGCTCAAACTGAAGGCATCCAGAGGACCGGTCGATATTATCGTGATTGAAGCCGCCGAGAAGCCGTCAGCAAACTAGCCAGCCTCGGACGCACAAGTCGACTTCGACCGGCTACTTTCGGTATCACTCGGACCGGAAACGGCGTAGCGGGAAATAGATCCTGCCTTGCCGGCAAGGGTAGGTCTATCACCCTGATATTTCAAGTTGACGTAAAACGCGCATGTCGCGCTTTGAAAAGCGCCGGCCGGAGCACTTCAGCAGAAGTCAGCAACGCCAACTACGTCCATGTGGACTACAAATGTTAAAGGTTTGACGTAGCGGATGACCTTAGAAGAAGATTGACTGTTTCGAAGTCGTGGGAAGGCTCAGCGATCCGAGCATGGCGGAGCGGGTTTTGCAGAAGTAAACGCACCATTCTTGACTTTCCAGGATAAGCTTATTCTTTAATTAGCCGGTTCCGCTCTTCCGGGCGCTTTTCGTCTGTTACGGATTGCCGGTAAAGCACACGATTATCCGTGGACGTGCTCGGACCGGTTCGACCATGACCTTGCCTCGCCCCTCTCCGCACCAGCCATTCCACGTTCGCAATTTGGAATTGGTCCATCTAAGCCAATTAATGGCGCTCACTAGCGGTGCGAGCGAGATCGTCGTCGGCATGATCGACGGGCCGGTCGCAGTTGATCACCCGCTATTAGCCAAAGAAAATGTCCGGGTGCTCAGCGATGAGAGAGCGCAAGCGTGCGCTCGTGCCGGCCGGATAGCTTGCACGCACGGTACCTTTGTCGCTGGCATTCTGGCGGCTCAGAGAAACTCGGGAGCACCGGCGATCTGTCCTGGCTGCAGCCTGCTGGTACGCCCCATATATCGTAAGGTGACACAAGATACTCAGCTTCCAAGCGCCACAGCGAAGGAGTTCGTTGAAGCGATATCCGGCCTATTTGACGCAGGAGTCCATGTGATAAACTTCAGCGGCGCAATCCTTTCGTCCGATGCAGGCGGGGAGCCGCAGATAACGGAAGCGTTGAATCAAGCTGCAAAGCGAGGTGTAATCGTGGTGGCCGCAGCTGGAAATCAGAGCGAAATGACAAGCTCGGCGATCACCCGACATCCATGGGTGATCCCGGTGACCGCTTGCAATGACCTTGGCCTTCCGATCAGCCAATCCAATTTCGGAGCTTCGATTGGCAGGCTGGGGTTGCGTGCGCCGGGAGACAGAATTACCAGCTTGGCGGCTCCAGAGGGCTGGTTTACGGCGAGCGGAACCAGCGCCGCGGCTCCATTTATTACGGGCGCAATTGCATTGCTATGGTCGGAATTCCCCCAAGCCAGCGCAGCCGAAATCAAGCTGGCTACTCTGCAAGCGTCCACACTGCGGCGCAATGCAATCATTCCGCCATTGCTGAATGCATGGGCAAGTTATCAAACACTTGCGACCAAGCTGCCTAGGAGATAGATATGAAGGAGGGCAATCCAGAACTACATTCGAACGAAAAAAAATCGGCTCACCCGATACGCCTTCCGGGGTTCATTACAGAAGAAGATATCGGATTGGGCGACGTCATCAAGCAAGCGACAACCAAAGCAGGAATCCGGCCCTGCGGCGGTTGTGAACAGCGCGCCGCCCGCTTGAATCGGTGGGTTATGTTTACAGGCCGGCGTTCCAGCTAGAGATGAACCAAATATGCACGAAACTGAGCTGATTCCACAACAAACGGCAGAATCAACCGGCGGCCTCGAAACCGGCGAGTGTGCGAGCTGCGGCAATGCACAGAGCCTCAACGGAGCTGCTAATTTTGTTTACGCATTAGGCCAAATCCAGGCGCGCTTCCCGAGCATGGCGATCGAAAAAGAATTCGCCCAGGCCGCTGGACGCGCCGAAACGGCGGGATTAACGAACCACGAGGTGATCCAATCGGTTCTCGCACAGAAGCAGAACCGCTACTTGGTACGGCAGCTCTGCTGGGTATTTACGGTGGAAGGTCTGGACACCTATCTCCTTCGGCCGCGCGATCCGGCGGATTTAGATCTCTTTGTGGAAGCGCTGCGCAGCTCGCCGCGGCCCACCGATGTGGACGTGATTATCGGCGTGCGCGGACCGATCGCCGCGCCGCAACTCTGCAATGGGCTGATGGTACCGATTGTGACCGTCGATCATGTGTATTCGTTCGACATCGACTCGTTATTGAAATCGATCCCGCGGCCGCAAGCTATAGCCGAAGATCGCTTCAGTTCCACTGCCGAAGAATTGTTCTGGCGTGTAATGCAAATGGCGGACAACGCGGGTGCATCTGACGAACATCGCGCGTTGAATTACCTAGCGGTTCGCTATTCGGCGATCTATGCTCACACCGCGGAAGCGTTTGGAAGAAATTTTGCGCTTTCGAGCGTGGATGTCCGTCCTTCGCGGCTAAGCGGAGTCCGCAAGATCGTTGATGTGATCTTCTCTTTCACCAATCGACAAAACGATGTGTCGGAGAAGTCTTTTGTGCGGGTGGATGTGACGGACGAGTTTCCGTTTCTGATGACGAAAATGTCGCCTTACTACGACCTAAATTGATTCTTGAAAAATGGAGAAATGAAATGGCTTTACCAGGTTTTACCGCGGAAGCGGCGGTTTATGTTTCTAACGGGCACTACATGGCGTCCGTGGGCGGACCGGTGATGTCGGGCATTGTGCCGGCGCTCCCGAGCTGTTCTGCCTGCAATTCGATTTGCGATCGATGCTTCGATTGCCTCGATAGTGGGAAACCCATCTCGAGATGCCCTGCTTGCCGGGTCTGCAATCATTGCGGAGGCTGCTCGCCAACGCCTTCAGGCCCTGGGCCGGGGCTGATGCCTTGCGATTTTCTGCAAAACCCAATTCCGGGAGTTAACTGCCAATTTTGAACGGTAATCGGCCCGCCACATTGGCCCGGGCTCTCAGCTATCAGCCGCTAGCCGCGGGGGCAACTCCGCGGACCATCTTACCTGTGAAATCAGCTTGCGCCTGCGGCCGAAGCTCTCAGTCACTGGAGAGCTCTCAGCGTTTGGCAATCAGGCTTTTAGCCGAAGGCTAGTAGCTGAACGCCGCTTTTGTGCGGTTGTGCGGATTCAGACGATGTGAATGGACCGTTCCGACCGCGATGTGAATAAGTCGGAGCGAAGCGACGCTGGCACTCGCAATGATTCCTGAGATTATTCGCATGAGTCACAGTTTGATGATTTTAACCGGGATGGGGGTGCGAAGTCGGCTTCTCAACTGCGATCTTCGCAAGCCTGTCAAGTTGACGAGAAACGCGCATGTCGCGCTTTGAAAAGCGCCGGCCGGAGCACTTCAGCAGAAGTCAGCAACGCCAACTTTCTCGTCCAACTGGATCACCTCCGGCTTGCCGACCAATCGGAGGTGTTTCCTGACAGCGTGTTGGCTCGCACCGCCGAGGCCATCGTGTGGACGGGGCCTCGATGCGGCTGGTCTGGGATTGGGAGAATCTCGCGTCTTGTCTTGTCAGCATCTTAGGGCTTGATCTCTTACACGGAACTTCCCGTTGGAGTAGTGAAGGCCGCTAGCGTGAACGCCCCAAAGGCCGCAGTAAAAACGGAGTAGTCAAAGGGAGACTTCGGATCACCGGAGAACATGGCGAGGGCAAATAGCGTTAGCAATCCGGCGCTGCCCAGCGCAGCGTTGCGTATTTGGAAGCCGGCGAGCAAAGCCAACCCAAAGGCTGTTTCTAATATCGTTGCTGTGATGGCAACGGGCGGGACCATCCTGGCAGGAAGATACCAATTCACGGAGCCAACGTAGTCCACGAACTTGACCCAACCATTCCCGTATTTGCCCCACAGCACGAGGCGACCAGCTACCGCCGAAAGAAATGCTGTTGCCAGCGCCAGGCGTAAACCGGTTAGCGCGAATGATTGTAGTTTCGGATTCATGCTGCTTTATACCTTAGTAGAATTGGCGCCACATCACCCACCGGATCGTTTCGTAGCGGGTGTATCGGATCGGCCGAGATAAATTGTCCCGTCTTCCCGGAAAGATAGAGGAGGATCGCGCCCGATTCGAACAGCGTGAGCGGCGTACCGCTGGGCCCGTTGGGGTCGTAGATTGCGGGAATCTTGCTGTTGGGGTTGAGCGCGAGAAGGCCGGGGTCGTGGCTTTCGTCCGCCATGATGTCGATCCGGTGCGGCTGATAGGCTAGGCTCGTTTCCTCAAGCATAATGCCGACCTTCACGCCATCGGGCGTTGGGACGAACGCGGATGATCGTCTTGCCCTTGACCCGCTCGGCCGGGTTGAACGCAGCGACGGCGTCATCGAGGGTTGCGACATTGCCGATGTTCGTCCGCACTCGCCCGTTACGCGCCCGCCGGACAATCTCACTCAGTTGGGCGCGATCGGGTACGACGACGAAGTCAACCGTGAGGCCGTCAGCGGGCCGTGCCTCAGTCGGGCCGGTGATGGTCACCAGCGTTCCTCCGGCTCGAATCAGGCCTGCGGACCGCTTCGCGATGTCGCCGCCGATGACATCGAAAACCAGATCGACTCCGCCGACATCTTCCAGAGTGTCGTTATCGAGGTCGACGAACTCCTGCGCGCCGAAGTCGAGCGCCGTCTGACGGCCGGCAGCGCGCCCGGTGCCCATGACGTACGCGCCGGCGTCACGTGCAAACTGGGTTGCCATCGAACCGACTACGCCGGCCGCGCCGTGTACGAGGACGCTCTGCCCCGCACGAAGGCGGCCGTGCTCGAACAGACCCTGTCACGCGGTCAGGCCTGGCATCAC
>JAICIH010000083.1 GCA_025924475.1 Bryobacteraceae bacterium
CCAGCGCGGCGCTCGGGTTGCATCTTAACGAAGTAAAAGAACGCGTCCGCGCAGCGCAGTTCCGAGGCTGCTCTGACGAATTTCAGCCTACCCTGCCCAGCGCAAGCGCCGCACATGCCAGGGGTTGTGAAAAAATTAGGTACAGACAGCCGCGCCTGCTTGGTGGCGATTGTATTTTCACGAGCTTGCGGAACGGCTCATTTTGAACGCGCACAACGGGTACCAAACACCCTGTGCGCTTCAGTCAATCCCTAATTTTTTCGCAGTCCGCCAGGGAGTGGCTCCCGGAACTCCGGTAGCTTGCCACGATGCTACTGCATGACGGCGTTGCGGAATGCCCGCCCGACATGCAGCACCGCCGAGACCGCGCGGCTGTAGTTCATCCGCATGGGTCCTAGTACGGCTACATGCGCCTGCAAACCGTTTGGCATGCCGAATCGGACCCCAATGAGAGAGAGCTCGCTCATGCTGGGGTGTACGTCCGACAGGCCGACTTGGATTCTTACCTCGCCATCGCGCTGCTCGAGAAACCGTTCGAGAAGCTGCAGCACGCGCTTTTTCTCTTCTAACGCCCGGAAAAGATCACGCATGCGTTCGCGCGTCAGGTGTACGTCGAAATCGATCAGGTTTTCCGCGCCGTCGAAGTGAACTTCCGGCAACTGGCTCAGATCCAGCAAGCCTTTCGAATAGAAAATGCCGACGCGGCGCAGGATCGCGTCATAGGCGGCGCTCTCCAATTCCAGCCGCCGCTTCAGCTCGCGCTGGATATTCGGCAGGACCCAGCCGCCGAAGTTGTAGTTGATGTAATTGCGGATAGAAACCAGCTCGTCCTGCGAGATGTAATCGTCTATCGAGATGACCTTGTTGCGCACTATACGGTCGCGCGTGACGACGACCATTAAAATGCGCCGATCGGGAAGAGCTACCAGTTCCACGCGATCCAAAGTTTGAGCGGCTGTGGGAATGGCCGCGGCAATGCCAAAGTTGCGGGTGATCTCGGTCAGCAGCTTGGACGACCGCTCAATGCGCGCTTCCACACTGCCCGCCTCCTGGATCTCGAGATGAAGCCGGTCCAGCTCAGCCTGGACAATACGGCTGCCAAATAGCGTTTTTACATAACTCTCATAGGCCATGCCGGTGGGCACGCGCCCCGCGGATGTGTGGGGCTGCGATAGATAACCGGCTTCCAGCAGATCCGCCATCATGTTCCGGATGGACGCCGGGCTCATGGGATATTTCCGGGCGATGGCCCGCGACGCAACCGGCTCGCCGGTATCGATATAGTTCTGAACGACGGCGTGAAGTACTTGGAAATGGCGAGGAGAGAGTGCGCTCATGTGTCCTCAGGCATGGCTGGAGATGACAATTAAGTTACTCTCTGTACCTTGATTATAAAGCGTGCGGCACGCGACGGCGCGCTGTCAATAGGAAAGTACCTATAGGATCTGCGTCGCATGACGCCAGAGCCGCTCGAGATCGTAAAACGAGCGCGCCGCCTCCGAAAAGATATGCACCAGGAAATCTCCGTAGTCCATGAGGATCCACTCGCCGGAATCGTAGCCTTCGATGCTCATGGGAAGTTCACCTGCTTCCTTCAGCGCCTTTTCGATTTCATCAGAAACGGCGTGGGCCTGGCGCGCGTTGGAAACCGTGCAAATGACGAAGAAATCCGTGAATGAAGTGATTTCACGAAGATCGAGAACTTTGACCTCGGTGGCCTTCTTCGATTCCGCACAGCGAGCCGCCAGCATCCAGTTGGGAAGTTCCGTTGGAGTAGCTGATTGCGGGGAGCGGCGCGGTAAACTCGTCGGAAGTGATCTCCTGCGCCTAGCGTACTACATCCTGCCGCCCGGTTGTTATTCTTTAGTTTGCCCCCGACACTTGGCCTGCGAGGACGTGCCCAAGGAGGACGTGCATGGATTGGTGCGCTTGCTTTGCTCTGCGCCGCCGGCGAGCTATGGGCGGCCTATGCACCCGTAGCCGGACAGCCGGCGAGCCTGATCGAGATTCTGAGCGATGAGCTGGGCCGCGAATATGCTGCATTGAAAGCAAAGGGAGATCCACCGCCTTACTACATGGCTTATGCGGTAACGGATGAGCAAACCGACTCGGAATCAGCCACTCTTGGAGCGCTCTCCAGCGATAGCCACAATCGGGCGCGCGGCTTCGACACCACCATCCGCGTCGGATCCGAAAAATTCGATAATTATCACCCTTACAAGGGTTCGCGCATTCAGTTCACAAGGTTCACCCCGCTTAGTCTGGACGACGATCCGAACCAAATCCGGCGAGCTCTGTGGGAGGAATCCGATCGAGTGTACCGGCTGGCCTCACGCCGTCTGCTCCAGTTGAAGACAGACGACCAATTGCTGGCCGAACAAAGCGACAAAGACGCCGATTTTTCGAGCGAGCCGGCGGTTCAGTACTCACAGCTCCCCGAAACCTATCGATTCAACACGAAGGGATGGGCGGACAAGCTGCGCGCCTGGTCGGCGGAATTCAAGAGCCATCCCAAAATCCTGGGTTCCGGCGTCAGCGTTCGGGCTCAGCGGGAAATTCGCACTTTTGTCAATACCGATGGTTCGAAAGTGCAGCAAGGCAGCAATCTGATTCGTGTGCAGATGGAAGGCGCGGCCATCGCGCCCGATGGAATGGATGTGGAAACGTTCGCTTCCTTCGAAGCCGCCGATCCGGCTCACTTGCCGGCCGATGAGGTCGTACGGGCGAAGGTGCGGGAAGTCGCCAACAAGCTAGATGGCTTGGTAGCGGCGCCTCCCGCCGAGCCGATTGTTTGCCCCGCGATTCTTTCCGGCCGCGCAGCCGCCGTTTTCTTTCATGAGATTTTCGGCCATCGCGTGGAAGGCCACCGACAAAAAGATATTTCCGAAGGCCAGACCTTCACCAAAATGCTGGGCAGCAAGGTACTGCCGGATTTCATTAGCGTGGATTTCGACCCGACACTCACGAGCTATCAAGGCACGGACCTGCTCGGCCATTACGAATACGACGATGAAGGCGTGAAGGCCAGGCCGGTAAAGGTGGTGGATGCCGGTGTGCTCAAAACATTTTTGTTGAGCCGTTCGCCGGTAGGTGAATTTCTGCATTCGAACGGGCATGGCCGCCGGCAGCCGGGTCACGAAATCGTCTCGCGGCAATCGAATTTAATCGTTGAATCGTCGAAAAAGGTTTCGAATCAGGAGCTGCGCGCGGAGCTGATCGCCGAAATCAAGCGGAGATCGAAACCTTACGGTCTCTACTTCGAGGAAGTATCGAGCGGCTACACCACTACAGGCCGCCGCGGCCTACAGGCCTTCACGGTTATGCCGCTGGTGGTTTATCGCGTTTACGCCGACGGCCGGCCGGATGAGCTAATTCGCGGCGTGGATATAGTGGGCACACCGCTCGCCAGTTTTCAGAAGATCCTGGCGACCTCCGACACGCCGGAAGTTTTTAATGGCTATTGCGGAGCGGAATCGGGACAAGTGCCAGTCTCGGCGGTGTCGCCGGCCATCCTGGTATCGGAAATCGAAACGCAAAAGAAGCAAAATTCCCAGCGCAAGCCGCCGCTGCTGCCGCGGCCGGAGTCCGAGTGAAGAAAACCTTATTGGCGGCCGCGGCGCTATTGGCGGGCGCGGCGCTGGCCGGCATCTTACTTTGTGCGGCCGCGCCTCCGGTCCAAAACGACGTCCAATTGCGCGCCATGTCGGATGAGCTTGCCCGCTCGAAAACTCTCCAGCTCAACAATCTCGATAAACCGTACTTTATTCAATACAACATCGGCGACACCGAACAGGTTATGATCTCGGCCAATCTAGGCGGAATCACGAGCTCGACCCATGGCAGGTTCCGGCCGGCGCTGCTCGCCGTACGAGTCGGCGACTATAAGTTCGACAACACGAACTCCATTTATAGCCGAGTACCTCGATTCGGGTCGCTGCCTATTGATGACGATTACCTGGTCTTTCGCAATCAGCTTTGGATCGCGACCGACGCACTCTATAAATCTTCGGCCGAGCAGATTACGCGCAAGCGCAACGCCCTACGGGAGATTGCCGAGCCGGATAAGACACCCGACTTTGCGCCTGCCAAAGCGGTGGAAATTATTCAACCGCCGGCGAAGCTCGAAATCGATCGCAAGGCGTGGGAAGACGTATTGCGGCGCGCGTCCAGCCGTTTCACGAGCTACCCCGGCCTGGTCGATTCGGTGGTGCGGCTGCGAGCTATTTCCTCTACCTATCGGCTGGTAAATACCGAGGGAACCGTTATCCGCGTGCCGCAGGAATTGACGGACCTGCTGGTGCGAGCCGCCGCCTTGGCGCCCGACGGCAGCCGCGTTTGGGATCACCGGCTCATTACGGTGCTCCATCCGTCGCAGCTTCCCGCACCCGGAGAAATCAGCAAAATGGTCGAGGCGGTTGCCGCCGAAACCAGCGAACTCGCGAAGGCGCCTGTCGAGAGCGACTACAGCGGCCCCGTGCTCTTCGAGCAAGAAGCCGCCGCCCAGATGATGGCCTCCGTCCTGAGCGATGCGTTGCGGCTGCATCGGAAACCTCTGGCTGCACCTGGCGCAAACAGCCCACAAGTGCTCGAGAGCGTATGGGCGGCGCGGCTCAACTCGAAGGTGGCTCCCGAGTGGCTGACCATCTCAGACGATCCGCTACAAACCCAGTTCAAAGGGACGCCGCTCGCCGGCCATTACCAGGTGGACGATGAAGGTGTGCCCGCCGAGCACGTTTTGCTGGTAGATAAAGGCGCCTTGAAAGGTTTTCTGGCGAGCCGGGAACCTGTGCGCGAATTCAGCGCATCCAACGGGCATGGGCGATTGCCGGGAAACTATGGAAGTGAAGCCGCAGTGATTGGCAATTTATTCGTGCACGCGGACCAAACGGTTCCCGAATCGCAAATGAAAAGCAAGCTGCTCGCCATGATCAAAGCGGCAGGTTTGAAATATGGCGTGGTGATCCGGCGCCTTGATTTTCCTTCTACCGCAAGCCTGGAGGAGTTAACGAGCATGGCCCGGCAACTTCAGAAAAGCGGCTATGCACGCACGTTGAACTCGCCTTTGCTGGCCTATCGGGTTTACCCGGATGGACACGAGGAACTGGTGCGCGGCCTTCGCTTCCGCGATTTCAGCGCCAAAGACCTGCGTGATGTGGCGATGGCTTCCGACCGCCCGTTCGTTCTGAATTACATCAACAACGGATCCAGTTTTAATCATCTCGACAGCGGTGGCGACGCAACGTCTTCGAGCGTGATCTGTCCTTCCCTGCTCTTCGATAGCCTCGATCTCGCTCGTTCGGAAAACGAGCCGGGTAAGTTGCCTATCGTCGCTGCTCCCGCGCTCATCGCACAGCAGTAGGTCCGCGATGCGTATTCTGAGCAGGGCCATCTTCAAAGAGGTGTTCGTTGGGGCGGCATTCGGGACACTGCTGTTCGTCTTTGTGCTTTTTCTGCGCACGATCGAGCGCCTGTCCGCTTTGCTGGTAAAAAGCTCGGCGCCGGCATCCGTAGTCGCCAAGCTGCTGCTCTACGCGCTGCCGTCCACGCTTCCGTTTGCACTTCCGCTGGGCGTTTTGGTGGGGATTTTGATCGGCTTGAGCCGCATGTCGGCAGACAACGAGATCACCGCCATGCGCGCGGCCGGCATTTCGAGTGTTAGCGTGGCCCGGCCGGTATTGGTGTTTTCCTTTTTGGCGTTGATCGTCACCGCGCTCGCTTCCCTATGGCTAACGCCGCTTTCTCTTCGCCTGGAAACGCGTGCCGCGCGAACATTTGCGGCGGCACAGCTTACCGGCGACATCGAACCGCGCATCTTCAATGAACAGTTCCCGAACACGGTGCTCTACGTTGGCGATGTAGAGACCAGCGAAAATCAGGTGGTCTGGCGGCAAGTGTTCATCGCCGACGTAACTCCTCCCGATGAACTGGCGCAGTCCGGCAAGAGCCGCGGCGAGGGTCCGCGCATTCTGGTTGCCGAAGAAGCCATTCCGCATCCCGACGCTGCCAATAACCGGATCGTGCTGGACATGCGGAATTTCCGTTCGAGCTATCGCGATAAAGACGGTAAGGTCATTAGCACCGCAGCCCCCAACCAGATTGAAGTATTACAGGCGCAAAAGCAGGAAGAACTGCAGGTGAACAAGACGGTGCGCGAGATGGATATCGGTCCACTTTATAAGCGCGTGGCAAGAGGACATAACCTGTCGAGGCACGATTACGTGGAAGCCTCCATCGAGCTGCATCAGCGCTTTGCGCTGCCGCTCGCTTGCGTGCTGTTGGCCTTGGTTGGTATTCCGCTCGGCATCTCTTCGCGCAAAGGCGGCAAATCGGCTGCTTTTGTGCTCACCGTGCTGTTGGCATTTCTTTACTATTTGGGTTACACCACACTGCTCGGGTTGGCGACCAAGGGAACGCTTTCGGCGCCAATTGCCGTCTGGACTCCTAATGCCTTATTTGCCATTGCCGGCGTGGTATTGCTCTGGCGCCTCGAGATCCCCGGCGACCGGGATTTCGTCGCTTGGCTCAAAGTACGCGGGGAGCGGGTTCTTGCGAGGTTACGCCAAATGGCGAACCGGCCGGCGACGGCGCCGAAGAGAGGCTTCGCCTTCAAGCCGATGCTCATCGACGGTTACGTCCTGAATGGGTTCCTGTTTTATTTTTCAGTGCTGGTGATCTCGCTTGTTCTGCTGATCGAAGTCTTCACCTTCTTCGAACTGCTCGGCGACATGATCAAGAACGACATTGGCATGTCGACGATGTTCGACTACCTCTGGCACCTGGCGCCCAGTCTGATCTATCAATTGACGCCGATCGGCACTCTGGTGGCTTCCCTGATCTGCTTCGGCGTGCTTACCAAATACAACGAAGTGACGGCGTTCAAGGCCGGCGGTGTAAGCGTACACCGGCTCGCCGCTCCGGTTCTTCTAATGAGCTTGGCGATCAGCCTCCTGCTGTTTGGATTCGATCACTATTACATTCCCGACGCCAACCGCCGCCAGGAGATGCTGCGCGCCCAAATCAAAAATAAGCCGGTGGCCACCTATCTGCGGCCGGATCGCCAATGGGTCTATGGGCAAAGTTCGCGCGTCTATAATTTCCGCTATCTGGATCCGAAGCAAGCCACCATGACGAAAGTGAACGTTTTCGAGCTCGATCCCAAGACGTTCCATATCGTCCACCAGATTTCGGCGGAGAAGGCCCGCTGGGACAGCCGTGCGCACGCCTGGGTTTTCCAAGATGGCATGGATCAGGAAGTGGGAGAAGGGCATGACAACTATCACCAATTCCACGGAAGGTCGGTTACCTTTCCGGAACTCACGGAGACTCCTTCCTGGTTCGTTAAGGAAGAAAAAGAATATAAGGAGATGAACTTTGAGGAGTTGGGGCGGTACATTACGGAACTGCGCGAAATCGGGCTGGACACGACCCCGCTGCGCGTTCAGTACTACAAAAAGTTCTCCGTCCCCTTGTTCGCTCTGATTATGGCGATACTCAGCATTCCGTTCGCGTTTATAGCCGGAAACCGCGGCGCGATGACCGGCGTGGGCATCAGCTTCGGTATTGCGATTGCTTATTGGACCGTGGGAACCGTATTTGAGCAGATTGGCGATATGAATCAATTGCCGGCGATCATGGCGGCCTGGTCCCCGGACCTGATTTTTTCGTTTGCGGGTTTGTATTTCATGACGCGGATGAAGACGTAGGGCGTCGGCGACCCGGGCGCGCCCGCTTGGCCAATTTGCCGTAAACTAGGGATAGCCGCGGCACTTCCATTCGATCATGGAAGTACATCTCAGTCCCGAAAAGGAAGCCCGAATCGAGCAACTTGCCAGCAATACCGGCAGACAGCCGGTGCAGGTGGTTGAAGAGGCCGTAGACCGGCTCCTTGAGGAAGACGCACGGTTCCGAGCCGCAGCTCGGAAGGGCTTCGCCTCCCTTGATCGAGGTGATTTCATCGACGAAGTCGAAATGGCCAGACGCATCGAGAGAATGCTGCATTCCTGATGACCATTCGCTGGTCCCCGGAAGCCGCGGAGGACCTCGAGCGTATAGCCTTACATATCCGTGAGAACAATCCCGGAGCCGCCCGGCAGACCGTTAAAGTCATATACGACGGGATTGTTGGTCTGAAAAACTTTCCTAACCTCGGACGTCCGGGACGGGAAACGGGCACACGTGAACTGATATTTGCCCCACTTCCCTACATCGCTGTTTACAGGATTATTGAAAACGTTATAGAAATCTCTCGCATCTGGCACGGTGCGCAACACTGGTCTTGAAATCGGCCAACGAATTCATCACCTCGCACGTCTAAAAATCAACTAGAATCGCTTTGGGGGAGTTTTCATGATCCTTCGCTGGCCTCTGCTTGTGATCTGCAGCGCAATTCCACCAGTGCTCCTGGCCGGCGGTAACTCAATAGAACTATCTCCATTCCCGCAAGCGGGCAAACGTCTGCAACAGCTTACGCGCGAATCAGTCGAGCGGACGATTGCCGCTTCTGTCACCGGGAAGAGCGCTAAGGACTTACCGGCTCCTCTTACTTTCGCTAACTTGCCCAGGATCAAGCCGGTGAGGCCGGAACTTCCCGAAACGTGCGCTATTCCTCTGCTCGAAAGCAAGGTTCAGCATCCGGAGCGCTTCAGCATGAAGATCTTGAAGGTTCCTGCGACACCGGCGGATACGATGGCCGTACCGCCGCCTGCACCGGCCTGTCAAAACTGGAATTAACTTCTCTGAAAAACCGCTCCCTGCGGTCGCGGCTCAGTTTCAAGATCAACGACTTGCGAAGTTATTGTCAGGAAGTGCGGGAGCGCGCGATTTCCGGCGCTTCCTCGCTCGGCCGCTGCAGAACGCTTTCGGGCTCCAGATAGTAGCGCGTCAGGCCGTCCTTCAAAATAGCCAGGGCGTCTTGCGGAGTATCGGCGAAACGAAACAGATTCAGATCGGATTCGGCGATTGTTCCGTACTTGACCAATGCGTCGAAATTTACAATTTCGTGCCAATAACTCGATCCATACAACAAAATCAGGATTTTGTTCTCGAGCTTTTGGGTCTGCGCGAGCGTCAGTATTTCCATCAACTCATCCAGCGTGCCGAAGCCGCCGGGGAAAACCACCAGCGCTTTGGCCAGGTACGCAAACCAGAACTTGCGCATGAAAAAGTAATGAAACTCGAAGCACAGCTCTGGAGTGATGTAGGAATTGGGCCGCTGTTCAAACGGCAGGCCGATGTTCAGGCCAATGGTTTTGCCGCCAGCCTCGCTTGCGCCTCGGTTGGCAGCTTCCATAATTCCGGGACCGCCTCCGGAGCAGACCACGAAGCGCCGCCGCGGCTCGGAGTTTCCATCCGGAGGCGGTGTGATTGAGGCGGACCACGCTGTTAAGAGCCCGGCAAGCTCCCGCGCCTCCTGGTAATACCGGCCTAGGGGACCATTCTCCTCAATCCGCGCCGAGCCAAAGAACACGATTGTGTCCTGGATCTTTTCGTCCTGAAAATGCGTCAGCGGCCAGAGATATTCCGACAAAATGCGCAGCGGCCGCGATTCCGCGCTTTGTAGAAACGCTTCTTCGCGATAGGCGAGCGGCCGGCGCAGGGACTCCTCGCCGCCGGAGTTCATTAGGGTTTCGTCTTCGCGCGGCAAATCCCGATTGTCGCATTGCACCATCATTCGAAAAGCGGGTTGTTAAAATTCGGCCATGCCGGCTCGTACCGTGTTTACCGCGCTCGAGGACACCGCGCGGCAGTATGGCGATGCCGTAGCGCTCTATCAGCCTAGCGGCGGAAAGGCGGGGCGCGCCTACCGGACCTATTCCTGGAACGAATGGCTTCACATCGCCACCGAGATCGGGCTCGGCTTGCGGGCCCTGGGCCTTCGCAAGGGTGAGATTGCCTGCATTCTGTCGGAGACCCGCGCCGAATTCTATCTAACGGATATCGGCATCATGGCGGCAGGCGGCGTGGCGGCCGCTCTCTATACCGCCTACCCGATGGCCGATTTGCTGCGCAATATTCAATCGATCGCGCCACGGTTCCTGTTTATCGAAAACCCCAAATCGCTAGTGGAACTGGTCAGCCTGGCCGAGGCTCAAAGCGCAACTCTACCGGAACATATCGTGCTGATGACGGGAGAGCAAACCGGCCGCACTACGCTGGAACAACTCCAGCAGACGGGCCGGCAATTTCAAGAGCGCGATCCTTCGGCGCTATCGCGAATGAAGGAGGAACTGTCCTCTGACGACGCCGCCATTCTTTACCTGACCTCCGGCGCCACAGGCGAACCGAAGATGGGCCTGACCAGCCATGCCGCCATCCTGGCCAATGTCGATATGGCGCCGATTGCTTTGCCGGTCGGGCCGCAGGATTGCACAGTCGTGTTTCTGCCTTCGGCCCACATCGCACAGCGCATTGTCCTCGAGATGGTGCCACTGCGCATGGGCATGCCGGTTTGGTTTTCCGAAAGTCTCACTCGCCTGCCTTCCGAGTTGAAATCGATCCGGCCGACCGTGTTCCTGGCGCCGCCACGGGTTTGGGAGCGCATGTACGCCAGTATTTTGAGCGAAGTGAAAAAACGCCCCCTGCCGTTGCGCAAGATGTTTCATGGAGCGCTTGGGTTGGGACTCGAAGTGACCCGCTATCGGCAAGAAGGCAAGGCCATTCCGAAGTGGATGACGCGCGCACTCAAGGCCGCGAACAAACTTGTATTTTCGAAAATCCGCGAACGGCTGGGCGGCCGCTTGCGCATTGCCGCTTCCGGAGCCGCGCCTCTCGGCAAGGATTTGGCGGAATTTTTCTCCGCAGTCGGGATGCCTTTGATTGAAGGCTATGGACTGACCGAAGCCGGCATTCTTTCCTTCAATCCGCTGGATCGTCCGAAGCCCGGTAGTATCGGGAAAACCCTTCCCAGCGTGGAAATGCGTGTCGCCGAGGACGGCGAATTACAAGTCCGTTCCCCTTGTATGTTTATGGGCTATCACCGGGACGAAGCTGCGACGCGTTCGGTGCTCAGCGAAGACGGGTGGTTCTCTACCGGCGACATCGGAGAGGCGGATGAGGACGATTATTGGTTTATCACCGGACGCAAAAAGGAACTGATCGTCTCTTCCAGCGGCAAGAAGATTTATCCCGCGCGCATCGAGAGTCTTTTTAAGATGGAGCCTGCTGTGAGCCAGGTTGTGTTGATCGGTGACAAACGCCCTTACATGACAGCCATCTTGACGCTCAACGACCATGGCGCCGAAAGGGAAAAGGCCGCTAAGGATGTGGTGGCGCGAATCAATAAGCAGCTCGCCGATTTCGAGCGGATCCGCCGCTTCCGGGTTCTCGATCGCGAATTTACTATTGAGCGGGGTGAACTTACGCCGACTATGAAGATTCGACGGGCCCAGGTGCTCGAGAACCACAAAGAGTTGGTAAGTGAGCTTTACTTGGGGCGGGAAGAGAGTGAGTAAAATTTTGGTGGGACTTCCTCCGAAACAGCCTTTTCAACTTCTTCCTTTGTTCCGTGAACGTGTGTGGGGGCGCGAAAGCCTGGCGCCCTTTTTTCCTGATGTCCAGGGCGCAAACCGCATCGGCGAAGCGTGGTTCAGTTTTGAGGAGAATCGCACTTCGCTAGGCGGGACTTTGGGCGAGCTGATCGCCGCGCATCCGGCAATATTGGGGACCTCCTCGAACGATGAACATCCCGCCATTTGCCCGCTATTGGTAAAGCTGCTCTTCACGACCGAACGTCTTTCCGTTCAGGTGCATCCGGGAGACGAGTACGCCCGCCATCACCACAATTGCCTGGGAAAAACCGAGGCCTGGTACGTGATCGATGCCGAACCAGGCGGCGAGATTGCCATTGGATTTCGCGAATCTCTTACGCCTGGCCAACTGCGGGCGAGCGCTTTAAACGGTGAGATAGAAAATCTGCTTGATTGGCGCAAGGTGAGCTCCGGCGATGTGATCCTTACGCCGGCCGGAACGGTCCATGCTATTGGAGCCGGCGTGACCATTTGCGAAATCCAGCAAAACTCGGACATTACCTATCGCCTATATGATTACGGCCGGCCACGCGAGCTGCATCTCGATCACGGCGTTCAGGTTTCGCATCTGTGTCCCTACAATCACCATCAGGAAAAGGTGATCCTCTCCGAGGGACGCGAGCAGCTCGCCGCCTGCGAGTATTTTCGGATTGAACGTTTGCGCCCCTCCAGTGCAATAACAATCGGAGGCGGCTTGCCGCATTATTTATTGCTGGTGTCCATCAAAGGTTCCGGAAGCATAGCAGGTTCCGGCTACGCTCCCGGACAGACCTGGATGGCGCCCGCGGAAGCGGCGGAATTCACGATCGCCGGCACGGATTCGGAATGGCTCGTGACCTATGCCGCAAGCGAGCCGCTCGACGCGGCAGCGGTTCGCCTAACGTAAGAACGCGAGCAGAAGAAGCGCCATCTTTGTGCGCTTGGGGACCTGGATACGCCGCGTCAGCACCGAGTAGTGCGATTTCTCGATGCGCGATAGCAGCCGCAGGTAAATCTCGCGGAGGGCCCAGAGCGAACGCTGACTCTTCTTTTCAATCAGGCCCATCAACTCGGCTGACTCTTCATAGCAGGCTCGCGCGCGGGCGGCCTCGAACTCCATCAAACTTCGAAAGCGATCGTTCTCCGAGCCGGCACGCAGTTGCTCGGCCGACACGCCAAAACGGCGCAGATCTTCAAGCGGCAAATAGACCCTGCCGGCTTCCGCATCCTCGCGCACATCGCGCAGAATGTTCGTAAGCTGAAATGCCACGCCGCATTTTTCGGCCAGTAGTAACGCCCGCACAGATTCGAAGCCAAAAATGTGGATGATGGTAAGTCCTACGACGGAAGCCACGTGGTAGCAGTATCGATACAACTCTTCGTACGTCTCCATCTGCCGCGGCTCGAGATCCGACATCACGCCATCGATCATTTCGTGGAAGAAACGATGCGGAATGGAATAACGCCGTACCGTATCGACGAAAGCGGGCCAGATCGGATTTTCCCCGAGCTGCTCATGCAGCGCCCGATCGAGTTCTACGCGCCACAACGCGATGCTCTGCTGCGATTGCCCGGATTCCCGGATCGCGGGATCGTCGCTCAAATCGTCGCAATGGCGCATGAATGCGTAGATGGCGCACATTGCCTCCCGCTTCGGCTTGTCGAGCAGCAGAAACGAATAATAGAAATTCTTAGCGCGTTCTTTTGCAATCTGCTCGCAGTAGCGATACGATTCGCCGACCGCCGAGGACATCAAAACGGAAGAAGCCGGGGTAGGCATCGAAGAAGGATCCCGGCGCGCTCCGTTTTCGAAATATGCGGACGCTGCCGTAACACATTGTAATCCTGCATCTTGATCTTTTGTAAGATCTTCATTCCCCCGCGGCTGAATAATTCGAGGTCAATCGCCAGCCGCCTGTGTACCTTGTCTATTAAAGGCAGGCCCTTTTCAAACAAATCTTCGGCCACCTCGACCGCTTCGGCAAGCACCGCCCGGGAACGGGCGTTTTGTTCGAGCCTCAGCAATTCTTCGAGACCGTATCCATGTTTGGCAAGCAGATCCAGCGGCAGATACACGCGGCCTTTCTCCAGATCCACGCTGATGTCCTGCCAGAAATTCGCAAGCTGGAGCGCTGTGCAGGTGTAATCGGAAAGCCGCTGCCGTTCCGCGTCGCGATAGCCGCACAAATATAAAACCAAATGGCCCACCGGATTGGCCGAGTTGACGCAATAGCCGAATACTTCGTCGAAGGTGCGATAGCGTGTGGTGGTCTGATCCTGCTCGAACGCGCGGATAAGCCGGTCGAAAGGCTCAATCGGAATATCGTATCTTCGTACGGTTTCCTTCAGCGCGACATACACCGGGTGCGAAGTCTCGCCCCGATACATAGCTTCGAGCTCACGCCGCCACCAGGCGAGCAGACGCAGGCTTTCTTGTGGATCGCCTATTTCGTCGCCCAAATCGTCGGCCCAGCGGCAGAAGCTGTAAACGTTATAAAAATCCTGATGCAGTTTTCGCGGGAGCAGGAAACTCACCACATGAAAGTTTTCATAATGATGAGTCGCGAGCCAGCGCGTGTATTCGCGCGCCTCGGTTTCCGAATAGGCGGTGGTCTCCTCGGGCCGGCTGCGGACGTATTCTTTTGGCTGTAAGCGGGCGACTGCCACTTTCTTATCGTCAGGGAATGATCGCGGTCTTGATCTGGCCATTCCGCCGATAGGCCAAATCGTGCAGGACCTGAGGTAATTGGCTGAGGGGTTCTTCGTGATTCACCAGAAAGCCGGCGTTCACTTTGCCCTGAGCCAGAAATTCAAGCGAGCGGCGAATGTGGGCGGGCGTGTGATGAAAACTGGCGCGACAGGTGATCTCAGAATAGTGCAACAGTCCGGTATCCAATCCCACTTTCGTACCGGATGGACAACCGCCAAAGAAATTGATAGTGCCACCCCGGCGCACCAGTTGTGTGGCCAATTCCCACGCTTCGGGATGTCCGATGGCTTCGATTACTACGTCGGCGCCACGGCCGCCGGTGAGCGCTTTCAACTCGCTGGCGAGGGTGGCGTGATCTCCCATTAAAAGACCTTCATCCGCACCGAGCAGCATGGCCCGGTCTACCTGCTCCTGACGGCGCGCGATGGCAATTACGTGCATTCCATAGGCGTATTTAGCCAATTGCACGAACATCAGGCCGATGGGCCCCAATCCAATGATCGCCAGCGTATCGCCGGCATGCACGTTGCTCTCATCCAGGCCGCGCACCGAGCACGCCAAGGGCTCCACCAGCGCGGCGTCCTTGTATCCGAGGCTGGATGGAATCACGTATGTGTTCTTTTGAACAATGCGCGCGGGAAGCCGGATGAATTCGGCGTACGCTCCGTTATTGAACAGCAAATCCTGGCAAAGGTTCTGCTGTCCATGCTGGCAAAAGAAGCAGCGATCACAGGGCGCCGAATTTGCGGCCACAATCCGCTGGCCCGGGCGGAAATGCGCGACGCCTTCGCCGACCGCCACCACATCGCCCGCCATCTCGTGTCCAAACAAGGCCGGTGGCCGGATCATCTTGGCGTGATAGCCCCGGCGGAAGACTTTCACGTCCGTGCCACAAGTGAGCGCGGTGCGAACGCGCACCAGCAACTCGCCCGGCCCGATGTCCGGAATCGGGACCGACTCCAGCCGCACGTCCTCCTTGCCATATAGGATGGCCGCCTGCATATTCTCAACCTCGGCTACTGCCATGCGCTTTGCTCCTGCGGGCGCACCACAACCTTCAGCGACTCAGCGCTGGGACGGCGGCACAATTCGATTCCTTGCTCTATTTCGGCAAGCGGCACGCGATGCGAAATCAATTGCTCGAGTGGCAAATCGCCGCTAAAGACCAGACGCGCGGATTCACGTTGCAGATCGATATCGGCGCTGTAAGAGCCGAGCAACACCCGCTCGCCGACACAGATCGCGGCGCCTGGGATTTCGATGCGCTCGGAAGACGAGGTCTGCGCAAAGAGAAGAATTTTCGCGCCGGGCCGCGAAATCCGCAGCGCCTGCTCGACCAGACCGGGTGCGCTCACCGCAAGAATTACGGCATCGGCGCCACGGCCGTCCGTGTGCGCCTTTACCGCCGCTTCAAAATTTCGGCCGTCTGCCGTCTCGAACGGATCGTAAGCGTGCGCCCCAAAGCGCTCGGCCAACTCTCGCCGGCTCCGAATGCCATCCGTCGCGAGCACGGACGCGCCCATGCGTTTCGCGAGCATGGTAAAGATCAGCCCAATCGAACCTTGGCCCAGAACCGCTATTACGTCGCCCGGCTCAAACGCCAGCATATGCACGGCTTTCAGACACGTATTCACCGGTTCCACCCAACATGCCTGATCGAATGAAACCCCTTCGGGAATCGGCTCGACACCGTCGTTCACGATCCAATCCATGACGCGAACATATTGCGAAAAGCCACCTCCCGCCGGTTCAAAGCCCGCCGTTACCCCCACTTTCTTATACAACGAACATTGCGCATATAAGCGGCGGTGACAAAAAAAACAATCGCGGCATGGAATGTGATGGAAGACCACCACCCGATCGCCAGGCGAATACCGCGTGACGCCCGAACCGACCGACGCCACTATACCGGCCGTTTCATGGCCATACACACGCGGCGGAGCAAGGAGGTCATATTCAATTTTCTTCAGATCGGTATGACAGATGCCGCAGCTTTCCACACGCACCAGCATCTCGCCGCGGCCAATGGCGGGCGTATCGATCGATTGAACCGCAATACGGCCCTGCCCCAGATACACCGCCGCCCGCATCGAGCGCGGTACATCTTCACTCGGCGTGAGCGCTGTTAGCGTTTGGACTGATTCGGCTGCTGACAAGAAACTCTCCCAATACCCGCGCGGCTTCTTCCGAGCGCCGCTTCAGACGAAATAGCTCGGGAAGCAAATTTGGACGGCGAAGGGCATGAACCATAATTTTCCCACGTGCGATCCTTCCTTCCCGATCTCGCATCCGGTTCCAATCGATCGCAAACGATTCTTCGGCCCGGTCGAGTACAACTTTGATGCAGCAAAACGGCAATCCGGCGCGTTTAACCCGCGCCGCGACACCCGCCGCTTCCATTTCCACCACCACACCGCCCGCATCATTCCGTAAGCTCCGTTTTTCCTCCTGATCGGTCGCAATCCGGTCTTGCGACATTACCAATCCGGAGATCGCCTCAGTCCCCCCGGTAACCTCGACGCAATCGTAGCGCTCTTTGTTCGTCCAGTCCAGAACCTCTTTTGCGACAACTATTTGTCCCTCGCGCAGAGCCGGGTCGAGGGCACCGCAAAAACCAGTGCTGACCACGGCTTCGAGCGCTGACGAGGAAAGTTCCGCCGATGTAATTGCGCGAATGGCGATTTCCACAGCGCGCATGGCCAGTTTCGGACCTGCGCCGTTGGCTGCCAGCAAAAGCCGACGGCCTTCCCAAACCCCTTCATAGGCATAGGCCAGCGGCCACTTCAACTTTCGAAGGCCAGTAAGCAATTTAGCCATGGGCTCGAGTTCGACCGCTTCCGAAGCTACGTAAAGAATCGCCATCTAGTTCGGTCCATATCCATTGGCGCGGAACCAGTCGATCGCGCGCTGCAGAGCTTCCTCCACCGGCCGCGGCGCAAAACCGAGTTCCCGCGCCGCCTTGGCATGCGTGACGAACATCTTCTTGCGAGCCATCCTCACTCCCTCGAGGGGGGCGAGCGGCGGCTTGCCCGTCACATGTGCCAACGCCGTGGTAATGGCCCCGGCTGCATAGGCAACCGCAAAAGGAACTTTTCTCGTCGGAGCCGGCTTGCCTGACAAGACGGAAAGGCGGCCTAAAATCTGTTCCAGGGTGACATTTTCGCAGCCCAGTATGTAGCGCTCGCCGGGCCGGCCCTTTTCCGCGGCCAACAAATGACCGATGGCGGTATCGCGCGCATCCACCAGATTCAATCCTGTATCGACAAACGCCGGAAGCCGATCGCGCAAAAAATCCACGATCACTTTTCCGGTCGGCGTGGGCTTCCAATCGTGGTCTCCGACCGGCGCCGTGGGATTTACGATCACGACCGGGAGCCCTGCCGCGGCCTTTTCAAGAGCTACCTGCTCGGCAAGCCACTTGGATCGTTTGTAGTGGCCCACCATCGCCTCGATCGATACCGGTGTTTTCTCGTCTCCGCTACCTTCTGCCGGCAACCCGATGCAGCCGACGGTACTTGTATAAACTACTCGCTCGACCCCAGCTTGCGCCGCCGCGGCTAGCAAATTGCGCGTACCTTCCACGTTAGAGGAATACAGATCGTCGGGATTCTTCGACCAAAGCCGGTAATCCGCCGCTATGTGAAAGACCAATTCGCAACCTTCGATGGCCCGCCTCAGAGAATCGGGATCACGCAGGTCCCCGGTAACTCGCTCCACTTCCAATTCGCGAATCTGGCTGGCCGGACGGCAGAGCGCCCGCACACGGTAGCCGCGCTCGGTGAGAAGGCGAGCCACATGCCAGCCGAGAAATCC
>JAICIH010000084.1 GCA_025924475.1 Bryobacteraceae bacterium
CGAACGAGAATCCGCCGTCTCCCTTTGCCACCGACCGCAACCAACGCCAATACCGGGCTGGGAAGGGAAGATCGAGGCCATACTCGGAACGAAGATTAGCGATCGTTGACGTGGAGATACGGGGATTGATCCGCATCTCATCGAAAAATTCTCCCGGGGCCAAGTCGACGAGCAAGAAGGTCAATACCGAGGCTCCGAACAGCAGAAGGGCGCTATTTAACAGACGTCTTGCTAAATAGTTTAGGGGCACGGTTATCCTGGCGTGGCCTGAAGTAACGATTGAGTGTATGGATGTTGCGGTTTTGCAAATAGAGCATCTGCTTTGCCGGACTCTACGATAGCGCCTCGCCGCATGACCGCTATATGATCCGCCATTCGGGCCGCCAGGCGAAGATCGTGGGTAATAAAAAGATACGAGAGCTCGAAGCGAACCCGGAGATCGAGCAATAGGTTGGTAAGTCGCGCCTGGGTATCGAAATCGAGGCTGGATAGCGCTTCATCCAGTAGCAACAGGCGCGGTTTGAGCACCAATGCTCGTGCGATTGCAAGGCGCTGCCGCTGTCCGCCGCTGAACTCGAGAATGGAGCGCGGAGCGGATTGTATAGAGAGGCCCACTTGCTCCATGGTCTCGAGAGCCCGCCTCCGGCGCTCTTTTCGAGTAAGCATGTTTTGAATAAGAAGCGGCTCTTCAATCGCATCGCAAGCCGAGAAGCGAGGGTTCAGTGCAGCCGCGGCATCCTGAAAGACAAACTGAATCTTACGGCGGATGGCGCGCAGGTCTTTCGGCGAAAGAGTAAACAGATTTGTCCCCTCAAAGCGGACTTCGCCCGAATCCGGCGTTTCCAGGCGAGACAAGCAACGTCCGAGAGTAGATTTCCCAGCGCCCGATTCTCCAATCAATGCGAGCGTCGAGCACGCGTCGATCTTTAGACTGACGTCATTGAGGGCAGCAATGGAGAACTTTTTGCGGGAATACCAGCGGCCTTGGGTGTAATTCTTCGAGACGTGCAGAGCCTCTAACACGGCAGCGGCTTAGCGGTTTTGGCCTGCCAGTTGCCACCCATCCTCCATAACCGGTCGACCAGCCCGGCGAGAATCGCCGGATTATGAGTGATAAACAGCAAAGCAATTCTACGGCTCCGCCGGAGTTCCTTGAAGAGTTCCAGAATTTCGGCCTGGGTCTTGTTATCGAGCGCACTGGTAGGTTCGTCGGCAATCAGGAATTGGGGTTTGCACACCAGGGCTTGAGCGATGGCTATTCGCTGCCGCTGCCCGCTACTTAATTGGTGCGGGTAGGCAGAGTAGAATCGGGAATCGCCAAGACCAACTTCGGCCAAGGCAAGCTCCGCGTGCCTTCGCCAATTGCGCGGTGAACCGGGAATATGCGCCCGAGCGACTTCGGCAATCTGATCGCCCGCGCTCATAACGGGATTCAGCGATAGAGCCGGCTCTTGCAAGATAATGGATGCCTCTGCTCCACGAATCTGCCGCAGAGTGCCCGCGGCTACACGCAGCATATCGCGTTCGCCGAGGCGGATAGACCCGGAGAGGAGGCGGGCGTTGCCGGGTAGAAGACGAAGAAGCGCCAGTGCAAGCGTAGTCTTTCCGCAACCAGACGGGCCGAGCAGGGCCACGGCCTCTCCGGCTGCTATGTCGAGATTGAAATCTTTGATGACTTCCTCCCGGCCGGAATACGAAATTGTCAGATTTCGAACCTCAAGCACGCCTGCCATTGTCGGAGATGCTCGTCCCAACAAATTTTCTACAAAATCCCAAGCACGCCGAGCGAGCTGCGCCAAGCGGTAAGCGCTTGAAGGATGTCCAGGCGGCCATGTCCCAAATCCGGGCCAAGCGGCTTGGCGTGCGCCACGGCTTGTGCCCCGTCGGACTGATTCTGAAAAATGAGAAGGTCCATTAAAAGAGAGCCGCCGCAGTCGAGCATCAGGGCAGCCCCACCCGAAACGAATGGAGCGCTAAAAGATGTCCCCCAGCCGGCAGCGTAGGTCCCGAACGGATAGGTCGTCACTATACCTTCACCCGGCGCGCTTACCCATACTAGATCTGAACCGTAATTCGAAAACGAAGATCGCTGATCGTCGTTGGTCGTGGATGCGACGCTTATCACGTTTTTGTAAGCGGCAGGATATACCAACGCATCCTGCCCCTGGTTGCCGGCGGCCGCGACCGAAATAACGCCGTTCAGAGTGGCGAAGTCGATCGCGTTCTTGATTTCTTGAGAATAGGCCGCCAGATTAAAGCTCATGTTAATGATGTTCGCGTGATTCTGCACGGCCCAGTAGATGGCGCGTAAAATATCGGATGTATTGCCGGTTCCATCGGCCCTGAAGGCCTTTAAGGGCATAAGTTTCGCTCCCGGAGCAACCAAGTGGATAACTCCCGCCACCATGGTGCCGTGTCCGAATTCACTAAGTTGCGGATTGCCGTCGACAACAGCGGCTGTCGACTGGGAAACTAACGCGGCTTTGTTATCGCTAACCCACAAGGACTGGGACGGATCGATTACGGGGCCGCTAGTTAACAAAACATCTCCGGTTTCATCGCCTTCGCCATATTGATTTCGCGTAAAATCGTAGCCGGGAACTAAGGCGCCTTGTAAAGCAGGATGGTTGGGATCGATCCCGGTGTCAATTACGGCCACAATGCCCGCCCCTTTCACGCCGAAAGTGTTCTGGGCTTCGCTCGATCTGACGATCTGTTGGGCCGGCTGATTCACGTACCCATGGGGTACCATCACGCCGAAATAATCGACGGGAGCTGAATCAGTCAGCGCGGGCGGCACCGTATAACCGGAGTCCGATATGGAAGCGGTAAGATCGAGCTCCGCATCGACTATGCCCAACTGCCTTACGAGATTGTTGAGGAACGTCGTAGCAGGAACCGTGCTGGATGTTGTAACGAGAAAAACTTGGCCTAAGGACCCATCCAGACCGCCTGCTACATTACAGCCTAGTAGCGTACACACCAAGCGGACGGCGGCTAGCCCGCCGTTTGCTCGCACGATGTAACGATTCTGCGCGTCAGCTGAGGCCGCCCAAAGTGTACCCAATAATAAGCCGGACAATAGACGACGTTTCATCGACTTCATAGGCCTCCATTTTCAATCTGTTTTCAACTTTTCACCACGCTTGCAACAATAAGAGCTAAAACTGCGAATAAATAATACATTAGTCAAAAGAACGCATCAATTGCCTTCAGCAATTGAATCCTGTTGACGGAAAATCCGCATAATTTTTGACGTCAGGATTATGCGCATAGGCGAAATCTGTGAAAGGAAGATTACGGGAGCAGATTTGTTTCGGGCGGCCCTTTCTTGATCAAGCCGGATCGCAATGGCCCCCCTGTGATCAAATGAAAGTTCCGCTTCAGGCCGCGGTCGTCCTCTGGGACGCGCGCGCGAAACGGCGTTCATTCGGTCCTATGATTCCAAGAATCCGTTCGACAACGATCCTTTGCGTGCGGCGCAACGGCAAAGTAGTATTGGCCGGCGACGGCCAAGTCACGGCCGGCAGCGAAATTCTGAAAGCCGGCGCGCGAAAGCTTCGCCGGTTCTATAACGGCAAAATCGTATCCGGTTTTGCCGGATCGACAGCCGACGCCTTCGCCTTGTTTTCGCGCTTTGAGGCAAAATTGGAACAGTATAGCGGCAACCTTTCGCGCAGTGTAGTGGAACTTGCTAAGGAATGGCGCACCGATCGCATGCTGCGCCATCTGGAAGCTTTGCTGCTGGTGGCCGACCTCGAGAACATATATATTGTGAGCGGGACCGGCGATGTGATTGAACCGGACAGCGCGGTGGCGGCCATCGGCTCTGGGGGAGCGTTCGCTAAGAGCGCGGCGCTGGCGCTGCTGGAAAACACCGGCTTAGGCGCACGCGAAGTAGTTGAGAAAGCCATGAAGATAGCGGCCGACGTTTGCATCTATACAAACGAAAACGTCACGTATGAGGAACTGGCATAGTGGTGATTTATCTGCCACAGCAATCTTCGGATGAAGCGCCGCTCTTAGACGAACTCACGCCGCGCGAGATCGTCGCCGAGCTGGACAAGTACGTCGTCGGTCAGGCGGACGCCAAACGTTCGGTGGCGATCGCCTTGCGCAACCGGGTGCGGCGTCAGAAGCTCGAACCCGAGATGGCCGAGGAAGTGATGCCCAAGAACATCCTCATGATTGGGCCAACGGGAGTGGGGAAGACGGAGATCGCACGGCGCTTGGCGAAGCTCGCCAATTCTCCGTTTCTCAAGGTAGAAGCCAGTAAGTTTACCGAAGTCGGCTACGTAGGGCGGGATGTGGAATCGATCATACGCGACCTGGTGGACGTAGCCATCGATATGGTGCGCGAGGAGCGGCTCGATCAGGTAGCCGATCGCGCCGAACAGCAGGCCGAGGAGCGGCTGCTCGATTTGCTCATGCCGCCACAGCCCGAATCTCCCGAAAGCGTGGAGCGGACGCGCGAGAAGCTGCGCGAGAAGCTGCGGGCCGGCAAGCTGGACGACCGCAGCGTGGAAGTGGATGTCAAAGAACGCGGGCCGACTTTTGAAGTTTCAACGAACGGCAACATGGAGGAGATGGACATCAATCTGAAAGATGTCATCCCCGGACTGTTTGGGCCGCGCACGCGGAAGCGCAACATGCGTGTTTCGGAAGCGCTCGAGTACCTGGTGCAGGAAGAAGAGCAGAAACTCGTGGACATGGACCAGGTGACGCGCATCGCGCTCGAGCGGGTGGAGCGCAACGGGATTGTCTTCCTGGACGAAATCGACAAAATCGCCGGCCGGGAAGGCGGGCACGGTCCCGATGTGAGCCGGGAAGGCGTGCAGCGGGATATTCTTCCGATTGTGGAGGGGACGACCGTAAATACGCGGCATGGGTTTGTGCGCACCGACCATATTCTGTTCGTAGCCGCCGGCGCTTTTCATGTCTCGAAGCCTTCCGACCTGATTCCCGAGCTGCAGGGCCGTTTCCCGATCCGCGTAGAGCTGAAATCGCTGAGCGAAGCGGATTTCATCCGCATCTTGAAAGAACCGAAATCGGCGCTGGTCAAGCAATACATGGCGCTGCTCGACACCGAGGGCATTAAGCTGACGTTCAGCGAGGACGCCCTGATCGAAATTGCGAGAATAGCAGCGGAAGTGAATCAATCTGCCGAAAACATCGGGGCGCGCCGCTTGCACACCATCATGGAAAAGCTGCTGGAAGATATTTCCTTCGATGGACCCGATCTGAAGAAGAAAAATATTCGCATTGATGCAGTCTATGTACGCAAGCAGCTCGCCGAAATCGTCAAGGATCAAGACCTGAGCAGGTACATCCTGTAGGGTCTGTGAAAAGATTGGGCGATAGAGAGCCGCGCCTGAAAAGATCAGCCAACCGCTCCCTTGCGGTCGCGGCTCTGTTGGTTTGGCTGGCGGGCTGCGGCTATGTCGGGCCGGTGCTCCCGCCGTCGCCTCTTATTCCGAACGGCATAACGGATCTGGCGGTGGTCGAGCGAGGAGAACAACTTTCGATTACATTCAAGGCTCCGGCTCGCACGACGGACCAAGTGGCAATCAAGGATTTTTCGGAGATCGATTTGCGGATCGGCCCGGCCGTTACACCTTTCGATTTTGAGCCCTGGGCCGCCAAAACAAAACAATATCCGGTAGAGCTTCCACCGCCGAACAATCCGGATGATCCGCAACCGGCTTCGATTTCGCTCCAGGTTCCCGTCGCGGAGTGGCAGGGCCAGGATGTTGTGGTCGCGGTGCGTACGGCGGTGAAACACGACCGGTATTCATCCTGGTCGAATCGCGTGGCGCTGCATGTCGTCCCGCCGCTCGAGCCGCCTGTTGCAACGGCGGAAAACACCGCGCAGGGGATTGCGCTGCATTGGACGGCTCAGCGCGCCGGGTTGACGTATCGGATTTACCGGCAATCGGCTGCCGACAAGCAGCCGGTGGAAGTCGGGACTTCGGATCAGCCGAATTTCGTCGATACGTCCGCTCAAGCCGATATCGAGTATCGCTATACAGTCGTCGCCACCGAGCAGCAGGCGGAAAGTCTGCCGTCGGCGGTTGTCCCGGTTACGTTGGTTGACAAATTCGCCCCGTCGATTCCCGCTGGTGTGACAGCTTTGGCTGGTCCGGATTCGGTGGAAGTTTCCTGGCAGCGCAGCCCGGAAGCGGATACGCAAGGTTACTACGTATATCGGTCGGTAAACGGCGGGCCGCTGGAACGGCAAGGCGCGCTGGTCACGTTGCCGGCGTATAGCGACCGTAAGGTCGAGCATGGGAAGACTTACCGGTATGCCGTCAGCGCGGTAGATAAGAAGAACAACGAGAGCGAGAAGTCTGTTCCGGCGGAAGCGGCTTTTTAGCGGGTCTGTTAAAAATTAAGGCCGCTCCCTCGCGGTCACGGCTTAGTCAGCGCTTTCGGTTGCTGTGTTAGCATCGAGCCATGAAGCCGAGGCCGGCGCGGGGAGCATCTGCTTGCTCGACTTCCTGAAGACGCTTGTCGCGTCCTTCCAGGATTTCCTATTTCTTGCTGGCCGGTCCTTCAAGAATCTCGTACGGCGGCCACATTACTACGATGATGTGTTTCTGCAGATGGACATCATCGGAGTGGGCAGCCTTCCCATCGTTGCGCTGACGGGAGGTTTCAGCGGCATGATTATAGCGCTGCAAATGGCACGCGCTCTTAATACCTATGGCGCGAGCAGCCAGGTCAGCTCTATCGTAACGCTCACTCTGGTGCGCGAGCTGGGGCCGGTATTGACGGCGCTGCTTGTCGCGGGCCGCAACGCTTCGGGCATCGCGAGCGAGCTGGGTTCGATGAAAGTCACCGAGCAGATCGATGCCATGCGCGCGCTCGGCACGGATCCGGTTCAAAAGCTGGTCACGCCGCGGCTCACTGCCACTGCGCTAATGCTCCCCTGCCTCACGGTGGTGGCCGACGCCATTGGCTTGTTTGGCGCTTACCTAATCGCCGTGCCACTTCTCCACCTCATCGATAGCGGCGCGTACTGGTCCATGTCCTGGCGCTCGCTGGTGATGAACGATCTGGCGCAAGGATTGATCAAGCCTTTCATCTTCGGAATGATCATTGCCCTTGTGGGTTGCTATTACGGATTGCGAACGACGGGCGGCACACAGGGCGTGGGCCACGCGACCACGCAAGCTGTTGTCGCGGCGTCTATTTGGATTTTTTTCGTGGCGTTGCTCATGGACAAGATCTTCGTAGGACTGTAGCTTTCCATGCCGAACGATCCTGCCAGCGGTCCGATTTTGGAGTTTGAGAAGGTCAGTCTTCGCTATGGCGACAGCTGGGCGCTACGCGATATCTCACTTACTCTGAATCCGGGTGAAACCCGTATTATTTTTGGCGCAGCGGGCAGCGGCAAGACAACTCTGCTGAAAGCGGTAATCGGGCTGGTGGAGGTGAACGAAGGCCGCATTCGTTTGTTTGGCCAGGAAGTCACTTCGTTGCAGGAAAGCCAGCGATTCGGGCTGCGCAGCGGAGCGGGCGTGTTGTTCCAGGAAGGCGGCTTATTCGATTCGCTGTCGGTGGGAGAAAACGTGCAGTATCCGCTCCTGAACCGGCAACGGGGGGACACCGAGACTTCGCCCGAAGACGCGGAAAAGCGAGTCCGCGAGGCATTGCGGTTCGTGGAACTCGAGCAGACGTTCGATAAATTCCCAGCCGAGATATCGGGCGGCATGCGCCGGCGCGTGGGGATTGCGCGCGCTATAGTGACCGAGCCTCCGCTAGTGCTCTACGATTCGCCGACGGCCGGGCTCGACCCGATCACCGCAAACCTGATCATGGCGCTGGTAGCCAAAGAACGGGATGTGCGCAACAGCGCGTCGCTGATCGTTACTCATCGCTATCAGGATGGAGAGATTATGTCCGATTTCCGCTACGATCCGGAGCGGGAAGAACTGCTGCACCTAAACGGCGCTGCCGATGCACGCAAGCGCGATCGCACAAAGTTTATAGTCATGAAAGAGGGGCAGATTGTGTTCTTCGGAACCCGGCAAGACCTGGAGAAGTCGACGGACGAGTATGTGAAGCGTTTCGTAAGACACGAGGAGAACCATGCCCAGTAAACAAAAAGTAAGCCTTGCTCAGCTAAAGGTCGGAATTCTGGGAATAGTGGCCCTGAGCTGCGTAGTCCTGATTGTTTTTTTGCTCACCGGCGATATGCAATGGTTCAAGAGCCAAGTGCAGCTTCATCTTTATACTTCCGATGCGTCTGGCCTGAATCCCGGCGCTCCGGTGCGGATTAACGGAATTTCCGCCGGCAAGGTAGAGCACGTAGGGCTTTCGGGCGAAACGGATCCCAGGCGCGTCATCAAGGTTGATTTCCTGGTGGACGAGGACATGCTCAAGCAGATTCCCAGCGACTCAATCGCCTCGATTTCTTCGGACAATCTTCTGGGCAGCACGAAATTTCTGCAGATCAACAAAGGCGAGAGTCACGAGACGGTAAAGGCGGGCGCTACGGTGAAATCCGCGGATACCCGGCAATTCGATGAGCTCGTCCAGCAGGGCTATAGCGTTCTCGATTCGCTGCAGTCGATTTTGGGCAAGGTGCAGGATATTGTCGGCCAAGTGGAGGTCGGTAAAGGGTCACTCGGCAAACTGCTTGTGGATGAAAGCCTTTATCAGAGCCTGCTGGCGACCGTGAATCAAGTGCAACTGCTGTCCACTACGCTGAATTCCAAAACAGGTACGCTCGGCCGTCTTGTGAACGACGATGCACTATATAACCAATTTCAAGGCGTGATGACTAAAGTGGACGACATCGCGCAGGGATTGCAGCAAGGGAAAGGGTCCGCGGGCTTGTTTCTAAAGGATCCGAAGATGTATAACGATCTGAATCATTCAATTAATGAGCTGAATACGTTGTTGGCCAATCTGAATGCCGGGAAGGGAACGATGGGCCAGTTGTTGAAAGACGATAAGATTGCCCGCCAGCTCTCGGCTACGCTCGAAAAGGTGGACGTCACGATCGACAAGATCAATTCGGGCCAAGGCACGATTGGGCAGCTTATGGTCAATCCCGCGCTCTATGATGCGGCGACCGGGACGACGCGCGAATTGCACGAATTTCTCAAGGATTTCCGGGCCAATCCGAAAAAGTTCCTGAGCATCAAGCTGCACGTCTTCTAAGAATGCCGCTTGCTAACAGGTTTGTGAAAAAATTGGCCAACCGACTCCCTACGGTCGCGGCTCAGTTACAAGATGAATCCCGTCCGTCAGGGGCGGGCAAGCGTCGAGAAGAGTCTCGACGCGGCACGCACGAGTGCGTGCGCCACAATGAAGCGGCTTTTTATCAATGCCGATGATTTCGGCTTCACGCGGGATGTGAATGCCGGGATCATTCAAGCGCACCGCGAAGGTGTTCTTACATCGACCACACTGATGGCGAGTGGCGACGCCTTTGATGATGCAATTCGGCTGGCGCGGGAAACACCCACTCTCGACGTGGGCTGCCATCTGGTGCTTGTGCAGGGCCGTTCGCTTGTGGACGGAAGGTATTTTCCTGAGAGTCCGCTGCAGCTTGTTTTTCAGAAGATTGATGCTTACGCGGAGCTGCGCGCGCAGATCGAAAAGATCTGTGGTACCGGCATCCGGCCTACTCATCTCGATTCGCACAAACACACGCACCTGCTGCCCGGCGTCTTTCGCGCGGTAGTGCGGCTCGCTCGCGAGTTTTCGATTCCCTACATTCGCCGGCCGCTGCCCAGGATTGGTTATTACCGCCGTCTGGCGCATGCAAATGGTATCCGGATGACCGACCAACTGCTCGGCTTTCGGCTGACCGGAACGCTGACGGAGGAGACTCTCGCGGCGGCGATCGAGGGATTGAGGGAAGGCGAAACCGAATTTCTGTGCCATCCTGGTTTGCTCGGGCCGGAACTTGCGCAAGCGCGTACCCGGTTGAAGGAATCCCGTGTGCGCGAGCTCGAGGCGCTTACGTCGCCGCGCATTCGCGACCTAATCAATGCAAACGGGGTCCGCTTGGGTCCTTTCCGAAAATAATTCGTCCGTCGAAAATGGTGAGAAAAACTTTGGTGTCTGCGATCTTCACGGGATCGATCGAGAAAATATCGCCGGAGAGGACGACCAGGTCGGCCAGCTTGCCCGGCTCGATCGATCCTTTGATTTTTTCTTCGAAGCTGGCGTATGCCGAGCCCATCGTATAGGCACGTACTGCTTCGGCGACAGAGATCTTCTGCTCTGGAATCCAACCATTGGGATGCTTGCCGTCGAGTGTCCGGCGGGTGACGGCGGCGTAGATGCCCATCAGCGGGGCCATTGGCGCGACATCCCAGTCGGACCCGAAGGCGAGCGTGGCACCGGAGTCTAACAATGATCGGAATGCGTATGTGGTCTTGGCGCGCTCAGGGCCGATGCGCTTTTCCGCCCAGCGCCCATCATCGATGCAGTGGTAGGGCTGCATGGATGCAATCACGTGGTCGCGCGCGAAGCGCGGAATATCGCCCAGCAGGAGATGCTGCGCGTGTTCGATGCGTAGACGCCGGTCGCGCTTGCCATGCTCCCGTTCCAGGCGCTCATAGAAGCCAAGGATCATATTGTTGGCCTTATCGCCGATGGCGTGAATGGCGATCTGGAGGCCGGCGGAATCGGCATTTTCGATATCGCTCCACATTTGTGCTGGGTTGGCCAATTCCGCGCTGGGAATGCCGCTGGTGTTAGGGGAATCGAGATAAGGCGCGAAGAACAGCGCGGTGGTAGAGCCGAGTGAGCCGTCGGCGAAGCCTTTTACCCCGCCGATGTGGAGATAGTCGTTGCCGAAATCAGCAATAACGCCGGCATCCGCCAAACGCTGCCAGGAACGGAGGGGCTGATGCCCGGAAATGCGCACAGTGAGTTCGCCGTTCCGCAGCATGGTTTGATAGACACGAAAAATATCCGGCGCAGCGGACATATCCTGCACGCTGGTTACGCCATTGGCAGCGGCATACGTCTGTGCGGCGCGGATGGCGTCGCGGATTTGATCCGGCGTGGGGGCCGGAATCACGCGCTCGACCAAATTCTGCGCGGCATCTTTCAAAATGCCTGTGGGATCGCCGCTTGCATCGCGCACAATCACGCCGCCTGAGACGTCTTTCGTGTTGCGATCGATGCCCGCAAGCTTGAGCGCCAAAGAGTTGGCGAGCGACATGTGTCCATCGAGCCGATTGATGAAAACAGGCCAGGACTGCGTTACAGGGTCAATCAGCTGGCGAGTGGGCAACTCGTCCGGAGTCCAATTCTCGTGGTCCCAATTGCCGCCTAGAATCCAACGGCCGGCGGGCAAGCGCTTCGCGTAGAGCGCAAGGGTATTTTTGAAGTCTTCCTGGCTTTTCGAATAGCGCAGCGGAGGCGAATTCAAATTGGCGCCGCCCGAATAAAAGTGAACGTGGGCATCATTAAATCCCGCGATAACTCTTCGGCCATGGAGATCGAAAACGCGCGTATCCGGCGTTTGACGCCTCAGAATCTCGGCTGTCGAGCCAACCCCCTCAATCCTGTTGCCGCGAATCGCAATCGCCTCAGCTTCCGGCTGTTGTGGATTGCCGGTCCACACTTTTGCGTTGACTAACAGCAACAACGTGAGTGCGGCTTCAGCTTTCAAAGCCGGCATACTGTACTTCCTCTTCGAGCTCGAACCCGAACCGCTCGTAGACGCGCCGCTTCAGCTCTTGGATCACCCCGACCAGATCGGCGGCCGTACCTGCGCCGTCGTTATACACCAGGTTGGCGTGATAGGTCGCGACCTGAATATCGCCGCGCCGAAGGCCCTTCACGCCGGCTTGTTCGAGGAACCAGGCCGAGGGAACTTTTCCTTCGCGCACCAGCGTAGGAGGAACTTGCGCCTGCGCTGAAGGCGGAAGCTCGGCGAAGAGCAGGTTTTTGAAAATACTGCCGGCGCACTTCATGTCGGGCGGATACTTGGCGTCGCGTATGGCGCGAATGCCGGCGGCTTTTTCGGCCAGAGCCGCCGCGTCGCCCGACGTAAAGCGCAGCTCGGTGGAAAGAATGACCCATTGCTTGCTGTCCTTAAAAATACTGCTGCGATAGCGGAAATGGCAGTCTTCGTTACGGAATGCGGTAATGCCGTTGCCGTTGGTGGCATGAACGCATTCGACCAATTCCTGGATGGAGCGGCCGTATGCTCCGGCGTTTCCGTAGAGCGCCCCTCCGACGAGCCCGGGAATTCCGGTCATCGTTTCCAGACCCTTCATGCCGAAACGAATGCTTGTATCCACAGCATCCTGCAAGACGGCGCCCGATTCAACCCGTAAGTGCATGTTATTTCGTTCAATGCGCGCGCCCGTATAACGCAGGATCACGCCGCGGACGCCGGCGTCGGAGACCACCAGATTGGTGCCTCCGCCCATGATCATGCGCGGCGCGCCGCTCGCCTGAATAATGCGAAAGGCTTCGATGCAGGCTGCTTCGGTGGAGGCATCGCATAGCAGCGCTGCCGGTCCGCCCAAGCCAAAACGGGTGTGGCGTGACAGCGGTTCCTCAGCGAGAACGCTGACGCCCGGAATGGAAGCGAGTTGGAAGCTCAGCACAGGTTCTTCAGTTCCGTGCCGCTCAGCCGATAAATGGTCCAATCTTCCATCGGCTCGGCTCCCAGACTGCGATAGAAGCGCTTGGCCGGCTCGTTCCAATCGAGCACCGCCCAGTCGATGCGCGCGCAGCCACGCTCTTCGGCCAACTTTGCCAGGTAGACGAACAACGATCTGCCGATTCCTTTCCCGCGAAACCGCGGCTCCACGAAGAGATCTTCGAGATAAATTCCGGCGCGGCCGGCGAAGGTCGAAAAGTTAGGGAAATAGACGGCAAATCCGGCCGGTTCGCCGCCCCAACGGGCGATGGCGACTTCGGCCGCGGGGTGGGGGCCGAATAACGATTTCCGTAATTGCGCCTCATCGACGACGACTTTGCTCGAAAGGCGCTCGTATTCGGCCAACTTGCGGATAAAACTCAAAATCAGCGGGATGTGGCTCTCCTCGGCGCGCGCGATATGGATCTGTTCAGCTACGGCCATCCCTCTGATAGTATCGGGGCTTGGATGAAGTTCTTCCTTGATTCAGCGAACCTGCAAGAACTGCGCGCCGCCGCGGCTTGGGGGATCCTCGACGGCGTCACCACGAACCCGAGCCTGATTGCTAAGGAGGGTGTGCCGGTGGAAGAGCAGGTCCGCCGGATCTGCGATCTAATAGACGGTGACGTCAGCGCCGAAGTCCTTTCCTTATCCACTCAGGAAATGATTGCGGAAGGGCGGAGCCTGGCCAAGATTCACAAGAACGTGGTCGTCAAAATTCCGCTGATTGCCGAGGGCGTGCAGGCGATCCATGCGTTAGCGAAGGAGGGCATCCGCGTCAATGTGACACTGTGCTTCAGCGCGGCGCAGGCGCTGGTGGCGGCGAAGGCGGGCGCCTACATGGTGAGCCCGTTTGTGGGACGGGTGGACGATTTGGGACTGTCCGGGGTGGAGATGGTGCGCGACATTCTCACGATCTATCGGAATTACGGCTTCCAAACGCAGGTGCTCGCCGCTTCCTGCCGCGGGCCCAGGCACGTGATCGAGGTTGCCAAAGCCGGTGCGCATATTGTGACACTGCCGTTCAAGGTGCTGGAACAGATGTTTTGCCATCCGCTGACAGAAAAGGGCCTCGAGCAGTTTTTGAGTGACCATCGTAAGGCGTTTGATTTGGTAACTGCCTGAAAGCCACCGCCGATGGCTGTTTTCAACTACTGATCTTCTGCTATCTCATTGAATATTTGTGACTTACCGTAAAATCGGTACGTCCAACAGGCAGAGGATTAAAAAAATGAAAGGCGATTGGAAGACAGGCGGGCGGTTGCTGGCGGTATTGATCGCTACGGCGCTTATGGGGCTCGCCCAAACGTCTGCTTCGCAAAACGAGAATGGACAACAGCCACGGATGGCATCGCCCGGCGCAATCAATTACGTGGAAGGGCAGGCCACGCTGGATGGACAGACGTTGACGGCTGAGTCGGTCGGGTCCGCGGTGGCCAAGTCGAATCAGGCGATCGCCACAACCAACGGATACGTGGAAGTGTTGCTCACGCCGGGGGCTTTTCTGCGGATTGGGCACGATAGCGAGGTGCGGCTGAAGTCGGCAAGTCTCGCCGGCGTGACGGTGCAGATGGATCGCGGAGCGGCGCTCATCGAAGTAGCGGATCTGGTGGAGGGCTCGATGCTCACCGTCGATCTGGATGGCACGAGCGCCGCGATCGTGAAAAAAGGCCTATATAGCTTCGAGGCGGGACAACACAGCGTGAGAGTGCTGGATGGCAAAGCGGAAGTGCGAAACGCCACCGGCGAGACCACGTTGAAAAAAGGCGACCAGGTATTGCTAGCGAGCAATCAGCCGCTGAAGAAGCGAGATTTTGAAACAAAACAGGCCAAGCAGGAGCCACTCTATGTCTGGAGCAAAGTACGGGGCGAGCAGCAAGCGGAAGCGAATCGCAACTCCGCCGACAGCTTAGCGGCGAGCGGCGCCTGGTACGGACCCGGCTGGTATTGGAATCCTTATTGGTCCGGCTATGCATTTATGCCGGGAAGCGGATTTCTGTATAGCCCGTTCGGCTGGGGTTTCTATGGATACGGATATCCGCGGATCTGGGGCGGCTTGGGTTATCGGTACTACTATGCGCCTCGGCATTACGGCCATGGATTCCGTGGGCGTTGGGGTCATCACGGCGGTTGGCACCGCGGCGGCGGCTTGCATGGCGGCGGACATGGCGGTTGGCACGGCGGACATGGCGGTAGAGGCGGGCATCGGTAAGTTAATCCGGTGTGCTGGCGCGGCGCAGGCGATCGCGCACGCCGGTCCAATCGGGCGAGTGCGGGGGCTGGATAACCGCTATCCAGTCCCATCCTTCGCTGTCGGCTTGATGTAGTTCCGCGTAGAGGCGATTAGCGTAGCTGGCTACATCCACTGGCATTTCGAGGATGCGGCCTCGGCCCGCAGGTGGTTTGGCATCGGGCTCCAGAACGAAAAACGGAGTGCGCGGCGCGTAGTGTCGCGGATGGAGCCCGGGCGATTCCGAAATATGCGGCAGTTCCGATTCGTGGCCCCAGGATTCGCCGGTGACCGCTTCCAATTCCGCCTGGTCAATCATGCCGGGCCGGAGGACAACGGGCGGAACGCGCACCAGCGAGGCAACGGTCGATTCGATTCCGACCTGTGTAGGGCCGCCATCGAGGATCATGTCCACGCAGCCTCCTAAACTCTTCCGAACATGCTCGGCGCTGGTCGGTGAGATTTCCGAAAAGCGATTGGCGCTGGGCGCGGCCACAGGAATGCCGGCGCGACGGATCAGGGCCGCAGCAACCGAATGTGCCGGGACGCGGACGCCCACCGAGGGCAATCCCGCCGTCACCAAGTCGGGAATTGTCGCGGCTTTCTTCAACACCAGCGTGAGTGGTCCGGGCCAGAATTTTTTGGCGAGTCGCTGGGCGCGCTCGGGCCATTCCGCGGTGATGGTACGCGCCATCGCTTCATCGGCCACATGGACGATCAGCGGGCTCGCGAATGGCCGTTGTTTGACCCGGTAAATCCGCGCCACCGCCTCCGCATCGAGTGCGTTTGCGCCTAATCCATAAACCGTCTCGGTAGGAAACGCGACCAGGCCACCTTGGCGTAGAATTTCGGCCGCCCGGCTTAGTTCTTCTTCGCTCACTCCGGCAAATCGTCTTTCGCGTCGCCCAACACCTTACCCGTCTTCCGCCACACGAGAAAGGCATGGATGAGCGCGTCGATATCACCGTCGAGCACGCGGTCCACATCGCCGATCGCCAGCTTGGTGCGGTGATCCTTGATCAGCCGATAGGGCGCGAGCACGTAACTGCGGATCTGACTGCCGAAGTTGATTTCGAGCTTGGAATCTTCGAGCTTTTGATCTTCGGCGCGCTTCTTCTCCATTTCGTGCTCGAACAGCTTCGCGCGCAATTGCTTCATGGCGCTAGAGCGATTCTTGTGCTGCGAGCGCTCGTTCTGGCACTGCACCACGATCCCGGTCGGCAAGTGGGTAAAGCGCACGGCGGATTCGGTGCGGTTCACGTGCTGGCCGCCGGCTCCGCTGGCGCGGAAGACATCCACTTTCAGGTCTTCGGGGCGGATATCGATCTTGATATCATCGTCGATTTGCGGGAACACGAATACCGAGGCGAAAGAGGTATGGCGGCGGGCGTTCGCGTCGAAGGGCGAGATGCGCACCAGCCGATGCACGCCGATTTCCGACTGCAATTGCCCATAGACATTCTCGCCGTTGATTTCGAAGGTGGCCGATTTGATGCCCGCGCCTTCCCCTTCGAGCCGGTCCGTGACGGTCGCTTCGAATTTGTGGCGCTCGGCCCAGCGCAGGTACATGCGCAGCAGCATTTCTGCCCAGTCCTGGCTTTCCGTGCCGCCGGCGCCCGGGTGAATCGTGATAATGGCGTCGCGGGCGGCGTTTTCGCCCGAGAGCAGCATTCCGGTCTCGAGTTCTTCCACCTTTTCGGCGAATGATTTCAGCTCCCGCTCGAGGTCGCCATTGACGTTCTCACCTTCACGAGCGAGTTCGAATAGCGTGTCGATGTCGGAAGCCGCAGAGGAGACGCGGAAGGAATTCTGGATGGCCTCTTCCAGGCGCTTGCGCTGCTGCATTACGCGCTGGCTTTTCTCCGGCTGATTCCAAAAATCCGGGGCGTTGATTTCTTGTTCTAGTTTCTCCAGCTCTTGCTGTTTGCGGGGGGCGTCAAAGATAGCTCCGCACAGCTTCACCTTGCTGACGGAGCGTAACGTACTCTCTTTCTAACTCTTCGAGGGTCATTCATTAGTAGTGTACTGCCTTCGATACAATTGAAATTACAAGCCTCGCAAGAAAACGCCGCAATGCAAGAAGGAAATGACCCATCCCTGGGTGTCAATAGCTGGCTGGAAGAGGAACTCTACCACCAATATCGATTCGATCGCAAGAGTGTAGATGAGGGATGGACGGACCTGTTCGTACATGCTGAAGACCAGAACGGCGCGGGCGGTAACGGAAATATTTCGCCGGAGCAAGAAAGCGCAGCGCAGACCAGCGTAGCGGTGGAAACGGAACCGGAACCAGCCCCGGTTCGGGAACCCCCGGCAAAGCCTGAGCCGCAGAAAGAACCGCCAAAACCGGAGCCGCCGCGTAGCGAACCTCCGAAGACGGAATTGGCGAAAGCGGCACCGGCCCAGCCAGCAAAGCCCGAGCCGAAAACAGTCGGCGCCAGCGACCAGCTCATCCCGTTGCGCGGCGCGGCGGCGCGCATCGCCGAGAACATGACGTTGAGCCTGTCGATTCCGGTGGCGACGTCGCAGCGCCAGATTCCGGTACGGGTCATCGAGGAAAATCGCAATCTCATCAATAAACGGCGCGTGCTGAAAGGCCAGAGCAAGCTGAGCTTTACTCAGTTGATCGCCTGGGCAATTGTCAAAGCGCTGAGGTCGAATGCCGGGTTGAATCACGCCTATGCGGAAAATGGCGGCGAGCCGTTCCGTGTGGTGCGCGGGCAGGTCAACCTAGGCCTCGCGATCGATATCGCGGCCAAAGACGGTACGCGTTCTCTCAAGGTGCCTAATATCAAGAATGCGGACGGCATGAACTTTGCTCAGTTCGTTGCCGCTTACGACGACATTGTGGCGCGCGCACGTACGAACAAGCTGCAGGTCGCGGATTTCGAAGGCACTACGATTTCGCTCACGAATCCCGGAACGGTGGGGACATTTGGCTCGGTGCCGCGACTAATGCCGGGGCAAGGCGCAATCGTCGCGACAGGCGTGATCGATTACCCCGCGGAATTTGCCGCGATGAGCGAAGAGAATCGCGCGATGCTCGGACTCGGCAAAGTACTTACGATTACGTGCACCTATGATCACCGGATTATCCAGGGTGCCGAATCGGGATCGTTTCTAGCGAAG
>JAICIH010000085.1 GCA_025924475.1 Bryobacteraceae bacterium
CCGGGCTCGAGTTCGCCCTTACGATCGCCGGCAACACGTTAGGTAGAGTCTCGGACTACTACGATGCGGTGCTGGCCGACCGCTATATGCGGCACGTCAGCATCCAAGTGATGGAACACGCCTCGCAACTCGATCTGCAGGCCTACGAAAATCCGGTCTTCTACGATCGCTTGGAGCGGGCCCGTGTGCAGGCCACCGACCGGCTGGGGATGATCCAGTCGATCGGCCGCCTGTTTCAACAGGCGGTCACCACGATTTCCCTCTCCGTCGCGATTCTTATATTCTCTCCCTGGCTCTTGCTGGTCCTGATCGCCTGTCTTCTGCCCGCCTTCCTTGGCGAAAGCCACTACGCATTTCTCAGCTATGCCAAGAATTTCCGGCAAACCCCCGCCAAACGCCAGCTCGACTATTTACGCCAAGTGGGCGGCAGCAAGGAAGCAGCCAAAGAGCTGAAACTTTTCGGTTTGAGCCGGTTTCTATCCGATCGCTTCACGAATATCTCGAATCGGATCCTGGACGAGAATTTGGCGCTCCTGCGGCGGCGCCTGGTGGGGGTAACCCTGCTGTCCACGCTCTCCACTACGGGCTATTACGGCGCCTACGTGTGGGTCATTTGGGAGACCGTGAATCATACCTTCAGCATCGGCAGATTTTCTTTCTTAGTGCAAACGATCCTGAACGTACAGAGCAACATTTCGCAGTTGTTTTCGACTCTTTCAAGCATTGCCGATCAGGCGCTTTTCCTCACCGACCTGCTGGCTTTCTTCGAGATGAAGCCGACGGTTCAATCGAAGCCGAACGCGCTTCCGGCGCCGCGCCCGATTCGCGAAGGATTCGAGTTTCGCAACGTGTCGTTTCGTTATCCGGGTACCGAGCGATTGATCCTGGATGGTTTGAATTTCCGCCTGAGTCCGGGCGAGCGGGTCGCTCTGATCGGCCAGAATGGACAGGGCAAAACCACCATTGTCAAGCTGATCACGCGTCTCTACGATCCCACCGAAGGCCAGGTGCTGCTGGATGGCGTGGATCTCCGCGATTACGATATTGAGGGCCTGTGCCGTGAGGTCGGCGTGATCTTCCAGGACTTCATGCGTTATGAAATGACAGCGCGTGAGAACATTGCTGTGGGGCGCATCGAGTTTCTCCCGGAGCTGGATCGGATCCGCGAAGCGGCGGAAAAGAGCCTGGCTGACGGCGTAATCGACAAACTGGCCGGTGGTTACGAACAAATGCTCGGGCGGCGTTTCGAAGGCGGCGTCGATCTGTCCGGGGGAGAATGGCAGAAGCTGGCGTTGGCGCGCGCCTATCTCCGCGAGGCGCAGGTTCTGATTTTAGACGAGCCAACAGCCGCGCTTGACGCGCGCGCCGAATATGAAGTATTCGAGCGTTTTAACGAGCTCACAACAGACAAAATGGCGTTGTTTATTTCGCATCGCTTTTCGACGGTGCGCATGGCGGAGCGCATAATTGTGTTAGAAAACGGATCGATTGCCGAAGAAGGAAGCCACGACCGCTTGATGGCTCGCGGCGGAATCTATGCCGGCATGTTCGAGCTGCAGGCGTCGAGCTATCGATAGGATTTGAATTTGGCCGACCCTACCTTACAAATGGTCCCGCAAACAGACGCAAAATCGCCTGATGCGCGCTTTGCCACGGTACCCGTGGATGAGCAGACGCGATTGCGCGCCCATGCTCATCAGACTGCTCGCGCCTGCGGCTGGCTTCCGGGCAAGCACCATTCTTCCCGGCCGCGTGAAATCTATCGTTATAGCCTCAAGCGTCTCAACGCATTGGAACGCGAGTTGTACGATCTCCGCACACCAGAGCCGTCCGACGATCTGCAGTGGCTGTACGATAATCTGCGCCTCGTCCGGACGGAGCTGCAGGATTTGCGCGACGCGACGCGCAAATTGGCCAAGCTGCCGCAAGTGCGTACCGGCGGCGAAGAAGCCATTCCCAGATGCATGGTGCTGGGGCGGGCGTTGCTCGCGGCCACAAACTACCGTTTGACCCAGGCCGAATTCGCCTTTTACCTGGAAGCGGTTCAGGAGATCGAGCCGTTGCGTCTGGCCGAGCTGACGGGAATGCTGACCACATTGAAATTGGTGCTTCTCGATCTGCTCGCCGATCATGGCTATAAGGCACTCGATGCTTTTCGCGCGCAAGGGGCCGCCGCGCCTAGCCAGAATGTTGGCCGATTGGTCGGTAGCCTGCGGCTGATCGGCGCAATCGAGTGGCGCGATACCATTGAAGGTCTTTCGATCGTGCATCGGATACTGTCGCTCGATCCGGCAGGCGTTTATCCGTGCATGGAATTCGATAGCCGCGAAGCGTATCGCCGCCGCGTGGCCCGTATCGCGTCGCACTCCGATGTCGGCGAAATCGAGCTGGCGCGCCTGGCCGTGAAACTTGCCGAAGAGGCGAAAATTGAGCGTTCGGCTCACGAAGCCCTTCGCGAACGCCTGCGCCACGCCGGCTATTACCTGGTGGATGAAACCGGGTCGGAAGAACTCTTGCACCGCGTCGGATACCGGCGCAAGATGGGCGCCAGCATCCAGCACGCCTTTCACAAGTTTCCCGACGAGATCTATATCATTGGCATCGAGTTCGTGACGCTCATCACCGTCGTGGTGTTGATCATGAGCATTGTCCGGACCCATGGCGGTCGTGGAGTGATCTTCGGCGCCCTGTTGCTGATCATGCCGGCCACCCAAGCAGCCGTCGAGCTGATGAACTACCTGGTTACGTCCGTGCTTACGCCGCGCGGTTTACCCAAACTCGATTTCCAGAAAGCCGTCCCTCCCGATTGCGCCACCATGGTTGCGATCCCCACGTTGCTCCTTAACGATAAGCAGATTCATCAACTAGTGGACGATCTTGAAATCCGTTATCTGGTGAATCGCGATCCGAATATCTTTTACGCGCTACTGACGGATTTGCCCGATTCTCAGGAGCCGGCCGAAGACCAGGATCGCCGCGTGGATCTGGCTGTTCAGCTTATCGATGGGCTCAATCGAAGGTATGCCGGTGAGCCGTATGGCGGTTTCTATTTGTTTCACCGGCATCGTGTCTACAACCCGCGCGAAGGCGCGTGGATGGGTTGGGAGCGCAAACGCGGCAAGCTGCTCGACCTGAATCAATTGCTGCGCCATACCTTCGATCCGTTCCCGGTCAAAGCCGGCGATCTGAGTAAGCTTCCGAGAATTCGCTACGTCTTGACGCTCGATTCCGACACCCAACTGCCCCGCGGCGCGGCTCAGCGCATGATTGGCGCAATGGCCCATCCGTTGAACCGGCCGTTGGTAGATCCCGAACTCAACATCGTCACGCGCGGATACGGCATTTTGCAGCCGCGCGTCGGCATCAGTGTGCATTCCGCTTCGCGTTCGCACTTAGCCAGCATCTATTCCGGACAAACCGGCTTCGATATTTACTCGCGCGCCGTATCGGACGTTTACCAGGATCTGTATGGAGAAGGAATTTTCACGGGCAAAGGAATTTACGACGTCGATGCCTTGCGCCAGGTGCTCGAGCACCGGTTCCCGCGTAATGCCTTGCTCAGTCACGATCTCATCGAAGGCGCCTACGCGCGGGCCGGCTTGGCTTCGGATATAGAAGTGATCGACGACTATCCGTCGCATTACAGTGCCTACAATCGCCGCAAGCATCGCTGGCTACGGGGTGACTGGCAGATCGTGCGCTGGATATTTAATAAAGTCCCCGATGAATCCCGGCGCCTGGTCCGTAATCCCATTTCGCTTGTATCGCGGTGGAAGATCGTCGATAATCTGCGCCGCAGCCTGATGGAACCCGCGACCCTCGCTCTACTCGTCGCAGGCTGGTTCTTTCTGCCCGGAACGCCGCGTTTCTGGACGCTGGTCACTGTCGCCTTGCTCTATCTGCCGATTTATTTCCGCCTCATCTTCGCGATGATTCGGGCGATTTCCGAAAGAAGCTCGGCTACCGCACGCGATGCGCTTTCCGACTTCTTCACCTCACACGTCAGCATCGCCCTGAACATTGCCTTCCTGGCGCATCAGACTCTGATGGCGATCGATGCAGTCGTCCGGACGGTAATTCGCAGCGCGATCACGCATAGCCGGTTGCTGGAATGGGAAACCGCAACCGAAGCCGAATTGGGCATCCGGAAGAAAACGCCGGTAGACATTTATTTGAATTGGATTCCGGCCCTGAGTATCGCTCTCGGGCTGGCACTCTTTTTCAGGCCGGAAGCGGCGCCCTATGCCTTGCCGTTTCTTGCCGCGTGGTGTTGTTCCAAGCTGATTTCCAGTTGGATCAACCGCTCTCCGCATCACGATTTTGAATTGTCAAGGAAAGAACGCCGCTTTCTGCGTGACGTGGGGCTGCGTACCTGGCGGTATTTCGCCGAGTTCAGCAACGAAAAAAATCACTGGCTGATTCCGGACAACGTGCAGGAAGAGCCGTTGAAAATCGCCGAGCGCATTTCGCCCACTAATTTGGGATTGCTGTTCAATGCGCGTCAAGCGGCATTGGAATTCGGCTATATAGCCCTGCCGGAGTTTCTGACGCTTAGCGAGCGAACTCTCGGAACGATCTGTAAACTGCCTCGCTTTCATGGCCACCTTGCCAACTGGTACGACACGACTACGCTGGAGCCGCTGGGGCCGCCTTTTATTTCGAGTGTCGATAGCGGGAATTTCGTCGCATCGGTATGGAGCTTGCGCCACGGATGTATCGAATTGTTGCGGCATCCAGTGCTGGGCGACGGAGCCCTCGAAGGATTGTCCGATTACTGCCGGGCCGCAAAGCAAGTCCCGAAAGATTCGAGCTCCTGGTCGTCGCTCGCAACGAGCGCTAATCCGAAGGTCTGGCTGCCGCGCGTTCTCGCCCAGGAATCGATCGCTGACCGCGAGTTGGCGGCGCGCGTTGAAGCGCTACGCGCGTTGACGCAGGATTTTCTTCCCTGGTACCTGCCGGAATACGAGCTTTTGCGGAAACTCGAACGCTCGGTCTTTGAATGGCCTGCGCTGCCGGCGCCCGCCGCCGCAAGCGAGTTCTATTCGGAGCTGGAAGCCCGCCTGGCAACACTCGAACGCGCCTCGGAACCCGCAAGCGACGTAGCACTTCTCGCCGGACGCTTGCGCGCGGCCCTTCCGGAATGCCGTGTCCGGCTGCAAAACGTGGCGAAGCGTCTCGAGGCGCTGGCCGACAGTTGCGAACGCCTGTCTCACGAAATGAGCTTCCGGATGCTGGTGCACGAGGGCCGGAATCTGCTGTCTATTGGCTACGATGTTGCCACGGAAAAGCTCAACGACTCCTGCTATGACTTGCTTGCCTCCGAAGCTCGCGCAGCGACCTTCATCGCAGTAGCCAAGAGCGAAGCGCCGCAGGAAACCTGGTTTCGCCTCGGCCGCCAGCACACTGTCTGCGAGAAAGAGAAGGTGTTGATCTCCTGGACCGGCACGATGTTCGAATATCTCATGCCGGCCATCTGGCTCAAGTCCCACCCCAACACGCTGCTCGACCGTGCCGCTCAGTCGGCGGTGCGCGCGCAGCAGGCCTATGGCGCAAGCCGGGGAGTTCCATGGGGCATCTCGGAAGCTGCCTACAGTAAAACCGACGAGCAGGGCAATTATCAATACGCCGCCTTCGGCGTGCCCGGACTTGCATTGAATGTCGCCCGCGCCGGCTCTCTGGTGATCTCTCCTTATTCGAGCTGTCTTGCATTAATGGTCGATCCGGCCATGGCGGTCGAAAATTTGCTGGTAATGGCCGGTAAGAAGTGGTTGAAAGAGTACGGCTTCTATGAATCGGCGGATTACACCGGTTCGATCGGCCGTGCATTCTTGCCACGTAAATACAAACTGGTGCGCTGCTGGATGGCGCATCACCAGGGCATGAGTCTCGTGGCTATTTGCAACGTCCTGCGCGATAGCCCATTCCAGCGTTGGTTTCATATGGACCGCTTAGTCCAGGCAAGCGAGCTGATTCTGCAGGAGCGGCCCCTCCGCGTGCGGCCCATCACGGATCTCCAGCCACGCCGGGTGATGTCGGCCATCACAAAAGCCGCGCCCGCCAAGGCTTCGGCCTAAGTGGAACGCGTCATCGTCGGTTTTCATCAGGATGAACACGGCGATTGGGTGGCCGACCTGGAGTGCGGACACGGCCGTCATGTCCGGCACGATCCACCTTGGGCGCTCCGGCCATGGGTGCTGACCGAAGAAGGCCGGCGCCGATTCCTCGGTCACAAATTAAATTGCAAAAAATGCGACGAGCCGGCCCCCGCTTCGATGGCATCTAATTCAACATGACCGCCAACCGGCGTACTCGATTTTCCGTGTTGGATTTGGCGCCCGTGAAGAGGGATAGCACAATCGCCGAATCCTTTCGCAACACCCTGGATCTTGCACGGCATTGCGAGCGCTGGGGCTACACCCGATTCTGGTTGGCCGAGCATCACAACATGCCGGGAATCGCGAGCGCGGCTACAGCCGTTCTTATCGGCTACGTCGCCGGCGGCACGTCTACGATTCGTGTCGGGTCGGGTGGTGTCATGCTGCCGAATCACGCACCGCTTGTTATTGCGGAACAGTTCGGCACTCTCGAAACGCTTTATCCCGGCCGTATCGATCTCGGACTGGGGCGCGCTCCCGGTACCGACGCTGCCGCCATTCGCGCGCTGCGCCGCGACCCGCACAGCACCGGCCTGGAATTTCCGGATCAGGTTGCCGAGCTTTTGAGTTTTCTCGCACCCGCCACGCCCGGACAGACAGTGCGTGCGGTGCCCGGAGCCGGAACCAACGTGCCGGTTTGGCTGCTGGGATCGAGCACCTTCAGCGCGCAGCTTGCCGCGTATCTCGGCTTGCCCTTCGCCTTCGCGGGCCACTTCGCGCCGCAAGAATTGCAGCAGGCCATTTCCATCTATCGAGAGCGATTTAGTCCATCCGAGCGCCTGAAGGAACCCTACGTAATGATTGGTCTGCCGATCATTGCGGCTCCTACAGACGAGGAAGCGCAATTCCTTGCGACTACCCCCGCATTAAAGTTTTTGCAGCTCATTCGTGGCCAGGCATTCCTTCTTTCGCGGCCGGTCAAAACCATGGACGACATCTGGACGCCCGAAGAACGTTTTCTTATTGAAACGAAGCTGGCCTTAAGCATTGTGGGCGGCCCTGAGACGGTGGAATGCCGGTTGGCCGCGTTTCTCGAAGAGACAGAAGCGGACGAAATTATTATCAATTCCGATACGTATGATCATGCTCATCGGCTTCGCTCGTACGAGATTGTCTCGGAAATCATGAACCGGCTCAATTCAGTCGGGGAGCCTTCAAAATTTGAAGTAAATTATTGAAATCGTCCGTCCACGGCTGCAGATTCTCGCGGGGAGCAATCGGCTCCGAGTGCAGGTGAATGGCGGTATTATCCAGTACAACCGTATTGCGCGTGACGAGTACCCATTCGGCGGGCAGAATCAAGTCGTCCGGATCCGCATGATTCTTCACCTCCACGGCGCGATAGCCGACCTCCTGCGCCAGTTGCGCCACCACCGGCGCCAGATCGAGATAATTATTCGACACGTGAAAAGCCAGCACGCCGTCCGGCTTGAGCCGGCGCAAATACAACGCCACTGCTTCGCGCGTCAATAAATGCACTGGAATCGCGTCTCCCGAAAATGCATCGAGCACCAGCACGTCGAAGGGTGGGACGGATTCACGCTCCAGTGAGAGCCGGGCGTCTCCCTCCACGATCTCCACATGCGCCGGCGTTTCTCGCGTAAAGAAGAATAGCGACTGCGCAATTTCGATAACTTGCGAATTGATCTCGTAAAAACGAAATGTATCCCCAGCCTGGCCGAAAGCCGCAAGCGTTCCGGTGCCTAAGCCGATGATGCCCACGCGCTTCGGGGAAGGGAAGCATTCGCGCAAAAGGATCGCGATGCCCGAATCGGGCCCGTAATACGTAATAGGCTTCATGCGGCGCTCCGGCCACAAATACTCAGCGCCGTGCTGGATTGTGCCATGGTACAGCGTCCGGATCTGCTCCGGACCGGCGCGCGGGGATTGGACCACGCGCAGGGAACCATAAAAGCTGCGGCGTAGGGAAAGCGAGTTCTTCCGGTAGGCATGCACGTTCGCGGCAAATACTGCCGCCATGCATCCGGCTACGCCAATCCACAAAAGCCGGATTGCCCAGTCTCCGTTCTGCCATATCAGCAGTAGCGCCAGCAGCGCCGTAAAACAAAGCGTGAGTGGCAGTTCGTAGACGCCCGAGAATAGCTGTGGAGCAAGCAGCCCGACGAATATCGCGCCGGCCGCTCCCCCAAAAGCAATCATGAGATAGAAGCTCGTCAGGCCGGAAGCTTCTGGGCGCAGACGGCGCAGCTCCGCATGGCAGAACATGCAGCAGACGAATAAGCCCGCGAGAAAAATCGGCACGCTGACTTGAATCGCTTCGACTGTGTCGATGCTATAGACGGAATACCCGATTACCCCGAGCGCGAATGCAAGCAAACGCAGCCATAGGGGCCGCCGATACAAACCAGGCAATCCAAAGCTGAGCACGAAGGTCAGCAAATAAACCGCGAGCGGCAGCACCCACAGCAGCGGTACGGCCGCGACGTTCTCCGTCATGTGGTTCGTTACCGAAAGCAGCAGCATCGATCCGCACGCCGCCAGGGCGAACCAATACCAATGCGACGGCACAGCAGCATTGTCTGTGTTCGTTCCAGTCGTCGCGGGCGCCGTGCGGCCACGCCACGCCACCGCGGCGCACACCAAAGCGAACAGTACGAAAAGCGCGGACCAATAGACGCTCTGCCGCGAAAGATTCAATGTCGGCTCTACCGCCAGAGGATAGGCAACCAGCGCCACCAAAGAAAAAAAGTTCGAGACCGCAAAAAGCCAATAGGGCGCTTTATCTCCTCGGCGGGCCAGCCAACTTTGCAGCAGCGGGCTCGTAGCGGACAGCGCCATAAAGGGCAGCCCGATCGTGACCGTCAGCATGTAGAGAATCTGCCATGCTGGTTCGTTCGACGCGGCTGATTTCCAATGGTCCGCAGGGCCAATGGGCAGTAACGCGAGGGACCCCGCCAGCACTGCGATGTGCAGCACCGCTTGCGCTCGCGGCGATAGATGTCGCGCAACGAGCCGCGCATAGAGATAGCCGGCCAGGAGCGCCGTCTGGTAGAACACCAGACACGTGGACCACACCGCGGCCGACCCGCCGAACCACGGCAAAATCCGCTTAGCTATCAGGGGTTCTACCAGGAAAAGCAGAAATGCGCCAAGCGAAATCGCCACCGCGGTCCATACGCCAAAGACGCTCTTTCGGGAGACAGTTATCATGTACTTCGTGGTCTGCAAAAATGAGCGAAATTAGCGAGCGCCGCTGGGGCAGCCTGCCTTCGGGCGAGGCGATCAGTCTGTTTACGCTGCGTAATGCCAGTGGTGTGGAGGCGTCCGTCACCAACTACGGCGGGCGGCTCGTCACGCTCCAAGTGCCCGACCGCGCCGGCCGGAGCGAGGACATCGTTCTCGGTTTTGATTCTCTGGATGGCTATCTCGATCCGAATCCGTATTTCGGCGCGCTCGTCGGCCGCTTTGCCAATCGTATTGCAAACGGCAAATTCCAGCTCGATGGCAAGACGTACACACTCCTCCAGAACAACGGCTCGAATGCACTGCACGGCGGCGCGAGAGGGTTCGATAAAGTCGCCTGGAGGGCCGCTGTTATTAACTCCAACGGGAACTCCGTACTCGAACTTCGCTATCTGAGCAAAGACGGCGAAGAAGGATATCCGGGAAATCTCGAAGTCGCCGCCACCTATACTCTGAGCGAAGACAACATGCTCCGCATCGATTACTCGGCCTCGACCGATCGTGACACGGTGCTGAATCTCACGAATCATTCTTATTTCAATCTTGCCGGCCATGCGCAAGGGAACATTCTAGACCAGCATGTGATCCTCAATGCCGATCGATTCACTCCCGTGGCTCCTAATCTGATTCCGACCGGCGACCTGCGCGGCGTAGCTGGAACACCGTTCGATTTCCGCCAAGCCACCGCGATCGGAGCGCGCATCGACGCGAATGATGAACAGATCACCTTTGGCACAGGTTACGATCACAACTTTGTTTTGAATCGCTCCGGCAACGGACTATCGCTCGCCGCGCGCGTACACGACCCGCATTCGGGTCGCATTATGGAAGTGCTCACAACACAGCCCGGCATGCAGTTTTATACGGGCAATCACATCCGCGGCCCAATTCCGGGCAAGAGCGGAGCGACGTATGGCGCTCGCGCCGGATTCTGCTGCGAGACACAGCATTTTCCGGATTCGCCGAACCAGCCGCAATTTCCGTCCTCGGTATTGAAGCCCGGCGAGCGATATCGACAAACCACGGCATTCCGGTTTTCCGCCGGCGGCGAATAATTTTAGGGCTAGAGATTTCCGGGAGTAAAAATTTAAGGAGAAAGATGCGAAGGAAGGTAACAGTCGTTGGTGCCGGCAACGTAGGCGCCAACACGGCTCAGAAGATTGCGGCCAAAGAGCTCGCGGATGTGGTGCTGGTTGACGTCGTAGAGGGTGTCCCTCAAGGCAAAGGGCTCGACATGCTCGAGTCGGCGCCGGTCGAAGGCTACGATGTCTCGATCATTGGCACGAACGGTTACGCGGAAACCGCCGGCTCCGATATTGTCGTCATTACCGCCGGTTTTCCCCGCAAGCCGGGTATGAGCCGCGATGATTTGCTGCTCGCTAACTACGAAGTCGTGAAAAGCGCCACCGAGCAGGCCGCCAAACACTCTCCTGATGCAATTCTTGTTTTGGTGACGAACCCGCTCGATGCTATGTGCTGGACAGCGCTCAAGGTTTCCGGCTTCCCGCGCGAGCGCGTCATCGGTATGGCCGGCGTGCTCGACACGGCGCGCTTCCGTACCTTCATCGCTCAGGAGCTGAACGTTTCGTTTGAAAATGTGACCGCAATGGTGCTCGGCGGCCATGGCGACACTATGGTGCCGCTGGTGCGGTTCACCAACGTCAGCGGCATCCCGCTAACCGAGCTGACGGATGCCGCGACTATCGAACGCATGGTCCAGCGCACCCGGGATGGCGGCGCGGAAATTGTGAAGTATCTGAAAACCGGCAGTGCCTATTACGCGCCTGCCGCATCTACAGTGGAGATGGTCGAATCCATCCTCAAAGATAAAAAGAAAGTCCTTCCCTGCGCCGTGCGGCTGGAGGGCGAGTATGGCATTCAGGGCCTTTTTGTCGGCGTGCCCGTGAAACTCGGTAAGCAAGGAGCGGAAAAAATTTACGAAGTAAAGCTCGATGCCGCCGAACAGGCCGCTCTGAAAAAGAGCGCAGCCGCCGTACAGGAATTAGTCTCCGTCCTCGAGCAGAAAGCGCAGTAAATCGTCCAGCTTGACACGCCGTATTGACCCTCGCTATACCTGCTTCGGCATGAAGCTCGCGCGTTCGAAAATTCACCGCTGGGGCGTCTATGCCACCGAACGCATCCCTGCCGGGCGCAAAGTGATTGAATACACCGGCGAGAGAATCAGCCGCCGCGAAACCAAGCGCCGCGCCGAGGCAAACGACGACCTCATCTATCTCTTTACGCTCGACGATTACTGGACCATCGATGGCTCCGTCGGCGGTTCCGGCGCGGAATTTATCAATCACTCCTGCGAGCCCAACCTGGTTTCCCGCATTCTCAAAGGACACATCCTTTATATGAGCGCCCGAACCATTGCTCCGGGAGAGGAGCTAACGGTGGATTATCGCTTCGATAAAAAGGTCGAGCGTGTCGATTGCCTGTGCGGCGCTAAGAACTGTCGCGGCACGATCAATCTGAAGGATTAACGGACAACCTTCAGCTCATTGACAACGCGCCTTACGCCGTTTACTTGCGCGGCGGCACGCTCGATCTGTTGCCGCTGCGTATCGCTCTCCACCGTACCGCGCAGTGTGACTACGGAGTCTCGCGTATCGACATTTACGTTCTTTAAAGTGGTCAGACCGGCATCGCTAGCGAGCTTGGCTTTCACTTTCGCCAGCAGCGCCGCATCGTCCAGTTTTGCGGATGCGTGATCGCCGTCGGGTTGCACAGTGGCCTGTATGTCGCGATCCAGCTTCCGGACTTTTTCTCTCGCGTCGTGGCCCATCTTCTTGATCTTTTGCCGCGCTTCGGCCTCGCGGTCTCGCGCCTCTTCCCGGCGCGAACGGTCGCACCCGCCCCAAACGAGCCCGAACGCGGCAAAGAGTACGATTATTAACTCTTTTCGTCCCATATCCTTCTATATTCGTTCGACTGTGTGGCTCCCCTCGCGTTTCGGCCTGGATCTGCCGATAAGCCTCCTGTACCCCCCACGGGAATACCAATCGGAGAGTAATGTCTTATTGCCTGCACTCAAGTAATGAGACAGGCCTGCCGATAAGGAGCTTAGGCAGAGTATGGATCAGGATATAAGTCCCACTAAAAAGATCGTTTCGATTTGCGAAACGCAACCGCTCACGGTGCATGGCCTGCAACACTTGCTGGAGTCTACCGACGACCTTGCCTTTGGTTCCGCGCACGCTTCTCCCGCCGAGTGGATGCTGAGCGCGGGTGCGGACAAAACCGATGTACTGATCATCGACAAAGGCCTGGGCGCCAAAACGGTCCTGGACGCTCTGAACCAGCTCCCCGCAGAACACGGCCAGAACCGTGCTACGGTTCCTGCCGTTGTGGTCTGGGGTATGTCGGTGACCGAAGCCGAAGCTCTTCGCTTTCTGCAATCGGGAGCAAAAGGCATCATCCGGAAATCGGCCGATACCGCCACCGTTCTTGCTTGTATGCGGGCTGTTTCTCAAGGCCGCAGTTGGATGCAGGACTCCGTCTTTCGTGAGTCGAGCGCCATGGAAACGCAAATCCGCACGGATCTGACGCCGCGCGAACACCAGGTGATGGAACTCGTCGAACAAGGCTTCAAGAACCGGGAAATCGCGCAGGAACTTGGCATCCGGCCGGGAACCGTCAAGATCCATCTGAAGCACATTTTCGAGAAAACCGGCGTTCGCGGCCGTCACGGCCTCGCATTGAACGGTCTCCGGCAAAAGGGCGTCATTTCGCTGCTGGCATCCTAGCGTCTGCTTGACTAAAGGCGAATAAAGAGCGAATATAGCACAGGAGGTCTGCCCTCTTGTGTCACAGCTTGTTCAACTCACCGGAATCGCTCGCCTCGCGGCACAAGGAGACCGGCTTGAGGAAAAACGGCACGTCGAATACCGCACGCTGCCGACCAGAAAATGGCTGAACCGTTGCCAATCCGGCCGCGTTCCGTTCGATTGGACCGTTAATCCCTATCGCGGTTGCGAGTTTGGCTGTAAATACTGCTATGCCCGCTACACACACGAATTTATGGAGCGCCGGGAACCGACGGCATTCGAAACCGAAATTTACGCGAAAGATTGGGATACGTCCGAATTCCGCCGCGAGCTGCAATCCGTAAAGCCGGCGCAGACCATCGCCATCGGAACGGCGACCGACCCGTACCAGCCCGCCGAGCGCCGTTTCGAGCGTACGCGCCGTGTGCTAGAAACTCTGTCCGGCATTCGCGGAATCTCTATCTACGTCACCACGAAATCGGATCTGGTGAGCCGCGATGCCTCGCTGTTTGCCACGTTATCGAAAGACAATGATGTCCGGATCACCGTAACCGTTACGACTGTCGATCGCGAGCTGGCCCGGCTCACCGAGCCGATGGCGCCGCGCCCCGATCTTCGGTTAAAAGCCGTCGCAAAACTCGCCGCTGCGGGCGTTATGGTCGGAGTAATTGCCAGCCCGGTTCTCCCGATGATCACCGATTCACGGGAAAATCTGGCCAACGTGGCGCAAGCCGCCAAAACAGCCGGAGCGAGTTATTTCTGCGCCGGCGTGCTTTTCCTGAAGCCCTCGGCGCAACGGGTCTTCTTCCCGTTTCTGGCCGAAAAATTTCCGCAACACCTGGCGCGTTACCAGAAAAGCTATCTCGCTGGAGCGTATCTGAAGGGGACGTATCCCGAACGCATTCGACAAATGGTGAGCGAGGTTCGAGAGCAAGCCGGCATCCAGCCGCGCGAGTTTTTCCGCCCGTTTGTGCCGGCGCCCACTGATTCGCAATTGCTTCTTTTCCCCTAACGCTGCATTTTTGCGATGTGTACCTCGAAACCGGTATTCGGCAGAAGCGATCTGAGTAGGAACCCGTCGAAGTCGTCTCCGATGATTTCCGTGTTGCTGTAAACACCAGGCTCCGTTTCGATGTTGCTGCGCTTGCCATCGAAATTATCGAGGAACGCCTGTGCTTTTGCTTGCGAGAGCATTGTAGTGCTGGGCACAAGAGCTGGCCTCAGAGCTTCCGCCGCATAAGAGCGAATCAGCTTAGGCCAATATTTCTCGAGCAGCGCTGAACTGGCAAATACGTCCACCCAGATGGGCTCTCCGTTAATTGCCACCACGGCGCCCACGGCCTTTTCCGCGCGCAATCGCTGGATCATTTTCTTGTAGGATTCGTCAATCGGTGCAGCAATGGAATCGATCTGGCGCTGGACGGCGCCGCTTTGAACCGCAATTGCATAAGACGAACTGCCGGAGAAGGCTCGTGCCTCGGGCGCATCGAGTTTCCCGGCAAAGGCCGCGCGTGACTTGGCCACTTCATTCCATACTTCCTGCTGATTCTGCTCGGCCATGGCCTTCCTGCGCACGCTTGGCTGAGCCATGGAAAAAGAGAGTCCGCCGAATCGCGCCGAAGTTTCCCTCCAGCGGCGCGGCTCCACACAGAAAACTCCCAACGCGATTGGATCGCTGTGCGGACGGACGATGCGATCCTTACTTACGACGCGATCCTGTTTTCCTCCGGTCACGATTTCCCCAGCCAGCAAAATCAGCGGCCGGTCCGAATTGTTGATCAGCACCAACTCATTGACCGAAGCCCCGCTCCGCGGAATTTCGATGGGCGGCTCCGGCCAGATCCTCGACCGCGGCCGTTTGGGCCGCACGAGACCGCTGGTTTGCGAGCGTTCTGTCACGATCACTTGGCCTGAGGCAATCCCTTCATCCAGGGTCAGAAATTGTTGGGTGTTGAAAGATGTTTCTCCCACCACCGGAAACAACGCAAAGTTTCCATGGGTTACAGGCGGTAGAACCCTATACCGTGCGACCGGGCCTTTGGGGGCGGCAATTGCAATGCCCAGGACAGACAACACGATCCCTATCGCGCGCAACCGGCGCTTCATGTTGAACCCTCCACAAAGTGCAACAGAGCGTTGCACTGTTTTCGTCTAAAGAACGGCCGGTATGTGGAATCTTGCAAAGTTTCTTTTCTGCGTGATACACGTCTAATGGCAAGACGCGTGGACGACGTAGCCCAATTCGAGCGCCTCTACGATGGCAGCGATGCACAACGCTTCGGTTTCACGCGCGAGGAATTTTGTGAAATGCTCGCTGAAGTAGCGCGCCAATCACCCGCCAGTCTCCACGATCTGAAGTTGGACGATCTCGTCCTCGCGCGAGCCTGTGCGCGCGGCAACGAAGACGCTTGGCGACAATTTGTTTCGTTGTATCGAGAAAAGCTATATCGTGCCGCGGTCGCCATAGCGCGTGTGGACTCAATAGGCCGTGAGTTGGCAGACGCGTTCTACGCAAATCTCTTCGGCACCCGGCTCGGCAAAGACGGACACCGCGTATCGAAACTGGAGTCTTATCTCGGGCGGGGATCGCTCGAAGGATGGCTCAGGATGGTGTTAGCGCAGGATTACGTGAATCGCTTCCGCAGCGAACGGCGCTTTGTAGGGTTCGTGGAAACGGCCGATATTCGGTCAACGGGTGTCGATGTTGTTCCCGATAACGCAAAGCTGGCCGAGGCAACCGATATCGCTCTTACAACGCTTTCGTCCGAAGAGCGTTTCTTATTGAGCGCTCATTATCTGGACGGGCGGACTCTGGCCGAGATAGGACGCATGCTATCGCTACACGAATCGACCATCAGCCGCAGATTGGAAAAAATTGCCGCTGCTCTCCGCAAGAAAATCCTACGCGTATTACGTGACGCCGGCATTGGCCGCCGGGAGGCGGAAGAAATGCTCGAAGCCGATGTTCGCGATTTAACCCTGAACATTCGTGAGCGATTGACGCAAGAAAGGCAGGGCGAGTCGATCTAATGAAAGGACGCTCGGCGCTTCGCATGACGAAATTACCTCAATTCGTGCGGTCACGATTGGCGATCCGGCAAACTGCGCCGGCTGAGCATCCGGATGCCAATTTGCTCGCTGCATTTGCTGAGCAAGCGCTATCGGCCCGCGAACGTGCGAGTGTGCTGGAGCATTTGGCGCGCTGTCCGGAGTGCCGTGAAATCTTGGCTGTGGGTTCGGCGTCCGCGGCAGATCCCCCAAAGCCTGAAATCGAATGGTGGAAGTGGCGCTGGGTCGCGGCTGCTGCCGCTGCCTGTCTGATAGCGGCTTTGTTCTGGCGTCCTGGCTCTTTCCAGCACGGCGTCGAAGAAGGAATGGCGCCGGTGGCGTCTCCTCCATCCGCGCCGGAAAAAGAGAAACCGGTGCAACCCATAAGCCCGGTTGTTACCTCTCCACGCCAGTTTCGCGCCAAGCCGAATCCGCCGGCTGCTGCGCCGCAGCCCGCGCTCACGTTGCGCCAGACCGTGAATCTTCCGCCCGTTACACTTAACCTCGCGCGGCCCGAGCCGGCCCGGGTGACGCCGCAAACTGCGAGTCTCGAAATCCACGAAGCGGTAACCGATCTCTCTAAAGAAGCCGCTCCGGCGCAAAACCGTGCCGGAGCTATGGCGCTGGACGGCATGTTCCAACAAACGCCACAGACAAATCTTGCTAAAACCCGGCTACGTCAATTCGCGCAGGCCGAAGGAGAAAAAAGCCTTTGGAGCCTGGATGGCGTGCTGCGCAAATCGGATGACCGTGGAAAGACCTGGCGCGTGGTCCCAGTTGGCAGCGGCAATGCGCGTTTATATGCACTATCGGCCGCCGGAGCGGACATTTGGGCGGGCGGGGAAGGCGGCACTCTCTTTCATTCCACGGATGGAGGTCTGGCGTGGAAGCGCGTGATTGTCGCGAATGCAGACGGTCGTTTGACGGACACCATTACGGGTATCGAAGCGCGCGATGCGGATTGGATCAAATTGAAAACAGCTTCCGGCGATTGGCTGACCACCAATGGAGGCCGGCACTGGCAACGGCAGTAGTTTCGGCTCAATGCGCCGGATGCAAAATCAGTTTTTGAACCCGCCAATTCAGCAGCTCGGCCGCGTAAAGCTCGTTCTCAGACGGGCAAGCCAACTCATGAATCCAGCCGAATTGTTTGAGCTGATGTCCGGTAGAGCCGAGCATCCCCAGCACTTTGCCGTCGAGCGAGAGCTTGTAAATGCGTCCCGGATACGCATCTGAACTGTATAGATATTGCGTCGGGCCGGGAGTGATGCAAATCGCCCAGGGCGATCCCGGCTGCATGGTGGGCGAGGTGCTGGGTCCGGGAGGATTGCCCATCCAGACGCGCGCGTCGGGCGGCGCAGGCACATCGATTTTAATCTCGCGCTGATAATTTCCATCGCTGTCGAAAACTTGAATGCGCCTGTTCCCGCGATCGGCGACGTAAATATTACCTTTGGCGTCAGCGGCGATGCTGTGGGGTGTATCGAATTCGCCGGGGCCTTTGCCCGGCTCACCCCATTGCTTCACCCAGTTCCCATCCTTGTCGAGCTTCGCAACACGTGAATTGACGTAGCCATCGCTGATAAAAATGGAGCCTTCGTTGTCCCAGGCGACATCCGTCGGCTGCCGGTACTGCCCATTCACCGCCGGCCGCGGCGGTTTGACATGCGTCCATGGTCCTTCGCCCGCATCGGACGCTTCCTTCTTGCGGCCGAACACCATAAGGACGCGGCCCTGCGGATTGAACTCGACAATCATGTCCGAGCCCTTGTCGACTACCCAG
>JAICIH010000086.1 GCA_025924475.1 Bryobacteraceae bacterium
CGATGAAATTTGTAGTTTGGATATGCGCGCTGGCGCCGTCGCTTCTGGCGCACGACATCATTACGACCAATTTGACTTACACGCGCGATATCTCGCGGATTGTCGCGCGCCATTGCTTGTCTTGCCACGGCGCGCAGTCTACGATTCCACTCACGACCTACGAACAAGTCCGGCCGTGGGCTGTCGGTATCAAGGAGCAGGTGCTGTCGCGCGCGATGCCGCCGTGGGGAGCCGTCAAAGGTTTCGGCAATTTTAAGCCGGACGAGAGTCTTGGCCAGGAAGACATCATGACCATCGCCGCCTGGGTGATCGGCGGAGCGCCAAAAGGTGATGCCACACTGCTGCCAAAGCCAAACGCACCGTCAGTCGCCGCGAAAGAAGCCGCCGGACGTTCTCTTACGGCAACAACGAAGTTGTTGCTGGATGTGGGCGTCCGCGCTGTAGCCATCCGGCCGGAACCTTCGCAACCCGTTGCCTCGGCGCGTATCGTCGCAACTCTGCCCAACGGCCGTGTGGAACCGCTGGTCTGGCTCTATCGATTCGATCCGAAGTGGCAGCGCACATTTGTGTTTCGCGAACCGCTGGATCTGCCGAAAGGAACGCTGATCGAGTCGTCGGCGCCGCTACGGTTTCGGCTCGATACGGCTAATCGACTTCAATAGCCGATCGCTGGAATTGCTGATTTCGAGAATAGCCCGCTCAAATGCTTCCTGGTTCACCTTGGATGGCTTGTGAAACCCGCTGATCTTTCGCACGTACTGCAATGCTGCGTTGCTCAGCTCTTCCGGTGTGGCCGGCTCTCCAGGCCTTCGTAGTACTTTAATGCTTCTGCACATTGTTCTCTATCATTATGAGTCTTATCGAATTGCTTGACGAGTCGCTGCAAGGCCGAAAAGATGCAATCGGCCTGGAATTCGGCGATCGCACCTACACCTTCGGCGAAAGCGATTCGCGCAGCAATCGTCTGGCGCAGTTTCTCATTCGCGAAGGCTTCGAACCTGGCGACCGCTTGTGCGTCTACTTGGCCAATTGCGTGGAGATGATCGATCTTTATTTGGCATGCGCCAAAGCCGGAATTATTTTCGTCCCGATCAACATTCTCTACCGCGAGCGCGAGATTTCGCACATCCTGCACGATGCACAACCCCGCGCGCTGGTCTCCGACGATCCGGCGCTCGGCGGGTGGACGCGTCGTGATCTCGAGACCGGTATGCAAACCAGTCCGGACGTGCGGCCCGCGCTGCACATCGACGGAAGCTCTCCCGTAGGCATTATCTACACCTCCGGTACAACTGGAACGTCCAAAGGCGCGCTGCTGAGTCATAACAACTTCGCGGCGAATACCAGGAATCTCGTCACCGCGTGGCAGTTTACCTCGAACGATCGCCTGCTGCTTGCCCTGCCGCTGTTTCACGTACACGGCTTGGGCAATGGCGTTCACTGCTGGCTCGCCAGCGGCTGCCGCATGCGCTTGCTGGAACGTTTTCAGCACCAGACGATACGAGACACGTTCTTGGATTTTCGGCCCACCGTGTTTTTTGGTGTCCCTACAATGTATGTGCGGCTTCTCGATTTCGATGCAAACAGCGCACGCGAAATCGGCGCATTCATGCGTTTGTTTGTCTCCGGCTCCGCTCCCCTGCCCGCCGCGGTGCTCGAACAGTTTCGAGATTTATTTGGCCACACCATCCTCGAACGCTACGGCATGAGCGAAACGCTTATGAATATGAGCAATCCGTATGTAGGCGAGCGACGCGCCGGAACTGTAGGTTTTCCGCTCCCAGGTGTGGAGGCTCGCCTCCTGAATGGCGAATTATATCTGCGCGGCCCGAACGTGTTTTCCGGCTATTGGAGGCGCGAGGACGCCACACGCGCCGCCTTCGTCGATGGATTCTTTCGCACCGGCGACATGGCGACGTGTTCCGCTGACGGTTATTACACATTGTCCGGCCGCAAAAGCGATCTGATCATTTCCGGCGGCTTTAACATTTACCCGCGCGAGATTGAAGAATTTCTTCAAACATTACCGGAAATCGCCGAAGCCGCCGTCGTGGGCGCCGCCGATCCGCTGCGCGGCGAAGTGCCTGTCGCCTACGTGGTGCCGCAATCGCCGCTCGATGAGGCGGCAATCCTGGCGCGCTGCCGCGACGCGATGGCGTCCTTCAAAGTGCCGCGAAAAATTATGGAGGTGGAAAAGCTGCCGCGCAACGCGCTAGGCAAAATTCAGAAGCACTTACTCTAGACTTTGCGCAGCCTGCTCACTCGGCCTACTTCCACCCACTCGACCACGTAGATATTGCCGGCGTGATCGAAGCACGCGCCGTGCGGGCAGACAAATTTACCCGGCGTGAAGTGATCGCGGGTCATCTTACGGGTCTTCATGTATTCGCTGTGAGAGTCATCGCCCAGCTCGGTAATGATCTTGTTGTCCTTGTCCATCAAAGTGACGCGGGCGAACAGGTCGGGAACGACGACATCGCCATTCTTGAAAATGTCGAAATAGCAAGGTGCATTGGTTCCATACAGGAAATCAATGTGCTTGCCGTCGGGCGTGAAGCGTTGAATACGTTTGTTGGTACGATCCGCAACCATCAGGATGGGCTCCGGACCGCGTGTGTCGGCGTGAATTCCGTGCGGGCAGAGTAGTTGGCCGGCTTCCTTGCCGGGGCCGCCGAAAGTGCGGATATATTTGCCCTGGCTGTCGTATTGGTTGATGTAGCTCGACCCGTAGCCGTCGCCTATATAGATATCGCCATTAGGCGTGATCGCGAGATTTGTAGGGCTGTACTTGATCTGCTTCGAATATGGCTCCGCTTCCTTGGGATAGCCTAACGTGAACACTTCTTCGCCGTTGAGCGTGGTCTTCACCATCAAGCCGCGCTTGGTGTCGCAGAGATAGAGAAACTCCTGTTTGCCTTCTTTGCGGATGTGAAGGCCGTGCGCGCCGCCTTTGAACTCTTTGCCCCAGCTTTTGACGAATTTACCCTTGTGGTCGAAGACCACCATGCTGTCGGGCTTTTCACTCGTCGAGTACACGGTGTGATGGATGTAGATATGCCCGTGCGAATCCTCGCAGACTCCATGCGTGTTGCCGTATTTAATATCGGCGGGGAGTTCGCCCCAGTTATGTGTCACCTCGTAGGTGTGTTCGCCTTCTCCCAAGATCGGCTTTTTACTGCCCGATTTATTGGTAGCTCCGAGGATAAGCGGAGCGGCGAGTCCAGTCAGAAACGTACGGCGCGGTGTATTGGTGTCCATGAGTTCTAAGCCAGAATTTTTTTAGTTACGTTACCTGCTACGTCCGTCAGTCGAAAATGACGGCCTTGGAATTTATAGGTTAGCCGGGTATGGTCGATACCGAGGCAATGAAGAATCGTCGCCTGCACATCGTGGATAGGCGTGGGATCAGAAATGGCGTTATAGGAATAGTCGTCAGTTTCGCCGAGCGTGAAGCCGGGCTTGATGCCTCCGCCGGCAAACCACATGGTAAAGCAGCGGGGATGATGATCGCGGCCATAGTTGGTAGCAGTGAGATGGCCCTGGCAATACACGGTACGACCGAATTCCCCGCCCCAGACGATTAGCGTATCTTTGAGTAGGCCGCGCTGCTTGAGATCCGTCACGAGCGCCGCCGAGGCCTGATCCGTGCCTTTGCACTGCAGCGCAAGATCGCGCGGAAGATCGTTGTGCTGGTCCCAGCCGCGATGATAGAGCTGGATAAAACGGACGCCGCGCTCGGCGAGCCGGCGCGCCATCAGACAATTGGCCGCGTAGGTTCCGGGCTTGCGCGAATCTTCGCCATACAGCGCAAACGTGCTTTCCGGCTCTTTCGAAAGATCGGTGAGATCGGGAACCGAAGACTGCATGCGATACGCCATTTCATATTGCGAGATGCGGGCCGCAATTTCCGGATCGCCATACGATTTTTCGGTGATATGGTTGAGTTCGCTGAGCGAATCGAGCATAGCGCGGCGGCACTCCGGATCGAGCCCTTCCGGATTCGCCAGGAAGAGCACCGGATCGCCGGAAGCGCGGAAACGAACGCCCTGATATTTGGACGGCAGAAATCCGTTTGACCAAAGGCGCGTAAACAAAGGTTGATCGCGATTCAATGCGTTCGCCTGCGAAATCAGGACGACAAACGCGGGCATGTTGTGGTTTTCACTTCCAAGACCGTAGCTGACCCATGCGCCCATGCTCGGCCGACCCGGCTGGACGAAACCGGTTTGGATGAAGGTAATGGCCGGATCGTGATTGATGGCATCGGTGTTGACCGTCTTCACGATGCTGATGTCGTCGACAACCTTGGCGGTATGCGGCAGCAGCTCGCTGATCCAGGTTCCGTTTTCGCCATGGCGGGCAAATTTGAAAATCGATGGCGCCACGGGCAGAGAATTCTGGCCGGACGTCATTCCAGTGATGCGCTGGCCTTGACGGACCGAATCCGGAAGCTCGCTTCCGGAGAGCGCGGCCAGTTTTGGCTTGTAATCGAATAAGTCGATCTGCGACGGAGCGCCGGATTGATGCAGATAAATAACACGCTTGGCGGTGGGCGCGAAATGCGGGAGGTCGGGTAGACCGCCGTTAGCGGTGCTGTCGGCGAAAAGTTTGGGGTTCAGCAGCGAAGCGAGCGCGGCAACGCCGATGCCATTCGCAGTTTTGCCGAAAAGCTGGCGGCGCGTCAGGATCAATTCGCGTTCGCGTACCGGATCGTTAGGCGGGATCAATTCGTACTCCTTCAGTTCTTAGTAACCGACTCATCCATGTTGAGGACGGTGCTCGAAACAAGCATCCAGGCGGCCAGGTCCGCCGGGTCGAGCTTGGGATCGGGTTTGGATTCGCCAACAGAGATCAGCTTTTCCGCAGCTTTCTTGTCGGCCAGGTAATGAGTATGCTCCTTTTGATAAAGCTTGCTCAAAATATCGAATTCCTGTTGCGACGGCTCGCGATCATCCACCAGGTGGAAGACGTAGCGTACACGGTCGGCTTCGGTCGCCCCCGCTTCGTGCATGTCGCGCTGGGCGAGAACGCGCGCGGCTTCGAGATAGGTAGGATCGTTCATGAGCACCAGCGCCTGAAGCGGCGTATTGGTCACCGTTCTGCGGGCGGTGCATTTTTCACGATCCGGCGCGTCGAAGGTGTTCAGGCCGGGGTACGGAACAGTGCGTTTGACAAACGTGTAGAGGCTGCGCCGATACAGATCGGGGCCATGGCTTTGTTCGTATTTCTGCCTGGAGAAGTTGCCGCCGAACGCCATTTCTTCCCACAAACCTTTAGGTTGATACGGCGACACGCTGGGACCGCCGATCTTGTCAGTCATCAAGCCGCTTAGAAATAACGCATTATCGCGGATCATCTCCGCAGGCAGACGGAATCGCGGCCCGCGGGCAAGTAGCTTGTTGTCCGGATCCTTCTCAAGCAGCTCCGGCGATACTTTCGAAGCCTGCCGATAGACGGCGGATGTAACAATCAAGCGCTGTATCGCTTTCACGTCCCACTTCGAACGAATGAATTCGGTGGCCAGCCAATCGAGCAATTGCTGATTGCTCGGCGGATCGCCCTGCGAACCGAAATCTTCGCTGGTCTTGACGATGCCGATGCCAAAGTACATCTGCCAGAAATGATTGACGGCAACGCGAGCTGTCAACGGGTTCGACGGATCGACAATCCATTTGGCGAGAGTCAGGCGATCGCGCGGCGCGCCGGCGGGCAACGGCGGAAGAATAGCCGGCGTGTTCGGCGATACTTTCTCGGTCTTGTTGCGGTAATCGCCGCGCTTCAGGATGAACGTGTCGCGAGGTTTATCCATCTCAGACATGATCATCGTGGACGGAATCTCGGTGTTGAGCTGCTCCAGTCCGCGGTTCAGGGTGCGGTAATCGCGGTCGAACTGCCGCTCGCCGGGATTGGCAACTTGAGTCAGAAAATAATTCCGCAACCAACTTTTTTGATCTTCGGAGCGATGATCCGCGCTCACCGCCAGCACATCGTGTAAAGGGTTGGTAAGGCCGATTGCCAGCGCTTCATTGGCATAAAGGCGGCGCTGATACAAGCGGAGGCCGCTAAGCTGGCCTTTAAACGCCGTGCCCCATTCCTTGTTGCCGATCTGCAGTTCCCCGCCCTCGAACGAGGCGGTCACTGGATTGTTGCGCAGAATATCAATTGGCGCGCCCTGGCCATTCACATAGACTTGAATGCCCTTTGCGCTACCAGAGCCGTCGTAAGTAACAAGGATGTGGCTCCAGCTTTCGAGTTCGGCGCCACGCAGGCTTTTTACTTCGAAACCGGATTCAGGGCCGTTGTCGCGGAGCCGGACAAGAATGTCGCAGTTCTTCTTATTGCAATAGTCGACTGCGATTTCATAGCCGGCGCCGGATTTTGGGGAAACGGCATATTTTTGCAGAACCGACATGCCGGATGGGCCATCGGGCTTAATCCAGAACGACACAGAAAACGGCTTGTTGGCCTCAAACGTGCCGACGTTTCCGAACGAGACGTGCGGCTCCTCATCCAGGTCGGCGGCGCGACCGACGCGGCCGTCGGTAAACGTCAATTTGCCGGTTACGACTTTTGCCGGCGCGCCGGAATGCAGGCGATCTTCCAGCGAATCGGCAAGCGGATATTCGGCAATCAGGCCGTTTGTTACGTCCGCTACGGAAGTTTCGCGCTGTTCCTGCTCCCAAGCCAATTGTGCAGTAGCAACCTTGGCATCCTCTTGTTTGATTGCTTCGAGTAATTCCGCTTTGGCCTCTTTTTGCCGCTCATTGGGCAATTGCAGGAATGGCGCCGCGTTGCCTTTTTGCCCGTCGAGTCCTTTTTCGGGAATGCCGTTGAAAAACGCGCCGAAGCTGTAAAAATCTTTTTGGGTCAGCGGATCATATTTATGGTCGTGGCAGCGCGCGCAGCCGAGCGTGGTCCCAAGCCAAGTCGTCGAGGTGGCTTCGATGCGATCGACAATATATTCGTTCTGATACTCCTCCGGAATCGCGCCGCCTTCGAAATTGATCATGTGGTTGCGGTTGAATCCGGTAGCGATGATCTGCGATTGCGTGGGATGGGGCAGCATGTCGCCTGCGATTTGGTCGATGGTGAACTGATCGTAGGGCATGTTGTCGTTGAAGGCTTTGATGACCCAATCGCGCCACGGCCACATTTCGCGGCCGCTATCGATGTGATAACCGTGCGTGTCGGAATAGCGCGCCAAATCGAGCCACGGCGTGGCCATCCGCTCGCCGTAGTGAGGTGAGGCCAGCAGCCGGTCCACTACCTTTTCATATGCTTTGGGCGAGCGATCTGCTAGAAATGCCTTCAACTCGGCCGGCGATGGAGGTAAGCCGGTGAGGTCGAACGTGACGCGGCGGAGTAAAGTCGCTTTGTCGGCTTCCGGCGAAGGGCTTAGATTCTCTTGCTCCAATTTTGCAAGAACGAATCGATCGATGGGCGTGCGCACCCAGGCGGTCTGCTTCACCGCAGGCAACTCCGGACGAACAGGAGGCACGTAGGCCCAATGGGTCTCCCACTTCGCGCCTGAATCGATCCAATTCTTAATCGTTTCAATTTGCGCCGGAGTCAGCTTGCGGCCACTCGATATAGGAGGCATGCGCATTGCTTCATTCGGATTGCTGATGCGCAGGTACATTTTGCTGTGGACCGAATCACCGGGTACGATAACGCCCGGTTTGCCGAAAGCGCCTTCTTTGGTGTCAAAGTGGATACCGAGCATGCGGTGCTGTTCGTCGGGCCCATGACACGTGAAGCAATTGTCGGAAAGGATCGGTCGAACTTGGCGATCGAAATCGACGGCAGGTGCGGCTTGCAAGAGGGATCCAGCGCTCGATATGAGCGCGACGGAAACAAGGACGCGTGAAACCATTATTAAAAGCTTTGCAATGAGTATATCGAAAATAGAGTGCTCCGCAGTACACAGCGATAAGATTGTTGGCAGTGCTAGAACCTAGGCATTACACCACTCGTGAGCGGTTCCTACGGGCGGCAGCGTGCGGGCTGGCCGCCAACCCGCTAAATTTCCAGGCTTGGTGGAACTGAGCATGGCGGCGCACGGCCATGCAGAGGCAATCATTATTGAGCCGGGGTTTCTGGCACGCAACTGGTGGTTCCTGCGGCGGGCCTTCATAGCCGCTTATCAAGATAACTGCTTCAGTATTGCCAAAGGAGCAGCCTATTCTTTTCTTCTTTCGCTGTTTCCGGTATTAACCACATTGACAGCGCTGCTAATTCGCGCGAATGCGCAATCCGTGGTGCACGTGATCGCTACGTTCGTGCAGCAGATTCTGCCGCCGGGTACGGAGAACGTGGTGTTGTCGCGATTGCAGGAACGAGCCGGCCGCGGCATTTCGTTGCCAGCGGCATCGATCCTTCTGTCGCTCTGGGCTGGATCAGGCGCGATGATCAGCCTGATGGAGGGATTCCAGGCCGCTTATCGAATTCCTTCCGGGCGTCCATTTTTGAAGCAGCGCGGGATGTCTATCTTTCTGGTTATAATCGCCGCACTTCCCGCAGTGGCCTCATCGTCGCTGATTATCTTCGGGGATCGGATGGAAGCCGGATTCATTCATTGGCTGGGTGTTTCCGATATTAGTACTCCGGTTGAGATTGGATGGCGGATTGGCCGGTATGCGCTGGCTTTTGCGACAACGACTTTTGTGACGGGATTGCTGTACTACTTCGGTCCCAAGCACAGACCGGAACCGCAATATATGCAGCGCGCGATGGCATCGCGGTTCATGCGCGTGTGGCCGGGCGCGCTGGTTGCCACCACACTGTGGCTACTAGCTACAGCGGGGTTCGCCTTATACGTCCGCCATTTTGCGAACTACAACATTTTTTACGGAACGATTCGGACGGTCGTGGTGCTTCTCGTTTGGCTGTACCTGATCGCCTGCATCGCACTGCTCGGGTGTGAGTTCAACGCAGAGCGTGAACGAGTGGCGGCAGTGGCCATTCCAGATTAGGCTCGCCACCACTTATACTGAGTGGGTGCCGTTCACGCTGGGAATTGACTACCAACCGCGCGGGGACCAAGCCACCGCCATCGAACAGCTTACGCGGGGAATTTTCGACGGGGAAAACCATCAAACGCTGCTGGGAGTCACCGGGTCGGGTAAGACGTTCACGATGGCCAAGCTGGTTGAAGCTTGCAACCGCCCGGCGCTGGTTCTGGCGCACAACAAGACGCTGGCAGCGCAGTTGTATCACGAATTCAAGACGTTTTTTCCGCACGCCGCGGTCGAGTATTTCGTAAGCTATTACGACTATTACCAACCCGAAGCCTACATACCTTCGGGAGATATCTATATAGAAAAAGAGGCCACGATTAACGATGAGCTGGATAAGTTGCGGCTATCGGCGACTCGTTCTCTGTTTGAGCGCCGCGACTGCGTGATTGTGGCGAGCGTGAGCTGTATTTATGGACTGGGTTCTCCCGAGGCATATTACGGCATGCTGCTCATGCTCGAGAAGGGCCAGCATATCGGCCGCAAAGAACTGACGCAGCGGCTGGTGGAAATCTTATACGAACGAAACGATCATGACTTCCGGCGCGGGACATTCCGGGTGCGCGGCGACGTTGTCGAACTTTTTCCAACATATGACGACAACGCCTATCGTATTGAGCTTTGGGGAGATGAAGTCGAGTCGCTAAGTCAAATCGACCCGGTATTGGGGCAAGTCAAGCAAACTTACTTGCGGCTGCCCATTTATCCGAAGACTCACTATGTGATGGACGCGCCCACGCGTGAGCAGGCCATGCAGAGCATTGAGAATGAGCTGCAATGGTGGCACAAGGAGTTGGAAGGCCGCGGCAAGTTGATTGAGGCCCAACGAGTCTATCAGCGTACAATGTTCGATCTTGAAATGATCAAGCAGATCGGATATTGTCATGGAATTGAGAACTATTCCAGGCATTTTTCGAAGCGTTTGCCAGGCGAGGCTCCGCCCACTTTGCTCGACTACTTGCCCGCCGATGCGCTTCTGTTCATCGACGAAAGCCATCAGACAGTGCCGCAACTGCAGGGAATGTATCACGGCGACCGTTCACGCAAGAACGTTCTGGTGGAATACGGTTTCCGGCTGCCCAGCGCGCGGGACAACCGGCCCCTGACTTTTGAAGAATTCGAAAATCGCGTGAACCAGGTCGTGTATGTCTCGGCAACACCGGGTCCCTACGAGTTAACCAAGTCGGCCGGAGTGGTCGTCGAACAGGTTATTCGACCCACCGGTTTGGTCGATCCGGAAATTGAAGTGAGACCCATTAAGGGACAAGTGGATAACCTGCTTCACGAAATTCGCTCACGCGCGGAAGTCAATGAGCGTGTGCTGGTGACGACACTTACGAAGCGGATGTCGGAAGATTTGGCTGAGTATTATTCCGAGGTAGGCGTGAAATGCGCTTACATGCATTCTGAAGTCAGCGCGCTCGACCGAATCAAAATCCTTCGCGACCTGCGGCGGGGTGTTCACGACGTTTTGATTGGAGTAAACCTGCTACGGGAAGGTTTGGATTTACCTGAGGTTTCTTTGGTGGCGGTGCTCGATGCGGATAAAGAAGGATTCCTGCGTTCGGCGGGTTCATTAATCCAGACAATCGGCCGGGCCGCGCGCCATATCAACGGGCGCGCCGTTCTGTATGCCGATGTGATAACGCGAAGCATGCAAAACGCGATGAATGAAACAGAGCGCCGGCGCGCCATTCAACAGGCTTATAACGAGGCCAACCACATTACTCCGCAGACGATCATAAAACCGATCGATATGAGTCTGGTGGCAGTTGCCGAGGGAGATTACGTCACGGTTCCGCTGGAAGCCGAGGACGAACCGGCCGTAGATCTAACGCCGGAACAGCGCGATCGACTAATAGCAGAGCTTGAAGCGAAGATGCGGGAAGCAGCCAAGGCTTTCGAATTCGAGAAGGCGGCTCAATTCCGGGACCGTGTGAAAGCGTTAAAAGCCGGCGCGATTTATGAAGAAGCAACCGCAACTCGGTCTGATAGTTGAGGGTAATGCAATCTCTTCGGCGGTATTGCGATTGCCGGGGTTGGCGGCAGACCTGGGCCCGATTAAATCAAGCGGTCTGCAAGGCTCCCGGCGCGTCTCTAATTTTCTGCGAGCAGGCTACGCGGTCAGCAATTATGAGGAATTGCAGAGCGCCAAGCTGATTCTGGTGCGAGTGCCAGATCCCGTTCTACCGCGAGTGATCGAGGAGCTTTGCGCCTCCGAACTAACGCTACCGGAGCTCGGCTTTGTGCTGTGCGAGAGCTGGCTGCTGACGGAAACGTTGAAACCGTTAAAAGCTCGCGGCGCGTCAGTAGCGAGCCTGGTCGCGGCGCGTGGTAAACGGAAGAGCTTCGTCGTAGAGGGCGAGCTGACGACCGTCCGCCAGGTGCGCCGCATTTTAGAACGCGCCGGGGCCCGCACCGTCGAATTGCGTTCCGGCACAAAGTCGCTATTTTTCGCAGCAGAGTTATTTGCTTCCGCTCTTCCGCTGCCGTTATTGTTGGCGGCGCAGCAGGCACTGCGGGACAGCGGGGTCATGGGCAATCGTCTTTGGGAACTGCTGGAAGAAATGGGACGGGAAATGCTGGACTCCTTCCTCAGAGGCGCACGGGGGACTTGGGGCGGACCGCTCACCCAATGTTCACCCGAGACGGCGCAGGCACATTTGAGAAATCTCGCCGCGGATCATCCGGAGTTGGCGGGGCTTCTGAACGAGCAACTTGCCTGGGCACGGCGCCGGCTATCGAAACGCGCACGCGGACACTCGGTTTGATCCATCTGCCACACTCGTAATCTGGGAATGCATAGACGCTATCGCTGGCGCCTCAAAGAGCGCGAACTTCTGTTGGGCGACCGCACGCTAATTCTTGGCGTGCTGAACGTGACCCCCGATTCTTTTTCCGATGGAGGGCAGTATGCCGATCCCGACCGGGCATTTGCGCGAGCCATAGAACTCGAAGATCAGGGTGCGGATATCCTCGACATCGGAGCGGAGTCGACACGGCCCGGTTCGCCGCGTATTTCGGAAGGCGAGGAATTGCGGCGTCTGATACCGGTTCTGAAACGATTGCGCGGCAAGCTGACCATTCCCATTTCGGTGGACACTTATAAATCGGGCGTCGCGGAGAAGGCCTTGGAACATGGCGCGGAGATCATAAACGACCCCACTGGAATTCTGCTTGACGCCCAACTTCCTAAAGTGGTCACAAAATATGACGCCGGTCTGATCGTTAACCATATGCGAGGGACGCCGGAAACTTGGGCCCGGCTTCCTCCATTAAAAGATGTGATGCGCTCCGTCATAACGGACCTCGAAACGGCGTTGCACCGTGCGCATCAGGCAGGTGTGGAGAAACAGCGAATTGTATTAGATCCGGGGCTGGGCTTCGGGAAGCGTGGGGATCAAAACTGCGAGATCATCGCCCAACTTGAACAGATACGGGCGCTGGACCTGCCGATCGCGGTAGGCGCTTCGCGGAAATCCTTTCTTCGAAAAGAGCACAGCGAAGAGACAGAGTTCGCCACCGCGGCGGCGGTGACGGCGTGCGTTCTCCATGGCGCCCATTTAGTGCGCGTCCATAACGTAAAGGCGATGCGCGCGGTTGTTGAGGTGGCGGATGCCATTCGCCAAGCGACGGCGGAGCGGCAAACCGAGCCGCCCATCACTCAGGTCCGCTGGCAACGCGGGCAGTAGTGGGTACCCCGCTGGCCTAGAACAATGCGGCGAATCGCTTGGCCACAGCGAGTGCAGGGTTGCCCTGCCCGGCCGTATACGTGATGTTGTCCTTGAAAATTACCTCGCTCCCCTTGCGCGTCGACGTAGTCCGAAATAGAGGACCCGCGATGGTCAATCGCGAGTTGGAGCACCGCAACAATCGTGCGATGCAGGTCTTCGGCACGTTTTTTGGAGAGACGGCTCGCGCGGGCGCGTGGATGCACTCCGGCGGCAAATAAAGATTCGTCCGCGTAGATGTTTCCCACTCCCGCGATGAACGATTGATTCAGCAGGAGGGGTTTGATGTGGCCCTTGTGGCGCTTCAATCGCGTGAAAAACTCAGCGAAATCGATTGCCAGCGCGTCGGGACCGGCGCGTGTGAAGAAATCCGGCAATTCGTCGAAATATTCGAAGCGGCCAAATTGGCGGACGTCGTCATAAATGAGAGTGCCGGAATCGAACTCGAGCACGGCGCGCGCAAACTTGCCCGGCGCAGCGTTCCAGAGCAGTTTGCCGGTCATTCCGAGATGCACATAGAGGACGCCTCGATCGAGCTCGAAATAGATCTGCTTGCCGCGCCGATGAATACGGCGGATGGTGGCGCCGGTGAGGCGTTTGGCCGTGCGCCGAAAATCGCCCCGTGTGACGCGACGTGAGGAGACGGACGCGTGCCGGATGGTTTGGCCGAGGACGTGAGGAGCGATCGAACGGACGACCGTTTCAACTTCAGGGAGTTCAGGCAAGTTGCTGTAGCCATCTTAGCGACCAGTGGCGATGGATATTGTGAGCGCTTCTTGTAACATGGAGGAAACCTCTCCGATGGCGTGCTGCAGCAGCCGGGTGAGAGGTGTGACAGGGCCACCCTAGCTCAGTTGGTAGAGCGGCTGATTCGTAATCAGCAGGTCGCCGGTTCGATCCCGGCGGGTGGCTCCATTTTTCAATTAGCAATCACCCCCGCAAAGTTAGATTCAATCGGATTCAGAATCGAATCCGCCGGAGAACTGCGGGCCGCGAAGCGCCTTGCTCTCGACGCGTGCGACGCCATGTTCGGCTTGCCCTACGGCGATATATCGATGTATGAAAGCTACGAACGCTGGACGCCGTGGTTTCGAGGCAAGGTCAGAGAAGAGAAGTTCTGGCGAATAGTCTCCGGCGAGTCACCGGCCTTGAACGAATAGACGATGGAATCGAGGGAGACACGAGTGCCGGCGACATAGAATCCGCCGTTACGTTGTTCAATGTACTCGGTGCGCTCCATGCCTTCAGTGTAGAAGCTGCGGGAAGCCGCCCGGCGGGTGACTCCAGCTTCAAATCAAATACTTACAGGCTTGCGCAATGCGGACTTTTGTCAGCACAGCTTTGGGTAGGCACCACGACGTTCGCGGGCCTACCTGCCAGAAAGCTCCACACGTTCTCCACCGCCAACTGCAAACCTGCTTCAAGCGCCTCCGGTGTGACACCGGCCGAATGCGGCGTGAGCACCACGTTGGACAACTTCCTAAGAGTGTGTCCAGAAGGCATGGGTTCCGTCGTGAACACATCGAGGCCCGCACCCGCAATTCTCTTGGTTAAGAGTGCGTCTACGAGCGCCCCTTCATCCACGATGGCTCCCCGAGCTGTATTCACCAGGATCGCGCTGTTTTTCATCAAGGCGAACTCGCGGGGGCCGATCATGCCTTCCGTTTGCTGCGACAGTCGTAGATGGATGCTGATTACGTCGCTTGAGCGCAGCAGTTGATCGAATTCAACTATCTCAACACCAAGTGCCGCGTTGGGATGTACAGTCCAGGCGATCACGTGCATACCTATTGCACGACCTAGCTCCGCCAATCGGCGGCCGATAGCCCCGAGTCCAATAATCCCCAATGTTTTGCCGTGTAGCTCAATTCCTTGACCGCGCGGCCAGCCTCCTCCGCGCGTTGCCGCATCTTGGCTTGGAATTCCGCGCGCCACTGCCAGTACCAGCGCTAGCGCATGTTCGGCGACTGAGAACGCCGAAACACCGGGTGTGTTTGTAATGGTGACTCCGTACCTTTCCGCCGCCATCAGGTCTACGTTGTCTGTTCCCGTTCCCCACAACGAAACCAAGCGCAGATGCGGACAACGCTGAAATAGTTCTTCCGTAAACTTGGAGGACGCTCGGATGTTGATTGCCAGCTCGGCATGACGAACGCGCTCAATCAGCTGCTCCTGGGACCCGGGCAGCGTTTCGAAATATTGGATCTCAGCAAATTCGCGCAACCTTCGGAACCCGCCGCTGTTGGCCAGAACCGGCGGCCAATCGTCCGGAACAACGACCTTCGGCATGCTCGTTCATGTTAACGCCGCTTTTGTGCGTCTCCGCCTTATTGCTTCAATCGGACCACTCGTCGAGCAGATGTGATAACGTCCTCCGATGCCTGCGTCCGCTAGACCCGCGTCGGCCTTATCGCGTTCCATGCGGCGCTGGGACCTCGTCTCTGTAGTTATCAATGGCGTGATCGGCGCGGGCATTTTCGGCCTGCCTTCCAAGGTGTTCGGCTTGACTGGCAGCTATAGTCTCCTCGCCTTCGGTATTTGCGCTTTGTGCGTAGCCATCATTGTGTTGAACTTTTGTGAAGTTGCGAGCCGCTATTCCGGCAGCGGAGGCCCGTATCTCTACGCGCGTGAAACCTACGGCCCGGCCGTGGGCTTTGCCGTCGGGTGGCTGGTGTGGATAGCTCGCATTACCTCATTCGCTGCGAATTGCAACCTATTGCCGGATTATCTCGATTTGTTCTTTCCTGGTGCGGGCTCTGGTGCGGCACGCGTTCTCATCATCACGGGAGTCGTGACAGCCCTGGCTGTAGTGAATCTCACTGGTGTGCGCCTCGTTGCGGACACAAGCAACGCTTTGGCGGTCGGGAAGCTACTCCCACTGGCGGCCTTCATTGTTGCCGGCCTCTGCTTCCTCGATCCATCGCGCTTCACTTTTGCTCCTTCGCCCGTTTACCGGTCGTTTTCCCAATCGGTGTTGCTTCTCGTCTACGCATTCACCGGCTTTGAGATGGCGGTAATTCCGGCCGGTGAAACCCGGAATCCCCAACGCAATCTTCCAGCGGCCCTTATAACAGGAATGGCCATTGTGGTGATCTTCTACATACTCATCCAGGTCGTTTGCATAGGTACTCTGCCAGGTTTGGCGACATCGCATCGGCCACTGGCGGACGCAGCGCTTCAGTTTGCAGGAACTTGGGGCGCGGCGCTGATCACGATAGGAATGCTGATCTCATTGGCAGGCAATCTGAACGTCCTCATTTTGGCAGCTTCCAGAGTGGTTTTCGCTATGGCGGAATACGGCGAGTTGCCTGCCGGACTTGCCGTCATTCACCCGCGCCATCGTACTCCGGTTGCTTCGATACTCTTGACTGCCGTTATCATGCTCGTGCTCACACTCTCGGGAACATTCATCTACTTGCTTACCCTGAGTACGCTTTCACGACTAGTGACTTACTTTGTTACTTGCACTGCCGTCCCAGTCCTCCGGCGCCGGGTGACTGCTCCCCCAGCCGCGTTCCTGATGCCCGCAGGAATTGTTGTCGCCGCCGCAGGCATGGCGCTCGCCTTATGGTTGTTGTCGGCCAGCACCTTACGCGAAGCACGTGACACTGCTGCTGCGGCCGCGGTGGGAGTAAGCATTTATTGGGTGAATCGAAAGCTGACTCGGCAGTCGAAGCACGAGTTTTAATAACGACTCGCACCGTCATCCCCTGTCATCTGTCCTCATCACACTTTTTAATTCTCGATCGCGCATCAGCAGTGACGCAATTCCATGGTTCAACCAATTGGAATGCGGTCGAACTTGTCGCCCGCGCGATCCTGTAGAGGTTATGTTGGACGGCGCGCCGGGCCTGCAGTAACCTGACCCTGGCGAGGTCCCAACTAATCTCGAGACGCCCCGAAATCTCCACTATGGTGGAGTTATCGAGAAAGTATCTGATAAAGACCGTTCGCAGTTCTCGAGGCAAACAGTTGATCGCCTCTCTCAGAACACGCCGTGCTTCGCTTGTCAGCGCCACCTGCTCCGCTGTTTGGCCGACGCAAAGGGGCTTCCACAATGACGCTAACATTGCGTCCATTTCGGTCTCCTTAGAGTGATCCCTCACCTTACGTCTCGCCACATCAATAGCGATTCTCGTTAGCCAGGCTGGAAAACTCGAGCGCCATGCGAACTGAGGCAAACGACCATAAGCCCGAAGGCATGCCTCTTGTATTACATCTTCGACCTCTTGTTCGCCCTGAAGTATGCTGCTCGCTGCCAGCCACAGACGTCGGTTGTATCGTCGAACCAGGCAACCAAACAGCTCCGTATCGCCGGAAAGGACGCGCTCGACGAGATCGGAATCACTTATTAACGTGCACGCGATTTGTTCCGAATCGACTGACGTTTCGAATACCTCGACCCGCATAATAAAAGTGCGGTTTGAAGAAGCGCTAGGTGGCGCTTTACCAACTGCCCATGTTAGGTGAACGAGGCCCGCGTTGTTGTCGCGATGATGTAACAGTGGTGTAAAGTATCCATTCCAGAAATAAGAACTGAGCACTCGTGAGAGATTGGCGCGCGCCATGCACTACCACTGCTGGATGCACAACGACGATGATCGTCACGTGTCCGTACAACTACCAGCTGAAGAACCCGGCCTCCGCACTGATCGCTAGAAGCGGATCTACTGTCACACCTAGGCGCTCGGAATTTCCGGATCGTTCCCGAACAACATGCCGCCCGAATAGAATTCTTCGACATCGTGAAATGCACAACCGCCTCGCTCTCCCTTATACAAGGCCGCGCGAGAATCCGGGTTTCGATGCATGGCGCGTTCCAAATCCTCGCCGCTCGCTGCAAGCGCCCGCTTTCCAGAAGTAATTTTCCACGCAATGTTCGGGCAGAAACAGAATTTGGTTTAAGGTCCACCGCGCGATCCAACTCCTGGAGAGCCGCCGCGTTATTCGCCGGATCCAACTTCACGGGACCAAAGCGAAGATTAAGGGTGGCATAGAGCTCTGCCGAGCCTAATTGTTGGCGACGACTCGGATTGTAACCACCTCGAACGGCTTTAACGAGAGTGGAATTCTGTTACTTTCGACTGGAAGACTCTGGAGATCGTCCTCCACTCCG